>JACWDY010000002.1:90000-158300 GCA_014653835.1 Pelagibacterales bacterium SAG-MED28
CTAATATCTACGAATTTCACCTCTACACTAGAAATTCCACTTACCTCTATCACACTCTAGCTAAAAAGTTTTGATGGCAGTTCCAAGGTTGAGCCTTGGGATTTCACCATCAACTTTTTTAACCACCTACGAGCTCTTTAAGCCCAGTAATTCCGAACTACGCTAGGTCCCTTCGTATTACCGCGGCTGCTGGCACGAAGTTAGCCGGACCTTCTTATTCGGGTACAGTCATTTTCTTCCCCGACGAAAGAGTTTTACAACCCAAAGGCCTTCTTCACTCACGCGGCATCGCTGCATCAGGGTTTCCCCCATTGTGCAAGATTCCCCACTGCTGCCTCCCGTAGGAGTCTGGGCCGTGTCTCAGTCCCAATGTGGCTGGTCTTCCTCTAAGAACAGCTATTGATCGTAGCCTTGGTAAGCCTTTACCTTACCAACTAGCTAATCAAGTGCAGGCTCATCTTTCGGCATTAAAACTTTCCCCGTAAGGGCTTATCCGGTATTAGCACAAGTTTCCTCGTGTTATTCCGAACCAAAAGGCAGATTCCCACATTATACTCACCCGTTTGCCACTCAGTATTGCTACTGCGTTCGACTTGCATGTGTTAGGCGTGCCGCCAGCGTACGTTCTGAGCCATGATCAAACTCTCAAGTTTAATAACGGCGCACACTAGCTTTAATAACTTTGAAGTTAATCAAAATTATTTTTCGTTAAAGCGTGTACGACAATTTCTTTATTAACCTAGCCGTCCACACTTCTCTTCTTAAAAATTTACAATTTAAAAAAGCTAAGATTTTAGTCTTTAAAATCTACACACCCCTAGCTACGTTAAAATATTAATTTCGTAGAGGTGAGCGGAGGTTTTATTACAATTTTGTTATAAGTCAAGGCGTATATTGCTTCAAATAAGCTGTAAAATCTGGCTTTTTTGGCCATCTAGCATTGCAATAATCTTCTTATTTTTATAAAAACAACTATGACGATTATTCGTAAAATTGGTTTTCTTGTAAAAAAAAAAATTAATTTTTTGTCACTTTTGGATATTAAGGCTCTTCGTATTCGAAAATTTAACTCATTTATCTTAATATCTTTTTTAGTTTTTTTTTCTTTAATTTTTTTCATTACTTCAAATTTAATTGATAAAAAAAATAAAGAAAATGAAAGTAATTTTAAAGAAATTACAAAGACTGATGACTTCATAAATTTAACTAATTTCTTAATATCTAAGATTAATAGTCCTTACAAAGAGATAAGCTATGTTATTAAAAAAAATGATACGGTTGAAAAAATACTAAACCAGTTCGAAATAAGAAAAGAAGATATCAATATTATATCACTAAAATTAAAAAAAAAAAAACTCACTAATATATATTCTGGAAGAGAGCTTTCCCTAATTTTAAAAAAACTAGAGGATGGATCTAATACAATTGTTAATTTTATATACCCTATCAATAACACAACTAGCGTAGAAATAAGAAAATATCAAAATAATTTTTTTCTTAAAGAAAATATTTTGCAACTTTATAAAAAAGAAGTTGTAGTAAAAAAAGTTATTAAAAATAATTTATATAGTTCAGCGATTGAGTCAGGTATAGAACCAAATATAATTGTAGAGTTTGCTAGAATTTTTGGCTTCGAGGTTGATTTTCAAAGAGATATAAGAAAAGGAGACTGGTTCGAAATTCTATACGAAAAATTTGAAGATGATAATAAAGAAGTTCGAGATACTGGAAAAATAATTTATGCATCTATGTATGTAAATGGAGAAGAATTAAACCTTTACAATTTTAATTTTAAAAATGACGAAGAATATTATGATATCAAGGGTAAGAGTATTACAAAATCATTAATGAAAACTCCAATCAATGGTGCAAGATTATCATCATCATTTGGTATGAGAAAGCACCCTATACTTGGATATAACAAAATGCATAGAGGAACAGATTTTGCGGCACCTAGTGGAACTCCAATAATGGCATCAGGATCTGGAACGGTTACAAGAGCTAGATGGTGTGGTGGTGGAGGTAACTGTGTAAAAATAAAACATAATTCAACTTATGAAACTATTTATGCTCACATGAAAGCTTTTGCCAAAGGAATACGGGAAGGTAAAAAAGTTAAACAAGGTCAAATAATTGGTTATGTAGGTTCTACAGGATTATCAACTGGACCACATTTACATTATGAGGTTTTAGTAAACGGAAAAAAAGTAAATTCTCAAAAATTGAAGTTACCTTCTGGAAAAATACTCAAAGGAGATGCAAGAAAACAATTCGAATTAGATAGAATTAAAATAGATCTAAAATTAGCAAATCTAAGATAGTTTATCTTAATTATTTTTTGGCTGATTTTCTTTTTCTAAAGACTTCTCTTTAGGTAATGATTTTTCTTCTGTAGTTATTTTATCTACTAAATTTTCTCTTTTTTCATTCAATTCATTGTATCTTCTCAAATAATGATCTGCATGTTGTAAAAAATTTTGTGATAATACTGGATCTCCATTACTTTGCGCATCTTTTGCTAGTTGTTGAAATTTTTGCATTGTCTTCTCTACATAATGAATATTATTCATGGAACCATTCCTATTAAAATTTGAGTTGCCGTTGTTGTTAAGGCTGTTTGAGCTACCTGAATTTACAGTTCCACTTCTTCTTCTAAAGTTGCTCTTTTGAGGCCTAGATCTGAAATTTCTTCTTCTATTATTATTATTGTTCATTTAGTTGTAGTAAGCAAATACGCACCTAACATTGTTTTTATAATCTCTAATAACGTGTTTTATTCTAAAATTATTATCAATTAATATTTTTGAAACTATTTTTATTTGCTCGTTTCCAATCTCCAAGGCGAGCATTCCTTTTATCTTTAAAATATCCTTAGATTTGTAAATAACTTTTTTAATAAGGTCAAGCCCATCATTTCCGCCATCTAGGGCTAATCGGGGTTCGTACCTTTTTATATCATCACTCAAATTCTTTATATCCTTTCTCTCTACATATGGTGGATTAGATACAATTAAATCAAATTTTTTACCAAATATATTCTTAAAAGATTTGTTAAAAAATTTTACCCTTTTAGTTAATTTAAGTTTTAAGGCATTCTTTTTAGCAGTGAAAATTGCATTTTTAGAAATATCAACACCAATACCATTAGAGTTTTTTAAGCTACTTAATAAACTTAAAATTATACAACCAGATCCTGTGCCAATATCTAAAATTGATATTTTTTTTTCCTTATATATTTTCAATGTTTTATCTACTAGTAGCTCTGTTTCTGGTCTTGGAATTAATGTATCTTTATTTATATAAAATTTTTTGCTCCAAAATTCTTTTTCTTTTAATATGTAAGCTATTGGTTCATAATTGGATCTTCTTTTTAAATATTCTTTAAAAACTAATATATTTTTTTTACTTATTTTTTGGTCTAAATTTACCAAAACATTCTCTCTAGTTTTATTCAAAGCTTTTGATAGAAGAATTTCTGAGTCTAGAATAAAAGATGAGATTTTTTTTTCTTTTAGTAGATTAGACCCTAATTTAATAATTTCAAAAGCATTCATGAATTTAAATTTTCGAGTTTTAGATTTTGCTCCTTTAGTCTAAGTTCTTGGTTCATTTCTTCATGAATTTCACCACTTAAGAATTCACCTAATTTGTGCAAAGTTAAATTAATACGATGGTCGGTTACCCTTCCTTGAGGAAAATTGTAAGTTCTTATCCTTTCTGACCTATCTCCAGATCCAATTTGGCTTCTCCTATTGTTTGACCTTTCTTGATCTTTTTTTCTTTTTTCTGCTTCGTAAACTCTTGATCTTAATATCTTTAATGCTTTTGCTTTATTTTTATGTTGAGATTTTTCATCTTGTTGACTAACAACAACTCCACTTGGAATATGAGTTATTCTTACTGCGCTATCTGTAGTATTAACAGATTGTCCTCCTGGTCCTCCAGCTCTAAAGACATCTATTCTTAAATCAGTCTCCTTAATTTCTATATCTACTTCTTCCGCCTCTGGTAACACAGCTACTGTTGCCGCAGATGTGTGGACCCTTCCTTGCGTTTCTGTTTCAGGTATTCTTTGAACTCGATGAACGCCAGATTCGTATTTTAAATATGAATAAATATCATCTCCATTTACTAAAAAAATTACCTCTTTAAATCCACCAGCCTCACTTTTAGAGATATTTATAATTTCTAATTTCCATTTTTTTTTTGAGCAAACTTTTTCATACATTTTAAATAAATCTGCACAAAAAAGTGAGGCTTCTAGTCCACCCGTTCCTGCTCTGATCTCTACAATTGCATTTTTATTATCATCTGCATCTTTTGGTAATAAAAATAATTTTAATTCATTTTCATATTTTTCTTTTTTTTTTATTAGTTCATTTAAATCATTTTGGGCTAGATCAATCATTTCTTGATCGTTAGATTTATCTTTTACCATATTAAGTAAATCCTTTTTTTCATTTTCAAAGTTTACATATTCCCTTGCAATTTTAATAACGCCTCCAAGACTAGAATATTCTTTTGACTTTTTTGCAAATAATTTTGGATCAATACTTCCTGAAGAAAGTTCTTTTTCAAGACTATCGTACTTAATTATAATGTCATTTACCTTATTTATAGGAACCATAATTAGGTTTTAGTCTTTAATCTTTTCTTCAACGAGTTTAACAACTTTGTCAATAATTTCTGAATTTGGAACTTTTGTATGAGGAACGCCTGAAAGATATAAAAGATTGCTATCATTTCCACCCCCTGTTAAACCAATTTCTGTTTGAGCCGCTTCACCTGGGCCATTAACTACACAACCTATTATTGAGAGATTGATAGGTTTTTTTATATGAGCTAATTTTTTTTCTAATATTTTCACAGTTTCAATTACTGGAAATGCTTGTCTAGCACAAGATGGGCAAGATATAATATTTACTCCCCGTGAGCGAATTCCTAAAGATTTTAAAATCTCATAACCTGCTTTTACTTCATCGACTGGGTCCGAAGACAATGAAACCCTTATCGTATCCCCTATACCTTCCATTAAAAGTTTACCAATTCCAATTGAGGATTTAATACTACCAGTAAATAAACCTCCGGCTTCAGTAACTCCCAAGTGTAGAGGATAATCGCAAATATTTGACAATTTTTTGTAAGCTTTGACAGTTAAAAATATGTCTGAAGATTTTACGCTTATTTTAAAATTAAAAAAGTCATTGTCTTCCAGTAGTTTAATATTATTTTGAGCGCTTTCCACTAGTGCCTCGGGGCAAGGCTCTTTATATTTTTCTAATAGTTGTTTATCAAGAGAGCCGGCATTAACACCTATTCGAATTGAACAATTATTGTTTTTTGCTGCTTTGATAACCTCCAAAATTCTACTTTTAGTTCCGATATTACCAGGATTTATTCTTAAACAACTCGCGCCCATTTCTGCTGCTTCTATGGCTCGTTTATAATGAAAATGAATATCTGCTACTATAGGGACAGAAACATCTTTAACAATATTTTTTAAAGCGCTAGTGGAGTCTTCATCTGGACAAGAAACTCTAACTATATCGGCTCCCGCTTCTTGTAAAGAATGAATCTGTTTAATAGTTCCTTTGATATCTGTAGTCAAAGTATTTGTCATTGATTGAACGCTTATTGGAGAGCCACCTCCAACATTAACTTTACCAACTTTAATTTTTTTAGTAGCTTTTCTTTTTATTATTCTATGAGGTCTTATTTCCATTTAATCTAAATCAAAAATTGTATGTAATTTTTTAACAGCTTTTAAAGTATTTTCTTCCTCAATAATTACTGAAAGTTTAATTTCTGAGGTTGAAATAGCTAAAATATTAATATCTTCATCAGATAAAGCTCTGAACATTCTATAAGTAATTCCTGGTGTAGACACCATCCCAGCACCAACAATTGAAATTTTTGCAACTTTATTATTATGAATTATCTCTTTATATTTTATTTTACTATTGTTTTTTAAAATTTGTGTCGTTTTAGCAACATCATCTCTTTTAACAGTAAAGGTTATATCTGTAGTCTTTTGATCAGATGATATATTTTGAATTACCATATCTACGTTTATTTGTGCTTTACTTAAAGGTTCGAATATATTAGCAGCCACTCCTGGTTTATCCTCTACACTTATAATTGTTAATTTTGCATCATCTTTGGAATACGCAACTCCTGTAACGCTTTTTGAATAATCAATATTTTCTTGGCTAAATATTTTTGTGCCTTTTCTCTCTGTAAAAGTTGACTTCACTTCAAGAGGAATAGCATACATCATTGCCGTCTGAACTGCGGAAGATTGCATAACTTTTGCTCCCAAAGACGACAATTCTAACATTTCATCATAAGAAATTTTTTCAATTTTTTTTGCAACTGGTATTTTATTTGGATCAGTTGAAAACACTCCATCAACATCTGTATATATTTCACAACTATCAGCATTAAATATCTTTGCGATTGCGACTGCTGATGCGTCAGATCCTCCTCTTCCTATTGTAGTGATGTCTCCTTTTTTTGAAATACCCTGAAAACCTGGTAAAATTGCAACGCCGTCATCGTCTAGATATTCATTTATTTTTTCAATATTCATGTTTATAATTCTTGAATTTGTATGTTCTCCCTCAGTAAGTATAGGTATTTGCCAATTTTGCCAAGATTTTGCTTTTACATCTATTTCAGTTAAAGCTCCTGATAAAAGCGCTGATGTAACCTGCTCTCCTGAAGATAGAAGGACATCCATCTCTCTTTTATTAAATTCCTCTGAAATTTGTTTAGAAAGATTAATCAATTCATTAGTTTTTCCAGCCATTGCCGAGACAACAACAACAATTTTGTTTCCTGCAAATCGCTCTTTTTTTATAATTTTTGCAACATGCTGTATTCTTTCACTTGTTCCAACAGATGTCCCGCCAAACTTTAGTACTTTTTTAACCATTTAAGAGTGTAATATAATAAATTATAGGTATTAATATTAATTAAAAATTATTTAAAATGAGTACTACTATAAATAAAGAGGAAATTCAAAAGTTTTCAAGATTAGCTGAGGAATGGTGGGATGTTAATGGCAAATTTAAACCTCTTCATATGTTTAACCCTATTAGGATTGAGTACATTACAGATAAAATTAAGATACATTTTAAGTTAAAAAAAGATAAATCTAATTATTTAGAAGGATTAAATATTTTAGATATCGGTTGTGGTGGAGGGCTTATAAGTGAACCAATGGCACGATTGGGAGCAAATGTAACAGGAATTGATGCATCTGAAAAAAATATTCATATTGCTAAATTACATTCAAAAAAAAATGGTCTTAAAATAAATTACTTACACTCATCTCCTGAAAATTTAAAAAATATTGAAAAATTTGATATAATTTTAAATCTTGAAATTGTAGAGCACGTTGATAATGTTAATTTATATATTAGATCTTGTTATAAATTACTTAAGAAAAATGGTTTAATGTTTACTGCTACTTTAAATAGGTCTTTCATTTCTTATATTAAAGCAATAATAGGTGCCGAATATATTTTAAGATGGCTTCCAATAGGTACTCACGATTGGAATAAATTTATAAAGCCTGAAGAATTAGAAAAGTTTTTATCTGATGAAAAATTTTCTACATTAGATGTTAAAGGTTTGAAATTTAATCCATTTTTGAAAAAATGGAAAGAAACTAATGATTTATCAGTCAATTATATTATTAGCAGTTTAAAAAATTAGTTATCTTTATTTACCCATGGAATCGAGAGTAAATCTATACCCTCTTCGGCTAATTCTTCTCTCTCATTAGGTGTAGTTGTGCCATAAATAGCTTTTTTGTTTTTTTTATCATAATAGACTTCTCTTACTTTTTTACTAAAATTTTTTCCAACATAATCAAAATTTTTTTCAATATATTTTCTTAAATTTAAAAGTTTGTTTTTTTCATCCTTGAAATCTCGATTAATCATTTCAATTTGTTTATTATTTTCTTTTAAATTTAAAATTGTCGGAGCCATTATTGACTTATTAATTTTTTTCGAAGAGCAGTAAATACATTCTAACAATGTTTTTTTGTTCAACTTTTCGTATTCTCTTGAATCAGAAAACCAACTTTCGAATTCATGATCATTATGACACTTTAAATTATATTTAATCATTTAGTTTCTATAATCTGCGTTTATATTTATATAGTCGTGTGTAAAATCACATGTATAGCATTTAAACGCGTCGTTACCGAGTTTTAAATTCACCTCAATTTCTATAGAGTCCCATTGCATGTATTCTTTTAGTTTTTTTTCATCATAACTTTCAGTTATTTTTCCATTTTCTGCTATGAGATAATTTCCTATTTTTATCTTTAATTTTTTTGGGTCAATTATCTCCCCAGATTTTCCTATACCCATAACAATCCTTCCCCAATTAGGATCTTCACCAGCCACAGCAGTTTTTACTAAAGGCGAATTAGCAATAGAAAAAGCAATATTTTTTGCACTACCTAAAGATTTAGCGTTAATTACATTAATTGTAACAAATTTTTTAGCTCCTTCACCGTCCACAACTATTTGTTTAGCTAGGTTTAAGCATAGCTTTTTTAGCGCTACTTCAAATTTTTGAACTACTTTATCATTTAAAGAAATATTTTGCCCAATTTTAATAGCCCTTGTAGAGAAAATAGAGACCATATCATTTGTTGATTGATCACTGTCAACTGTTATTGCATTAAAAGAATTTGCTACTGCTCTTTTTAAAAGGATTTTTAAAATATTAGAATTAATGTCAGCATTGGTAAAAATAAAAGATAACATAGTAGCTAAATTAGGAGCTATCATTCCAGATCCCTTCGCAATACCTGAAATTTTTATTAATTCATCTCCTATTATAATTTCCTCGAAGGCTAGTTTAGGTTTTGTATCGGTGGTCATAATTGCTGATGCCATTTTAATCCAATACATCTTATTATGATCCTCTCTTAATTTTTCAACTAAGTTAGACAGTCTCTCTTTTATTTTTTCAACTGGAAACTCTTCTCCTATAACTCCTGTTGAGGCAAAAATTAAGTCTTTGATTTTTACTGTTTCACTTGTACCTTGATTGCCTTTAGATTCTTTAATGGTCAAAATTCTTGATAAATTTTTTGCTAATATGTCTATACTTTCTTTGCCTTGTTTGCCTGTAAATGTATTGGCATTTTTTGTATTTACTAATAACCCCTTTATAATTTTTTTATGAGAGTTATTGTTCCAAGGGATGAATTCTGAAGTAATGCTGTTAGTAGTGGTTAATGTTGCGTAATTAGCTCCTTTAGTAAAATAAAACAAAGCTAAATCATCTCTTCCATCTTTGTAAAGATCAGCCGAAATAGATGACATCTCCAAACCTTCAATTTTTTTTAGGCTTTGAAACTCGCCCATTTTAGATAATTTTGTTTTATCATTTAAAAAATTTTTAATATTTATTGTCATTATTGCTATTTAATTTACATTAATAATACATATATAGATGTATAATGAATTTATTTACAAGGACTTTTAGTAAAATATTTAAAAGCTCTAATCAACAAGAATTAGACAAAATTCAAAACATTGTAGAAGCGATAAATAATAAAGAAAATGAATTTAAGTCTTTAACTGAGGCTGATTTTAAAGAAAAAACATTTAATTTTAAAAAAAATGCTCAAAATGGATCATTTGAAATTGATGAAATAATACCTGAAAGTTTTGCTTTAGTAAGGGAAGCCGCAAAAAGAACCTTGGGAGAAAGACATTACGATGTACAACTGGCCGGAGGTTTAATTCTACATAAAGGTAAAATAGCAGAAATGAAAACAGGAGAAGGTAAAACTCTTGTTTCTACATTACCCGCATATTTAAATTCTTTGACCGGAGCAGGTGTTCATATTGTAACTGTAAATGATTATTTAGCTAAAAGAGACTCGGAATGGATGGGAAAAGTTTATAATTATTTAGGTTTAACGACTGGTTGCATAACTAATGATTTAGATGATATTGAAAGAAAGAAAAATTATAGCTACGACATTACATACGCCACAAATAATGAACTAGGATTTGACTATTTAAGAGACAATATGAAGTATGAACTTGAGGAAATGGTTCAACGAGGTCATAATTTTTGTATAGTTGATGAGGTAGATAGTATTCTTATAGATGAGTCTAGAACACCATTGATCATTTCTGGAAAACTTGAGGATAAGACAACACTTTATGTAACGTCAAATGAATTTATTAAACATCTTCAGAAAAATGATTTTGAATTAGATGAGAAAAATAAAAATGCAATACTTACTGATTTAGGAATTGATAAAATTGAAAAACTTGCAATACAAAAAAGAATATTAAAAAATAATAATTTTTATGATCCAGCTAACTTAGACCTAGTACATCATGTTAACCAGGCTCTTAAAGCTAACTTGCTATTTAAAAAAGATACAGATTATATAGTTAGAGATAGTAAAGTACAGATTATAGATGAATTTACAGGAAGAGTATTAGATGGCAGAAGATTTTCGGATGGGCTGCACCAAGCAATAGAGGCGAAGGAAAATGTTAAAGTTGAGGAAGAAAATCAAACATTAGCATCTATAACTTATCAAAATTATTTTAGATTATATAAAAAGTTAGCCGGTATGACTGGTACTGCAATGACAGAGTCTGAAGAATTTTATGATATATACAAACTAAACGTAGTTTCAATTCCAACAAATAAAGATATGCTACGTAAAGATTTCAACGATCAGATTTATAGAACTAAAAATGAAAAATATTTTGCAATAACAAATAAAATAATTGAGTGTAATAAAAAAGGTCAACCAGTTTTAGTTGGAACTACAAGTATTGAGAAATCTGAAGAGATTTCTAATTTCTTGAAGAATAAAAAAATTGAACACAATGTTCTGAATGCAAAGCAACATGAAAAAGAAGCAAGAATTATTGCTGAAGCAGGTAAAGTTGGAGCAGTAACTATAGCAACTAATATGGCGGGTAGAGGAACAGACATTAAACTGGGTGGCAATAAAGACTTCATTTATGACGGCAAAAAAGAAGATGTGAATGAGGTAAAACAAAACGAGAATAAAGTAAAAAGCTTAGGTGGATTATGTATTGTTGGAACTGAGCGTCATGAAAGTAGAAGAATAGATAATCAATTAAGAGGTCGAGCTGGAAGACAGGGTGACCCAGGTAGCACTATTTTTTTTATAAGCCTTCAAGATGAGTTAATGAGGATTTTTGGAGGAGATTCGATTGATGGGATACTTAAAAAACTTGGCCTTAAAGAAAACGAGTCAATTGATCATCCTTGGATTAATAAAGCCATGGAAAGAGCACAGAAGAAAGTCGAGAGTAGAAATTTTGATATAAGAAAAACTCTAATTAAGTTTGATGATGTCATGAATGATCAAAGACAAGTTATATTCTCTCAAAGACTGAAAGTTTTAAAAGAACAAAATATTAACGATATATTAAATGATTTTTTTTCTGAAATATTAAGTAATTTAAATATTGTAAGAGAAAATTATCAAAAATCTGGTGATGAAAAAAACTATCTTACAGAAACTAAAAACATTACTGGAAATGTTATCAATGACAATGAATTGTTGGAATTTGCTAAACTTGATGAAACTATGTTTAATAAAAAAATTAAAGAAATATACTCAAACAAAAAGGCAAATAGAATTAAAATTTTAAATGTGGATCAAAATAATAGTCTTGAAAAAAAAATATTTTTACAAATTATAGATTTTTCTTGGAGATCTCATTTACAATATCTCGAACAACTTAGACAAGTGATCGGGTTAAGACAATATGGTCAGAAAGACCCCTTATCTGAATTTAAAAAAGAAGCCTTTGTTTTATTTGAGGGTTTACTATTAAAGATTAAGAATGATTTAATAAAATTTCTCTTTAATTTAAATATAGTTGTTTCAAAAGAAGAACCGAAAGAAATAAAGAAAGAAAATATTTTAGATCCTAAATCAGAGAAAAAAGTTGGTAGAAACGAAAAATGTCCATGCGGATCAGGTAAAAAATTTAAACACTGTCATGGCAATATTTAATTTCAGATTTTTTTAAACGCACTTAAAGCTTTAACTCTAGCTTGTTCGTGTTTTACTATTGGTTTGGGATAGTCTTTTCCTAACTTAAATTTTTCATCGTTAAATTCCCAAGGTTTATGAATAAATTTTTTTGGAAGGTCTTTTAACTCTGGGACCCATTTTTTTACATATGCTCCCTCCTTATCAAATTTTTCACCCTGTAATATTGGATTAAATATTCTAAAATAGGGAGCGGCATCTGCCCCACTTCCAGCTACCCATTGCCAACCGGCAACGTTACTTGCTGGACTATAATCTAACAGACAATTCCTAAAATATTTTTCTCCCTCTTTCCAATTTATTAATAAATGTTTTACTAAAAATGAACCAACAATCATTCTCACTCTATTATGCATCCATCCAGTTGAATAAAGTTCTCTCATGCCAGCATCAACAATAGGGTATCCGGTCAAACCTTTTTTCCAAGCATTTAGAAATTTTGAATTTTTTTCCCAAGGAAATTTATCAAATTTTTTTGAGTAATTATTTTTTAACATATGAGAAAAATGATTTATCAAAGTATGATTAAATTCTCTCCAACCAATTTCAGCTAAAAATTTTGATGTACCGAAATTTTTAGGCTTAATTTTTTCACACTCAAGCCATATTGTCTCAACGTGAATTTGACCAAATTTTATGAAGGGAGATAATTTGGATGTTCCAACTATATTAGGATAATTACGACTTTCTGAGTATTTTGTGATTTTATTTTTTATAAAATTACGTAACTCCTTTAAAGCATTTTCTTCGCTAGGAAGCCATAAATTTTCAAAATTTTTAAACCAATTTTTATTTGGCAATATTTCTTTAGGATCAATAGAATTTTCAAAATAATTTTTACTTTTAAAGCATTTTTTTATTAACTTTTCTTTTGGTGGTATTTTTTCAATATAATATTTTTCCGCAATTCTCCAAAATGGAGTAAATACTTTGAACGGAGTTCCATCATTTTTTTTAATTTCATTAATTTCATTGAGAGTATTTCCTTTACATATCTTGTGTAAAATATTCTTATTTCTAAAATTTCTGACTAAATATTCATCAAATTTTAAATAGTCAGGCTCATAAACTTTATTCCAATAAAACGAAAAGTCGTTTTTTTTAAATAATTTTTCAAAAAAAAACTTAAAAGACTCTGTTTCAATAATTTCGAGATTAATATTGAGTTTATTTAAATTTTTACGAAAATAAATTAAAGATTTGCTTAACCACCATTTTTGAGCTTCTTGGTATTTATAATTATGTTTTTTGTATAAGTAAAAAACCACAACTTGATCATGGCTTCTAGTTGCCTCTATAAGCCCATAATTTTTTAAAACCCTGAAATCGTCTCTCAACCAAAATAATCCAATTTTTTTATTCATAAATATAAGAATTAACAGATTAAATTTTATATTACGATGTGTAAAAATTGGTGGTGGCCTTGGTAAGAATCGCACTTACGACACATACCTTTTCAGGGTACTGCTCTACTACTGAGCTACAAGGCCTAAAATCTAAAAGTTATTCTACCTTTAGTTAAATCATACGGCGTCATTTCAACCATTACATTATCTCCTGCTAGAACTCTAATTCTATTCTTTCTTAGTTTTCCTGCTGTATGGGCTAAAATTTCATGGTTGTTCTCTAGTTTTACTCTAAACATAGCGTTCGGTAAAAGTTCAGTTACTTTTCCTTTAAATTCCAAAGTTTCTTGTTTTGCCAATTAATTTTTCCTCTTTAATCTTAATTTTACTGAGTTAGCATGACCATCTAAATTTTCATGCTTTGCTAAATTTATAACCGATGGACCTAATCTTTCAATACCTGTTTTTGATATTTTTATTAACGAGTGACGCTTTAAAAAATCATTAACTGATAATCCAGAAGAAAATCTCGCAGAACCAGAAGTCGGTAGCACATGGTTCGGCCCTGCTATATAATCTCCGATAGCTTCTGGTGAGAATTCCCCTATAAAAATTGATCCTGCATTTTTTATTTCATTGATAATTTTATTGTTAATATTTGTACATAATTCTAAATGTTCAGGAGCAATAGTATTAATTATTTCTGAAATTCTTTTTTTATTATTAGTAAAAATTGATAATCCAAATTTTTTTAAACTTTGAGACGCTATGTTTTTTTTGGGTAACTGTTTAAGCTGTTTATTTAAAGATAAATTTACTAAACGAATTAGATTTTTATTATCAGTAATTAGTATCGATTGAGCATAAACATCGTGTTCTGCTTGAGCGATTAAATCTGCAGCAACGAGTTCTGGATCAGCAAACTTATCGGCTACTATGCTTACTTCGGATGGGCCTGCCACCATATCAATACCTACATCTCCAAAAACCTCTTTTTTTGCACAGGCAACAAATGTATTTCCTGGTCCAACTATTTTGTCTACTTTTTCAAATTTTTTAGTTCCGTAAGCTAAAGCTGCAATAGTGTGAGCGCCACCAGTTTTATAAATTGTTTTGACTCCACATTTCTTAGCTGCATAAACTATAGCCGGATTTATTTTTGAATCCAATGACGGTGTGGCTAAATATATATTCTTTACCCCAGCAACAATTGCTGGAATACAATTCATTAAAACAGTGCTTGGATAACTTGCTGTGCCACCTGGTACGTAAACCCCAACTTTATCTATTGATGAATATCTGTAAGACAATTCATTTTTATATTTGTCTTTAAATCTAAAAGAAGAGAATTTTTGCTTTAAATGGAATTTTTTTATTCTATTGAAAGCTAAATCAATAGCTTTTTTTAAGTTTTTATCTATTTTTTTTGAAAGTTTATTAATTTCATTGCTAGAGAAAAAAATTTTATTTGATTTGTTTTTAATTTTTGAAAATTTTTTTTCATAATTCAAAACAGCTTTATCACCATTTTTTTTCACGTTTAGTATAATTCTGTTCACTGCTGGTATTTGACTTTTTTGAATAGTTCTACGTTTTTCCAAAAAAGTTTTTAAAGTTCTAATAGAATTTTTTTTATCATAATTTAAATTTTTGAGCATTTTTAAGTTCTGTGTTTTGGTTTATTTTTTGTATCCCAAGCTTCTCCCTGATCATCTAAAGTCACTTCTATTGCTTCAGAGATAATTCTAATTATTGAGTCACCTGCAAAAGTTATTTTCATTTCATAGTTATTATCAGGAGTTATATTTGTTTCAATAGCTAGAAAATCCAAAAACTTGTCTTTTTTCCGTTGATCTATGTTCTTAGATAACACATTCAAAACGTTTTCAAATTTTAAAATAGTTCTTATACGTTTGTTTTTTCTAAATACCCCTTTTTCCACATCCTCCCACATAAAGCGGTTCAATTGCATAAGAAAAATCTTATTTTTTTTAAGATTTGCAATGTCAGAAACACTTGCGATGGAGTCTTGAAGGTGAGCGGAAACTACTCTCAGATCTTCCTCTGTTTTTGCTATGAGTCTTAAATTTTTAGGTTTCACTTTAAATTCTTTTTATTTCTGCTTTACAGTTTTTCAATTTTCTTTCTAAAAATTCGTATCCTCGGTCAAGATGATAAATTCGATTTATAATAGTCCTGTTTTCTGCAATTAAGCCTGCAAGTACTAAGCAGACAGAAGCTCTTAAATCGGTAGCCATAACTTCTGCTCCCGTTAATTTAGTTGGTCCTTTTATTATGGCAGTTTTATCTTTGATTTCAATCTGTGCACCCATTCTTTTTAATTCGGGAACATGCATGAATCTATTTTCAAATATGTTCTCTTTGATTTTAGATACACCTTCAACTTGAGTCAAAAGCACCATAAGTTGAGCCTGTAAATCAGTTGGAAAACCCGGATAGGGTTTCGTTGTAATATTGATATTTTTTAATTTTTTTTTTTTTTTTATAATTATGGAAGACTTTTTCTTTAGTATTTTAACACCTAAAATCTTTAAAACATTTATTTCATTTTTAACAATTTTTGGATCAATTTTATCAATTATTACATTTTTTTTTGCTAATAGCGCACAAGCAATCATGTAAGTACCTAGTTCTATTCTGTCAAAAATTACCTCGTGGGTAATATTTGAACTTTTTAATTTATTTTCGTAAATTGTTATAGTCCTTCCTTTGAAATTTATTATTGATCCTAGTTTATTCAAAAAAAATATTAAGTCTTTAATTTCAGGTTCGATTGCACAGTTTTTAAGAACTGTTTTTCCCTTTGCTTTACAAGCCGCTAATAAAGCATTTTCAGTAGCTCCTACAGATATTGACGGAAAATTTATGATTGTCCCTTTTAATCCTTTTTTTGCTTCCGCAAATATATAGCCATTTTTAATTTTTATCTTTGCACCTAATTTCTTTAATGCAAATAAATGTAAATCTACAGGTCTGGTGCCAATAGCACACCCGCCTGGCAAGGAAACTTTTGCTTTTCCATATTTTGTCAATAATGAACCTAATACCAATACTCCAGCTCTCATAGTCTTAACTAGTTTATAAGGAGCAAGCGTATTTATATTTTTTTCATTATTTTTGATTTCAATAATGTTACTTTTTTTAATAATTTTTGTTTTTAAACCAATAAAGTTTAATAAATCAATCATGGTAAATATATCTTTGACGAGAGGAATGTTTTTAAGACGAACTTCTTTGGCAAGTATAGAAGCTGCTAGTATCGGTAAAGTTGCGTTTTTCGATCCTGATATAGAAATTTTTCCCGATAATTCTCTTTTACCTTTAATTAATAGCTTTTGCATCAAAGAGATTAAATTTTTGGAAGTGTAACACCTTTTTGTTTCATATATTTACCTTTTCTATTAGCATAAGTTACGCTTGGCTTCTCGTTGCCTTTTAAAAAAATAAACTGAGCTACACCTTCATTAGCATAAATTTTAGCTGGTAAAGGAGTGGTATTAGAGAATTCTAACGTAACATGTCCTTCCCAGCCTGGTTCAAGTGGTGTTACATTAACTATAATTCCACATCTTGCATAAGTTGATTTTCCTAAACAAATTACCAATATATTATCTGGAATTTTAAAATACTCCATTGTTCTCGCTAAAGCAAAAGAGTTGGGAGGAATTATACATTCTTTTCCAATTTTAGTTACAAAGCTTTCTTTTTTGAAAACTTTGGGATCAACTATTCCTGAATTAACATTCGTAAAAATTTTAAACTCATTTGAAACTCTTGCATCATATCCATAAGAAGATAAACCAAATGAGATCTTTCCATTCCTTACTTGTTTGTTAACAAAAGGTTTAATCATTCCCTTTTCTCTGGCTATTTTCTTAATCCATTTGTCTGAAAGAACTGTCATTTTGTCTTTTGCCTTTTTTTGTTTTTTTTCTTTTTTTAAGATTTTTCTTAAGTGCAACCTCACGGCTTTTTAACAAAGAATCTTTTTTTTCAAAAGATTTCATTGAAAAGACTAATTCTTATCTGGGTTTGTTAAGTCCTCTAGTGTTATGGGCTTATCAATATCATGCATCAATTTTTCTTCAGACTCTTTTATGTTTGAATTAGAACGTTTAGCTCTTCTTTGTTCTATTCTAGCTTTTCGCTTGGCCTCTTTTTTCATAGCTTTATCGCCACGCGTAGATTTATAATCGTAATGAATTCCCATAAAATGCTTTCCTTCATCAATTTTTAAATTTACTTCTTGAACTTCTATTTTGCAAGTCTCTTGATTTAAACTTCTGAATAATTATAAATAATACAGACAAAATTACGGCAACTAATACATCTTGAAGTGGCGTAGCTTTTGGATAGCCATAATTCCACAAAATTACCAAAACAAGCCATGCAAACCAATTAATTTTTTTAAACATCTATTTTACAACCTTGTTCATTACAATTCTTGCCAGAACTTATATTGTTGAAAAAATCTAAAGCTCTTATACCAGTCATCATATGACTTTTATAAATGTTCAAATATCCATTTAGACTTTTAGCTAATTTCGCTGCCTGTTCCATCATTCCTAGTCTAACTAGATTGATCAACATTACTGCATTTCCATTTGGAATAGTATTATCGCCTATATCTATAGGCGTGAAAAAAATATCATTATTAAATTTGTTATTTTTCTGAAAAATATCTTTTTCTTCGACATAAAATTTTGAAATGGCTTCATTACATATTTTTTTAGCCAAATCTTTGTATTTAAAATTCATAGTTTTATCTGAGAGATCATTTAACAAATTTATTAAAAAGGCATAATCTTCTAAAAAAACAATCTCTTTAGAATAACTATGTTGAATAGTGTTTTTGATATATTTGTCATCTATTTTAGTAAAAAATACCTCAGCTAAATTTAAATAATTATTTTTGGGTAATATTTCATGAGCTGAAATTAACGCACTCACACACAAACAATTTAAATCTAATTGAGTTTTGTCGTCAAAAAAAGGTTTTTTTTTCTTGTTCCTAATTTCTAAAAGTTTTTTAATTATCTCTTCGGGTGGCTTTTTTTTTTCTACTAAGATAATTTTACCCTCCCAATTACCTTTGGTGTTAATTTCGAAATACTCATTTATTTCTTTTATTTCTTCATAATTATAAACATAATACTCTCCCTCTTTTCCATCACTATCTGCATCATATGATGATCCAAAAAGTCCGTCTTTATTTAAAAATTCTTTTTTTAAAAATTCAATTGTATGGCTCAATTTTTCTTTAAAATAATTATTGTTATCAATTTTACAGTACTTTGATAATAAAAAAATAAATTGTGCATTATCGTAAAGCATTTTTTCAAAGTGTGGAATAATCCAATTTTCATCAATTGTGTACCTAGCAATACCTCCTTCTACATGATCATAAATTCCTTTTGATGTTATTTGTTTAATCATTAAAGTTACAGGATCTAAATACTTTTTTTTATTTGTTTTGTTATAAAAATATAAAAGAGTTTCAAATAAATTGAATGTTGGAAATTTAGGCGCTCCTTTATACCCGCCTTTGACTGTATCAAGATAATTTAAAGAAGTTTCTAAAATTGGTTCTAAATCTTGGCTTAAAACTGAATTTTTTTTTAAAACTAGATTTTTTATAATTAAATCTTTTTGTTTTATTATATTGTTTTTTTGTTCTTGATAAGCATCATGTACTTTTTGTAAAACTTCTTTAAATGATGGAAGACCATTTTGACTAGTTTTCGGAAAGTATGTGCCTCCCATGAAAGGTACACCGTTTTCGTCCAAAAACATTGTTAAAGGCCAACCACCCCCTGATTGATTAAATAACTGAAAGGAACTTTGAAATACAAAATCGAGATCGGGCCTTTCTTCTCTATCAACTTTTACATTTATAAAAAATTTATTCATTAAATTCGCTGTTTCTTTATCTTCAAAACTTTCATGCGCCATAACATGGCACCAATGACAACTAGAATAACCAATGCTTAGCAAAATCGGTTTAGAATTTTTTTTAGCAATTTCGACTATATCTCGGGACCAAATTTGCCAATTAACAGGATTATTTTTATGTTGCTGCAAATAAGGACTAGGATAATTTATTAGATTATTTTTATTTAATTCAATCATTAAAAAATTTTTTTTTTATAAATAAAGACAGTAAAATTAAAAAAATAAATATTAATAAAGGCACGTAAATCTCTTTACTTAGAATTAAATGTAATAAATTAAATTCATCAGATTCTTGCACAAATTTGTTTATACCTGCTCCCATTGCATTCCATATAAAAAAATGTGGAATAAAACCAAGTAGGCTTCCAAAAAAATAATTTATATTTTTAATTTTAAAAATTACTGGTAAAAGATTTTGTAAAAAAAAAGGTATTCCCAATCCCCCTGAAAGTCTATAAGCAAAAAAATAATAAAATTCTTTATCTTTAAAACGTTCTATAAATTTTGAAAATTTATCTTTTAGTATTTGTTCTATAAGATCTAAAAAAAAATAATTAGCGATCATATATAAACACAAAGCCCCAATTGTTATAGAAAAAATAGAAATTAAAGTACCAATCCACTTACCAAATAATATTCCTGATAAAAGAAGCAGAGGAGTGCCAAAACCACATAGAACTACCCATATTATTGAGAATAAAGAAAAGAGAATAAGATTAAGTATTAAATTATTTCCTATTATTTCATCTATGTTTAATTGGATTGTCTTATAGTAAGAGAAGTCATCGATCCGCGAAATATCAAATTTTGAGAAAATAAAATATAAAAAGGCAATCAAAATAATTAAATAAACTGATCCTAAAGTAATTTTAATATTTTTACTCATATTTTACCTGTACAATAGACTTCTTTTAAAATATATACCTTAAAATATTTATGAAAAGAACTTATCAACCAAGCAATTTAGTAAGAAAAAGAAGACATGGTTTTCGTTCTAGGATGGCAACTAAAGCTGGTAGACAACTTATAGCAAGAAGAAGGGCAAAAGGAAGAAAGACTCTTTCAACATAAATTATTTTAATGGTTAAGCTTGAAAGCTTAAAAAAAAGCTACCAATTTAAAAAAACATTAAGAGAAAAAAAAGTTCACTCCGATTTTTTCTCAATATTTGCTACAAAAAATTTTTATAACCCTAAATTTAAATCAAACTTACTTATTAGTTTTGTAATGAAAAAAAAAATTGGAAATGCTGTAAAAAGAAACAAAATAAGAAGAAAATTAAAAGCAATTGTTCAAAAACTTCTTAAAAAAAGAGGTGCAATTAGTAAAGATTATACTTATATAGTTTTTGGTAAATCGAATGCTTATACACGAAAACAAAATTTGCTTATGCCTTTGATGGAAAAAAGTTTTAATAAAATAAAAGATAAATGATTAATATATTAATAAATTTCAAAATAAAATTAATTAAATTTTATAAATATATATTTTCACCTTTGCTAGGAAACAATTGTAGATATTTAACGCCTTGCTCTGAATATTATATTCAGTCACTAAAAAAACATGGGTTATTTAAAGGAACATTTATGGGAGTTAGAAGAATTTTTAGCTGTCATCCTTTCAAAAGTTTAGGTGGCGGTTCTGACTTTGATTTTGTACCCGATCAAAACCAAATTAATAGAGAGAGTAAAAATGGATAATAAAAACGTATTTGTAGCCATTGCCTTATCAATGTCAGTTTTATTATTCTGGGGAGCATTTTTTGAAACTCCAAAGAGTCAAATTGAGCAAAAAACTAATAACCAAATTCAAGAAAAGACAGATAATTCTATTACGCCAAACACTAATCAAGCTCCATCTATTAATCAATTTTCTGTTGAGAAAAAAGTTTCAAGAGACGAGTCTATAAGCAACTCAGATAGAATTAGAATTGAAAATGAGAATATTATTGGCTCTATTTCATTAGAAGGTGGTTTAATTGACGATATTTCTTTTAAAAATCATAAACAAAAAGTTCAAGGAAGTAAAAATATTGAATTTCTTAATCCCGCACAAACAGAAAATGGTTTTTACGCTGAGTCTGGTTGGGCAAGTATTGGTAACAAAATCAAGGTACCTACCAAAAATTCTAAATGGATAGTCGAAGGTAACAAAGTTTTAACGGATAAATCTCCAGTAATATTAAAATGGAATAATAATGAAGGAGTTATTTTTAAGAAAAAAATTGAATTAGATGAGAAATATTTATTTAAAATCAGTCAAGAAATTGAAAATAACTCTTCTCAGAGTGTAGAGCTTTATCCTTATGCTCAAATCACAAGAAATAAAGTACCAGATGATATTCAAAATTTTTATATTTCACATGAGGGTTTTATTGGAGTTTTTGATGATGAACTTAAGGAAGATGATTATGACGATATTGAAGATAATAAGATTGTAAGAGAAACCAATGAAGGATGGCTTGGTATTACGGATAAATATTGGATGACAGTTTTAGTTCCTGAAACGGGCAAGAACTTTAAATCTACTTATCAATATAACGATAGTTTTAAGGCAAATTATATTATTAATGATCCAGTAAAAATTAATGCTAATTCAAGTGGGGTCAATAGTCTAAGATTATTCGTTGCAGCTAAAGAAGTTGAAACAATTGATTCTTATGCAGAAAATCAAAATATAAAAAAACTAGATTTAGTAATTGATTGGGGGTGGTTCTATTTCTTTACTAAACCTTTATTTTTTGTAATTGATTATTTGTTTAAATTTTCAGGAAATTTTGGATTAGCTATTGTTTTAATTACTTTAGCTATTAGGGCTTTATTTTTTCCACTTGCAAATTTTTCATTCAGATCAATGGCAAAAATGAAAGCTGTTACACCTGAAATGCAGAGACTGAAGGAGCTTCATAAAGACGACAAAGTAAAATTACAGCAAGAGATGATGGCTTTATATAGAAAAGAAAAGATTAATCCTGCTTCGGGTTGTTTGCCGGTTTTAATCCAAATACCTTTCTTTTTTGCTATTTATAAAATGTTATTTATTTCTTTAGAAATGAGACATCAACCTTTTTTTGGTTGGATTAAGGATTTATCAGCAGCTGATCCAACATCCATTTTTAATCTGTTTGGTTTAATTCCTTGGGATCCACCAAGCTTTATGATCATTGGTATTTGGCCAATTTTAATGGGGGCATCAATGTGGGTGCAACAAAAATTAAATCCAGCACCAGCAGATCCTATTCAAGCAAAAATTTTTGCTTTTTTCCCTCTTTTCCTAACAATAATTTTAGCTTCATTTCCTTCAGGTTTGGTAGTTTATTGGACTGTAAATAATATTCTTACAATTGCTCAGCAATGGGTAATAAACAAAAATACCAAAGTGAAGACAAATTAAATGTCTAAGAATGTTTCTTTAGATGAAATAAAAAAGTTTTGGCCTGAAAAAGCTCCAAATATTAATATAGTTCAAAAATATGTGTCTAAATATGAAAAAGAAAGAATTGTAATTAAGTATGGGGGAAATGTACTTATAGATAGAAACGTATTCAATAATTTTATTTCTGATATTAATGTTCTTAATAAACTAGGTTTATCAATAATAGTGGTACATGGAGGTGGACCAAGAATTCAAAGAGAACTTGATAAAAAAAAAATTGTTTCAAAGTTTATCAATGGTCTGAGAGTTACAAATAAAGATATAATAGATACCGTTGAAAAAGTTTTAGTAGATTTTAATATAGATATTGTTAGTTCTCTTAAAAATTTAGGTTGCGAGGCAATCTCTTTCCATACAAAAAGTGAAAATATTATAGAAGTTGAACCTGAAAAAAAAGAGTTGGGTTTTGTAGGAATACCAAAAAAAATTAATATCAATTTAATTGAAAACATCTTAAGTGAAAATAAAATTCCAATTATTTCCCCTCTTGGGTTAGATAAAAATAAACAAACTTTCAATATAAATGGTGATACTGCTGCAAGCGCAATAGCAAAAAAGATTAAGTCTAGAAGACTAATATTAATGACAAATGTTGAAGGTGTATATGATGACAGAAAAAGTTTGATCTCTGAAATTAAACCTGAAGATTTAGAAAATTTAATAAAATGGAAGATTGTTGAAGGTGGGATGATCCCTAAAATCGCAAATTGTGTTGACGCCGTTGAAAATGGCGTCAGAGGTGTAGTTATCTTAGATGGAAGAAAACCACATTCAATACTTCACGAGATTTTTTCAGATACTGGTTCAGGTACACTAATTAGAAAATGAAAGATCTACACAATATAAAATATTGGTTATTTGATTTAGATAATACGTTATACGACGGAGCTACTAAGGTTTTCGACCAAGTAGATAAAAAAATGTCAAAGTTTATTTCTGATAAGCTAAAAGTTGATATTGCAGAAGCTCGAAAAATACAAAAAAGTTACTTTCAAGAGTATAATACAACTTTAAACGGAATGATCAAAAATCATAAGATTGATGCGGAAGAATTTCTAGAATTTGTTCATGATGTAGACCTCAGTTTCCTCAATAAAGATCAAATTTTAGAAAATGAGATCAAAAAACTAAGTGGTAAAAAAATTATTTTTACTAATGGCTCAAGAGCACATGCGCTAAATGTAACTAAAAGGATTGGGATTGATCAACTTTTTGACGGTATTTTTGATATTAAAGATTGTGAATTTATTCCCAAACCATCGAAAGAGCCTTATAAAAAATTGGTAGAAAATTACAAAATTGAGCCACAATATTGTATATTCTTCGAAGATATAGCAAGAAATTTAAAACCAGCATTTGAAATGGGAATGAAAACTGTTTGGATAAAAAATGATGAACCGTGGGCAGCAAAATTTTCAGATTCTGATTTTATTAATTATAAAACTGATAAACTTTCAAATTTTTTAAAGGAGATAAATGAAAATTGCTGAACTTAAAGAAATAATAAATAATGCGTTTGAAAACTTACAAAATATATCTGAGAAATCTGATGCGAGTATTTTAAACGCAATAAGAGAAACTATTGAATTAACTGATAAAGGTGAATTAAGAGTTGCAATTAAAGAAAATGGTAAGTGGACTGTTAATCAATGGATCAAAAAAGCAATTTTGTTAAGTTTCAGAATTAACAAAATGACGATGTCTAAAGGACCATACACTACTTGGTATGACAAAGTTCCGGGTAAATCTGTGTCTTGGAGTGAAGATGATTGGAAAAAAGCTGGCTACAGACATGTTCCCAATGGAGTTGTTAGAAAAGGTTCATATATCGCTAAAGGTGCTGTATTAATGCCATGCTTCATAAATCTTGGAGCGTACGTAGATGAAGGTACAATGATAGATACTTGGGCTTCTGTAGGTTCATGTGCTCAGGTCGGAAAAAACTGTCATATATCAGGCGGGGCTGGAATAGGTGGAGTGCTTGAACCATTGCAAGCAGGCCCTGTAATCATTGAAGATAATTGCTTTATAGGAGCTAGATCTGAAATAGCAGAGGGAGTTTTAGTTGAAGAAGGGGCAGTAATTTCAATGGGCGTTTATATCGGAGCATCTACAAAAATCGTTGATCGATCTTCGGGAAAAGTTACTTACGGAAAAGTTCCAGCTTTTTCTGTAGTGGTTCCAGGAAGTTTACCAAATAAATCAAATCCTGATGGTCCATCTTTATATTGTGCAGTTATTGTAAAAAAAGTTGACTCAAAAACTAGAAGTAAAACTTCAATTAATGACTTGCTAAGAGAATAATGACGAGAATTACAGAATTAAATTTAGCTAAAGAGCTTATTAAATTTCCTAGCATTACTCCTCAAGATGCTGGGGCGATTAGTTTTTTGAGCAGAAAATTAAAATCGCTCGGATTTAATTGTAAGATTTTAGAATTTAAAGATAAAAAGAGTAAACCAATAAAAAACTTATACGCAAGATTAGGAAAAAAAAGTCCTAACTTATGTTATGCGGGTCATACAGACGTTGTTACTCCAGGAAATATAAAGGACTGGACTGTAAACCCTTTTAAACCAACAATTAGAAAAAATCATTTAATAGGCAGGGGAGCTAATGACATGAAGAGTTCAATAGCTTGTTTTGTGTCTGCGGTGGACAAATTTTTAATAACAAATAAAAAATTTAATGGCTCTATAAGTTTTCTTATTACCGGTGACGAAGAAGGGTTGGCGATTAATGGAACTAAAAAAGTTGTTGATTACTTGAAGAAAAGAAAAGAAAAAATAGATTTTTGCATTGTGGGTGAACCAACAAATCCTAATAAACTTGGAGAAATGATCAAAATTGGTAGAAGAGGAAGTTTATCGGGCGTAATAGAAATATCTGGATCGCAAGGCCATGTAGCCTACCCTCATTTATCAAATAACCCTATTAATACATTAGTCAATATTTGCAAAAAACTTAAAGAAAAAAAACTTGATGCAGGAAACAAGAATTTTCAACCGTCAAACTTAGAATTTACATCTATTGATGTTGAGAATAAAGCTCATAATGTAATTCCTGCAAGAGCAAAGGCTCAATTTAATATTAGATATAATAATCATCACAATTCGATAACATTAAAAAGAAAAATTAATTTGGTGGTGAGAAATATTTGTAAAAAAAATAATTGTAAATTTAAAATTGACTTTACAGTTAATGGCGACTCTTTTTTAACTAAGCCAAATAAAACTATATTTATGGCTAAAAGTATAATTAAAAAAATAACTAAGGTATCGCCTAAATTCTCAACAACTGGCGGAACATCTGACGCAAGATTTATTAGAAAAATTTCTCCGTGCCTTGAGTTTGGTTTAGTTAATAAAACAATGCATAAAGTTGATGAATGTGTATCTTTAAAAGATCTTAAAAATTTAACAAAAATATATCAAAATATCCTCGAGGATTATTTTAGGTGAAGCCATATAAAGTTAGAAAATCCAAAATTGATAACTTGGGTTTGTACGCAGCTAAAGATATTAAAAATGGTGAGAAGGTAATTCAATATAAAGGGAAAGTTATTACTAGGAAAGAGGCTGAGGAAAATCCCAAATACGACAATGACAAAGCTATTTATCTTTTTAATTTGAATAAAAGATATGATCTTGACGGTGATTTCAAATTTAATACTGCTAGATTAATTAATCATTCTTGTAACCCTAATTGTGAAGTCACTGGTACAGGTTTAAAGGTGTGGGTTCACGCAATTAAAAATATTAAAAAAGGTGAAGAGTTTTCATATGATTATGGATTTAGTTTTGACGAGGATTATAAAAATTATCCCTGTCGATGTAGATCAAAAAATTGTTGTGGGTTCATTATAAGAGAGGGCTCTAGATGGAGGATAAAAAATCGAAAAAGTCCCAAACAAGATAAATGAAAAAAATTCTTTTTATTGCAACTAGAGACCCGTACTCAGGCAGATACTCTGGGGATGTTATAGGCTCGAATAAAATTATAAATGTTTTAAAAAAAAAAAATATTTTAGATGTGGTATGCTTCGGAAAAAAAACCATTTCGCAAAAAAACGTTTTTAAGTTCAAAAAACCTTTTTTTTTAATAAGAATATTTTATGTGATTAAATCCTTAATCTTGCTTCAACCTCTTCAGTTTGGACTTTTTTTTTCAAAAGATATGGAAAGATTTGTTTCTTCAAGAGCTGATAGTTACGATTTAATTTTTTTTTATCATATAAGATCTAGTCAATATCTTCCTAAAAACTTCAAAGGAAAAAAAATTATTGAAATGGGAGATTTATATTCAAGTAATTATTTACAAACTTTTGATAATTTAAGTTTGTTCAATCCATTAAAATACGTTTACTTTTTAGAAAGCATACTTATTAAAAAAGTTGAAATAAATATTTTTAAAAAATTTGACAAAATAATTTTATTTTCTAAAAGTGAAATTAAAAAAGTTAATAAAATTTTTATAAAAAAAATAATTCATATAAATATTTCTATTGA
Organism: Pelagibacterales bacterium SAG-MED28; assembly: GCA_014653835.1. Lineage (GTDB taxonomy): Bacteria > Pseudomonadota > Alphaproteobacteria > Pelagibacterales > Pelagibacteraceae > Pelagilacustribacter. The sequence goes on from JACWDY010000002.1 coordinate 117,354, forward strand.
TAAAATTAAAAAAAAATACGTTTTTTCTAATAAAAATAAAAAGATTCTATTCATTGGTAATTTAAAATATTTACCAAATAAACTAGCAGTAAAAAATTTTATAAAAAATATCCTTCCTAAGCTAGAAAAAAAAATACCTGAAGTCAGCCTAGAAGTGATTGGTGATATAAGCAAAATGAATAAGGTTTTGTTATCTTCAAATAAAAAAGTTAAATTTTTAGGTGTACAAAAAAATATTGATAAATTTATAAAAGGTTCATTTTGCGGTTTAGCAAATTTAAAAATAGCTACTGGTATGCAAGGCAAAATTTTATCTTACATGTCTTATGGGTTGCCAGTTATATGTTCAAGACAAGTTGCTTATAACTTTAATAAAAACGTTCTAAGTTATAGTAATGATAACGAATTAATAAATAAAATTGTCTCTTTAAAAAATAATAAAAAAGTAAGCTCTCTAATATCAAAAAAATCTCTAAGATTTATTAATAATTTTACTTGGAAAAAAATAGCTAAAAAATATTTAAATATGATTAAAAACTAATAAAAAACTTTTTCTAAATAAAGACCATCAGGAGGTGCTGGAGGAGCGCAAAGTTCTCTTCTCCTAGATTTTAAAACAAATTTTATTTTTTCAGGTTTCCATTTATTCTCTCCTACATATTTAAGACAGCCAACCATAGATCTCACTTGTTTCTGTAAAAAAGATTTTGACTCAAAATTAATTATTATCTTATCTTTTTTTTTTCTTACTTGGGCTTTTGTAATAGTTCTCTTGGGATTTTTAGCTGAGCACGAGCTTGCTCTCATTGATGTAAAGTCGTGTAATCCTAAAAAATATTTGATACCTTTTTTCATATTATTGAAATTAAGTTTTTTTTTTATTACCCATGATCTATTTTGATGTAACGGTGAACTAGTAATTCTATTAAAAATAATATATTTATACGTTTTTTTTTTTACATTATGGCGGGCATGGAAATTTAATTTTTTACTAGTTAAATTTATAATAGAAATTAAATTTCTTCTTAAAAAAAAATTTATAGAACTCAAAAATTTATATTTATCTTTTATCTCTTTTGCGAAAAAAAAATTTGCGCTTTGCCCATAGGCGTGTACACCTTTATCTGTTCTTCCAGCTCCTATAATTTTTATTTTTGCTCTTAAAACTTTTTTTAAAGCTTTTTCAATGTTATCTTGTATAGATTTTCCATTTTTTTGGCTTTGCCACCCTACATAATTTGTGCCCTCATATTCAATTTTTATAAGGTAATTAAACATTTTAATTTAAACTCTGACCAGTTTTAATTTTATTCCCTTTTAAAAACTCATCAGCTGTCATTTTTTGTTTACTCTCTTTCTTAAGTTCCACTATCCGTATAGCATTTTTTGAACATGCTATTGTGAGATTATCGTCTAATATTGTACCAGGTATACCCTTACTCAATACCTTTTTAGCTTTGATTATTTTTATTCTATTTCCATTGAGGTCAAACCAACTACCTGGATTGGGACTAAAAGCATTTATTTTAGCTATAATTTTTTCAGCGTCATCGTTCCAATTTATTTTAGTCTCTGTTTTTTCAATTTTCTTAGCGTAAGTAGCTTCCGACTCATTCTGTTCTTTAAAATTAGCCCTTTTATCCTCGATTAATTTTAATGTATCTAAAATTAATTTTACTCCTAATTCTGACATTTGATCGCTTAGTTCTTTGTAATTAGTTTCTTTTGTAATTTTTATTTTAGATTGTAATAAAACTGGCCCAGCATCTAATTGGGTTACTATTTTCATAATAGAGACGCCTGTTTCATGATCCAAATTCATAATTGCTCTTTGAATTGGAGCAGCTCCTCTCCACCTGGGCAGTAAAGAGGCATGAACATTTATGAACAAAGGTTTGTCCGAATTTAATATTTTAGCAGGTAAAATTTTTCCATAAGCAACTACAATTACAAGATCAGGATTTAGTTTTTTTATGTGATTGATTTCTTTTTCATCGAAAACAATAGGACATCTAACAGGTAAATTTAACTTATTTGAAAAATTATGAATTGGTGAATTTTGGATTTTTTGTCCACGATTTTTTTTTTGAGGAGGCTGAGTGTAAACCTCTAAAATATTGTGATTTAAATTACTAATAGATTTTAAAATTGGAACAGCAAAATCAGGTGTACCCATAAAAATTATATTTAGCGCCATGTAGGTTAAAGTACAATTTTGTTTAGTTCTTTTTTATTCTTTACTAATTTTTTTATAATCATGTCTCTTTTTAATTTGGATAAATAGTCTATAAACAATATACCATTTAGATGATCCACTTCATGCTGAATACAGGTCGCTAAAAGTCCGTATGCCTTCATTTCTTTTTTTTTACCGTCATAATCTATATATTTGATTTGACATTCAGCTGGTCTTTCAATTTCAGCGAAATAACCAGGTAAAGATAAACATCCTTCCTCATAAACAGAGGTGTTGTCAGATTTAGAAATTATTTCTGGATTTACTAAAAATAAAGGATTTTTTTTTTCTTTTTCTCTAGAAACATCAATTACTATTAGCCGTTTTAGAATACCAATTTGCACGCCTGCCAAACCTATACCTGGTGCTGCGTACATGGTTTCCAACATATCATCCATTAACTTTCGTAGTTCGTTATCAACTTTTTCTAAAGATACGCTTTTTTTTCTTAAAATAGTATCTGGTTCAGTTATAATTTTTCTTTCAGGCATTATAATTCAAGTTCTTAAAGGAAGAGCAGAATTTAAAACTTTATTTCTTATTGTTACCAAATTCATTTTATTTAAAAGATTTGTTACAAAATATATAGTTTCTGGATCAAGTTGATAGGGTTCATCTTCACCAATTATCTCTACTATTTTTAGTGCTAAAAAAGCTTTCTGATCGTTATCAATTAATTTCAATAAATTACTTGGAACATCAAATTTATCTAAAAGCTCACTATATTTGAAATTTGACGGAAGAGAAAAACCATCTGTAATAAGTGTATCAACCAGAGCAAGATCTTTGGCTGAAATGAAATATTTTTTATTCTTTGCAACCTTTTTAAAAATTTTATTAATGTCTTTTTGAACTTTCTTCTTACTTTCTCCTTCAATATAATACTTTAATATTTTTGATTGGTGTAAAATTTTATCGTTATATTTTACTTTTCCTAAAATTGAGTCCTCTTCAGAAACTATACGTGCTTGTGCAATCTCTTGATAATTCTCAGGTAAGTTTTTAATGCCAATTTCTTCAATTCTATCACTTAAATATTTTGAAAAGACGTTTGCTAAATCAGCTTTTTTAAACAATTCCTCTAATAAAAATAGGTATTCTATTTTTATCTCATTTGCCTCAGATAATAAATATTTTTGATAAATTAGAGCTCTTGCATCACTTTCATCAAGTGTTTTATAATTATTCTTTGCGTTTAATAAAGTGCTTAAATTAAATGGAATTTTTTTGTAAATTTCAAAAATTTTTTTTTTGTCTAATTTATTGTTATTTGCAGCTATCTCTAATTCTTTTAACTTATCTTTATCGGATGCATCTTCTAACTTAATCAAGTTCGCTGCATTTAAATATTTCCATATTTCACTTCTAGTTTTTTTTGTAGGCTCGTATTTAAAATCTGCAATAGTTATGCTGGAAAGGTAAAAGCTTAAAAGATTTTTTTCATTGATTTTATTGCTAGTTTTATCTGTAACACCAAGTAAAAAGTTGATTTTATCGTCGTAAAATTTACTTGATAGTTTTTGCTCTCGTAAAAGATCAAGTAGAAGTTGGGCTTCTGATTTTTTATCATTAAATATTAAGCAATAAATTTTAAATTTCTCTAAATATGAGTCTTTAATATTAGCATCAATAAACTTGATTTGCTCACACCCCTCTTTTATATTTCCACTTGCAATATTTTTATCGACTAAATATTGAACAGCTTTACTTTTGCTATCAAACTGTTCATTTTGTTTTAAAAAACTTTTTAACAAATCTACTCGATCATTTGTTATTAACCAATTAATTTTTAGATCGACGAATTCTGTTTCATCCATTCCCTGTGGAGGATAAGAAAATGAAAATAGGATCGCTTCAAGTATTTCAATTGAGGATTTTGAAAGGTTGATCTTATTAATTCTTCTTAAACTTGACCTTAAGTCTTCCGCCTTAGTTGTTGACCACATATTCAAATTAAAATCAAAATTAGCAGGCTCATATACACCGTAAACTATTTCTTTTGCTGCTTGAATTTGATCACTTTCTTCAATTTGAATTTTTTCAATAGTTTGAATAGTCTCAGATGATGGTAATTTTATTTTATCTTTATCATTATCTTCTTGATTAGGTGAGTCTACAGCTAATTCTTTTTTATTTTTCCATATATCTATTTTTTCTTCACTCAAAAGAGGTGAATATAGAAAGATGATTAATAAGCCTAAGAAGTAATTAAAGCTTTTTAATTTCATTTGTAATGTCTATTTGATATTTTTTTTCAGGACTTGGGAAACTAATTTTTTCTATTAAAAAAATTGCAAAAATTAACACAACGACCACTAATAATAATTTAAATAAAGTTTTTCTTATCGAACTACCTAAGCTTGATTGTCTGTTGTATTTAAGTTGCATACTTTACGAATTGATTTAAACTTAATAAATAAGACATATTTATGAAAAATCAAAATCAAAAAGGAAGCTAAATTGAGAAAAAACCTTACTTTGACCGGGATGATGGGGGTTGGAAAATCTACTATAGGTAAAATATTAGCCAAAAAGCTTAATTATAAATTTGTGGATGTTGATAAACTAATTGAGGATAAAGAGGGCTCGACAATTACTTTTATATTTAAAAATAAGAGCGAAAGTTACTTCAGAAAAATTGAAAACGATATTACTCTGAATGAATTAAAAAAAAATAACTCTGTTATATCTATGGGTGGAGGTGCTTTTTTAAGTAATTCAATAAGGAAAAGTGCAAAAAAATTATCTACTAGCTTTTGGTTAGATGTTCCAATAGATGAATTAATCAAAAGATTAAAAAATAACAATAAAAGACCTCTTTTGTTAAAAAAAAACTCAAACGCAGAGGTAAAAAAAATTTATTTTGACAGAAAAAAAATTTATAATGAGGCTGATTATAGAATTAAATGTAGCTCTCTAAGATCTGAAGAAATAGCAGTAAAGATAATAAATTTATATGAAAAATCAGGAAATAAAATTTAAAAGCAAAAGTCAAAGTTACTCAATAATTATAGGAAAAAATTCGATTAATATTTTACCTAAAAAAGTAAAATCGTTGTGTCCCAAATCAAAAAATATTGCCCTTATAATTGATAATAATGTTCCGATTAAATTCAAAATTAACTTAAAAAAAAAGTTGAAAAGTTACAACTTACTCTTCTTATCTTTTTCAGCTAACGAAAAAAATAAGTCCTTTAATTCAGTCAATTATTATTTAAAGATTTTGTTATCTAAAAATTTTAATCGATCTGATTTAATAATTAGTGTTGGTGGCGGTATCACAGGCGATATTGCAGGTTTTGTTGCAAGTATTTATAAAAGAGGTATTAATTTTATTAATATTCCCACAACTCTACTCGCTCAAGTAGACTCAGCAATTGGTGGAAAAACTGGAATCAACTCTAAGTATGGGAAAAATCTTATAGGCTCGTTCTATCAACCAAAACTAGTTATCAGTGATACATCTTTTTTAAATTCTTTACCTAAAAAAGAGATGATCTGCGGGTTTGCTGAAATTTTAAAACATTCTATTATTAAAGATAAAAAATTTTTTTATTGGCTAGAAAAAAATACAAAATATATATTTTCCAAAAAAAATAAAGAGTTGACGTATGCTATTAAAAAAAGTTGTGAAATTAAAATTCATTTTGTTACAAAAGATATAAATGAAAAGGGGTTAAGAATGATTTTAAACTTCGGTCATACATTTGCACATGCAATAGAGGTAAAAAATAGTTACTCAAAAAATATTACTCATGGTGAAGCTGTTTTATCTGGTATGCTTTTAGCAACTAAATTATCAGTAGTAAAAAAAATCTGTTCATCTAAGACACTGCGACTTATTAAAAAAATTTATTTACAAAATAAATTAGATTTTAGTTTCAAAAATTATTCTAATCAAAGTTCAGTAAACAAATTAATTCCTTATTTGAAGAATGATAAAAAAAATAATGATAGCAAAATTAATTTTATTTTATTAAAGAGTATTGGAGAAACCGCTCTTCCGAATAAAAGTAAAATTTCAATCAAAAATTTAAAAAAAATTAGTAAAGCTATTTCTCAATACTAATTTCAAGCGCATGAATTTTTGTAATAAGATCATCTTTTAAGACTTTCATGATCATTTTTTGAGCACTTACCCTTGATATGGAATCTAAATATATAGACTTGATTTTTAAATGTAAGTGAAATTTTTCTGGAGAAAAAGATTTATGTCTTTTATGTTTATGAGAATTATCAACAATATCGATATGTTCAATTTCAATTTCATCGATTAATTTTGTACAAAGTACTTCAAAATAATTTTTCATATATTTAATTTTACTATATAGAGTCATGCAATGAAAATTATTTGTGATTGGGATAATTGTAGTGAAATTGGGGCATATAAGGCTCCTGTAGAAAAGGACAATAGCAAAAAATATAGATTGCTTTGTTTAAATCACATTAAAATTTTTAATAAGAACTGGAACTATTTTGAAAATATGAATGATCAAGAAATTGAGTTTTTTATAAAATCAGATTTAACATGGCACAAATCAACAAAAACTTTTGGATCCTCTGACAATTTCTTTAATATTTTATGGAATAACGCTTTAGATGATAAATTAAATATCTTCAAAAGCTCAAATTTCAGAGAATTTAAAAAAACCAAAGTGTCTCAACAAGATAAAGATGCTTTACAAGTTATGGATTTGAATGAAGAAGTAAAATGGCAACAAATTCACACTAAATTCAAAGAACTTGTAAAAAAATATCATCCTGATAAAAACCAAGGAAATAAAAAGTTTGAAGATAAATTAAAAAAAATTACACTAGCTTATAGTCAACTTAAAAAAACTTTGGGGAAAAAATGAGTTCACAACAATTGTTACAAAAGCCCGATATCAAAATTTCAGTGAAACAAACCTTTGGCTTTGAAAGTGATATGCAGGCTGGAGCCTTTTCAAAAAAAAATGAGTATGTTCCAAAAATAGACGCAGATTATAAATTTGATAAAGATACTACTTTAGCAATTTTGGCAGGTTTTTCATTTAATAAAAGAGTCTTAATTCAAGGCTATCACGGAACTGGAAAATCTACTCATATAGAACAGGTTGCTGCAAGATTAAACTGGCCATGTGTTAGGGTTAATTTAGACAGCCATATCAGTAGAATTGATTTAATTGGTAAGGATGCAATTGTGTTGAAGGATGGTAAGCAGATAACAGAATTTAAAGAGGGTATTTTACCTTGGTCAATTCAAAACCCTGTTGCTCTTGTCTTTGATGAATATGATGCAGGAAGGCCGGACGTAATGTTTGTTATTCAAAGAGTTTTAGAAAGTGATGGAAATTTTACATTATTAGATAAAAATAAAGTTTTAGAGCAACACGATTTTTTTAGAATATTTGCAACCACAAATACTGTGGGGTTAGGCGATACAACAGGTCTTTATCACGGTACACAACAGATTAACCAAGGTCAGATGGATAGATGGAATATAGTTTCCACTTTAAATTATCTTCCATTTGAAAAAGAGTTTGAAATAGTTTTAGCAAAAAACAAAGATTTAAATAATAAAGAAGGAAAAGAACTTTTATCAAATATGATCAAAGTGGCCGATCTAACAAGAAAAGGATTTATCAATGGAGATATTTCAACGGTGATGAGTCCTCGAACGGTTTTACACTGGGCTGAAAATACAAGTATTTTTAAAGATCAAGGATATGCATTTAGAATTACATTTTTGAATAAATGTGATGAATTAGAGAAAAAAATAATTTCTGAATATTACCAAAGATGTTTTGGTGAAGATTTGCCAGAGTCATCTATTAATATCACTTTATAAAGTGGAAAACAAAAAAGAAAAGATTGAAGATTTTAAAACTGCAATAAGTTCAACTGTTAGGTCACTATCTAATTCTGAAAAAATCGAAGTTTCGTTTGGAAATGAAAGTCCCAAATCTGAAGAAAACACAATAAGATTACCAGATCTTAACCAAATAAATAACAAACTAAATTACAATCAAATAAGAGCAATAGCTGACTCAAAATCATTAAGGCTTCGATTTTCTGATGCAAAAACATTTAAACAATACGAACCTGAAGGAAATATTTCTAGACAACTCTATAGAATTTCAGAAAAAATAAGGTTCGAAAAGATAGGTACTAATTATTTTAAGGGAGTTAAGAATAATATTGAAAACTTTTACCAAGAAAGAATATCTGGCTTAGATCTTAAAAGCAGTGAAGACAAGATTGTAGAGTCTTTTGAAAATTACTTGAGAATAAAATTTCTTGATTTTGAGAATAATACCCAAATCGATAAAAAATTAAAATCGTACAAGAAGGATTTAAATGAAAAATTTAAAGGGAAAATAAATCAATTAAATCAGTGCGCTTTAGATCAAAAAAAATTTAATTCTTTAATATCTGAGCTTATTGCAAACATGAATTTAGATGAGAGTCTTGACGAGGAAGAAAAAAAAGATGACGGCAAAAATAATGATGATAAACAAAGCAAACCCGACAATCAGGAAAAACAAGCTAAAGAAAAAGAGAATAAAGAAGAAGAAATGTCAATAGACTCAGGAATGCCTGATCTAGAAAATGAAGCAAAAGAATCTGATCAAGCTGATGAAGAAGTTGAAATAGAAGATAGTTCTCAACCTGATTTGAAGAGGAAAGGTAAAAGTTCTTTGGGTGACATAGATTATAAATCTTATACTGAAGAATTCGATGAAATTATAAAAGCTGAAGATTTAGAGAATATAGAGGAGCTAACAAGATTAAGAAAGAATTTAGATCAACAATTATTACAATTAAAAAATTTTATTTCTAAACTCGCAAATAAATTACAAAGGAAACTTTTGGCAAAACAAAATAGGTCATGGAATTTCGATCTTGAAGAAGGGTTGTTAGATACTTCGAAATTACCAAGAATTATTATGGATCCATATAACTCTCTATCTTTTAAGAAAGAAAAAGATATTGAGTTTAAAGACACATTGGTAACAATTTTAATAGACAACTCTGGTTCCATGAGAGGAAAACCTATTTCTGTTGCAGCTATATGTGCAGATATTCTCTCAAGAACTTTAGAGAGGTGTGCAGTTAAAGTTGAAATACTTGGCTTTACAACAAAACATTGGAAAGGTGGATCATCAAGGGAAAAATGGATGAAGAATGATAAACCAAATTTGCCGGGGAGACTAAATGATCTTAGACATATAATTTATAAATCCGCTGACACTCCTTGGAGACAAGCTAAAAATAACATGGGCCTTATGTTGAAAGAAGGTTTGCTTAAAGAAAATATAGATGGTGAAGCTCTTAAATGGGCTTACAATAAAATGAATAGAAGAAAAGAAGAGAGAAAAATTTTAATGGTTATCTCAGACGGCGCTCCTGTTGACGATTCTACTTTATCAACTAATACAAGCGATTATCTAGAGTCTAACTTAAAAAAAACAGTTAAATGGATTGAAAATAAAACTAATATTGAATTACTTGCTATAGGAATTGGCCATGATGTTACTAGATACTACAATCAAGCAGTGAAAATTACAGACGTTCAAGATTTAGGAGATGTAATGATTAATCAATTAACTGATCTTTTTGTTGAAAAAAATAGAAAGACAATTCACTAATTTTTAGCTCTAGGAATAGACGCGCTTTCTGAAAAATCTTTAATTTTTATAAGAAGTAATCTAAACGGTATAAGCATTGCCAAGGCAATAAATAGTTTTACTATTAAATCTCCAAATGCTAAAGTTACCCAAGGTATGCCTGTTGCATAAAAAGCAATAGAAAAGAATAAAAGTGTATCAGTGATTGATCCCAAAATTGAGGACGTTAAAGGAGCTACATACCACGTTTTTTTTCTCAAAGAGTCAAAAATTTGAACATCTAAATTTTGAGCAATAAAAAATGCTACTCCCGATCCAATTGCTATTCGTATAGATATGATATCTGAAAAATTTGTTGATACAAATAAAGTTAAAATTATTCCAATTGTAAAACCTACGTATACAATCTTTCTCGCCACCACTTTTCCATATGCACGATTTGCAAGATCTGTGATTAAAAAAGTGATGGGATAACTAAAAGCTCCATAAGTTAAGATTTCACTTAAACCAAATTGCTGTATAGGAAATTGAACTAAGTAGTTTGAAGCTACTACCACTAAACCCATTATAATTGAGAGTTTATAAAATAAGTTCATTAGTTGACTATGATTTTGCTGAAATAGAAGCTTTGATTTTTTTTACTTTTTTAGAAAGTTTTGCGTTTTTTGTAGAAATTAAAAATTTATCAAGCCCACCTTTAAAATCTACGGTTCTTAAAGCAGCGTTAGCTACGTTTAATTTAATATCTTTTTTCAAAATATCACTTCTGAATGTAACTTTCTTTAAATTTGGTAAAAACCTTCTTTTAGTTTTATTTTTTGCGTGACTGACGTTATTACCCTTTAAAGGAGATATTCCTGTTAATTCGCATCTTTTAGACATAATTTTTATTGCTGTTATATAATTCTTGTAGATAGCAGGGTCAAGCGTTAATTCCGACCGCTTCACTAATGTTCTTAATGTTTTCTTTTTTTAGTATCGATATTAAGTCTTTTTTAATCTCTTTCACTATGCCAGGTCCTTTGTATACCATGCCTGTATACAATTGAACTGCATCGGCGCCTGCTGTGATTTTTTCATAAGCGCTTTGACCAGAGTCAACCCCGCCTACACCTATTATTTTAATTTTTCCTTTGGCTTCTCTATAAAATCTTTTTATTAACTTTGTAGAAATATCTTTTAGTGGCTGGCCAGATAAACCTCCAGATTCATGTTTTTTAATATCAGAAAGATTGTTTCTGTTACTATCTGTTGTGTTTGAAACAACAATTCCTTTTATATTATGACTGCTTGCTAATTCGACAATTTTACCAATTTCATTGTCTTTAATATCTGGTGAAATTTTTATAGCTATTGGACATTCAATTTTCTTTTCATTTATTATTTTATTTAATCCAGTTAAAAGTTTTTTTAGTTCACCTTGATCATGAAAATCCCTTAGCCCTTCTGTATTTGGTGAAGATATATTTATTGTGACATAACCTGCAAACATAGATAGTCTTGAAAGACATATATAATAATCTTCTTCTTTATTTTTTGTTTCTTTATTAGGCCCAATATTAATTCCTAAAAAACCTTCAGGATGATTATTAGAAATTCTTTTTGATATTACTTCTGATCCGTGGTTATTAAAACCAAGTCGATTTATAAGTGCTTGATCTTTTTCTAATCTAAATATTCTCGGTTTTGGGTTTCCTAATTGTTTTTTTGGTGTAACAGTGCCAACTTCTATAAAACCAAAACCAAATTTGAAAAGAGAATTATAAACTTCGGCGCTTTTATCAAACCCAGCGGCTAAGCCAATTGGATTAGAAACGTTATTTCCAAATAGTTTGGTTTCCAATATTTCTTCATCTTCAACTTTAAAAAAGCTTTTTGGTAAAATATTTGCTTTTAAAGATTTGATGGCTAAATCATGTGCAACTTCTGGATCTAGAGAAAATATGTAAGGTCTTAAAATTGAAAACATTAATTATTATTAATTTTATCTTTCATTAGTTCAATTGTCTCTTTTAATCCAAAAAAACTGACAAAATATCCCATCCTAGGACCATTTTCTTCTCCAAATACAACTTCATAAATTAATTTGAACCAATCTCTTAAGTTTTTTTCGTACCCATTTTCTTTACCAGCTGAATAAACTATTGTTTGAATTTCTTCAGGTTTAAGAGAATGATCAATTTCAGATAATTTTGTGATTAGATTTTCTAATGCTTTTTTTTCATTTGAAGAAGGTTTTTTAAATTGTTTATTTGGTTCAACTTTATCTTTAAAATAATTTATAGCATATTCGGTCAATCCATCTAATATAGGAAAATCTTTAGGCCTAATTTCTTGGTGAAATCTATTTATAAATTTCCAAAGAACCTCTTTGTTATCTGCATTACTAGATCCAACTAAGTTTAATAACATCGAAAATGGCATTACATGCCTTTCTGACGGTGGCTTGCCGTTATGAACGTGCCATACTGGATTTAAAATCTGATCTTTTTCTTTTTGGGTTGAAAATTTTTCAACACTAGACAAATATTCATCGACAGTCTTCGGCACAACTTCAGCATAAAGTTTTTTTGCTCTTTTAGGATTTGGATACATATATAAAGATAAACTTTCAGGCGATGCGTATCTAAGCCATTGTTCAATTGAAATTCCATTTCCTTTTGACTTTGAAATTTTTTCTCCCTTTTCATCTAAGAAAAGTTCATAAGCAAAACCATTGGGAGGATTTTTTCCAAGTATTTTACAAATTTTATTTGATAAAATAGCACTTTCAGTCAAATCTTTTCCATACATCTCAAAATCAACATCAAAAGTAAACCATCTCATTGCCCAATCGACTTTCCATTGCAACTTGCAATTTCCATCTAAAATACTTGCTTCAATTTTTTTCCCGTCATTATTAAAAATAATATTCCCATTTTTTTTATTCATTTCTATCAAAGGTATTTCCAAAACTTTTCCAGTTTTTGGGCAAATAGGTAAAAATGGACAATATGTTTTTTTTCTTTCCTCTCTAAGAGTTGGTAAAACAATATTCATTACATCTTCATATTTTTCTAAAACTCTCATCAAAGAATTGTTAAATACTCCTTTTTTATAATTTTCTGTAGAACTTTTAAAAATGAAATTAAATTTAAACTTATTTAAAAATTCTTTTAGCATCTCATTGTTATGTTCTCCAAAACTTTTAAATTTTTTAAAAGGATCTGGAATATCCGTTAAAGGTTTTCCTAAATTATCTTTTAAAACTTGATCATTAGGAATATTATCTGGAACTTTTCTTAAACCATCCATATCGTCTGAAAAAGTTATAAGTTCATGATCAATTTTTTCTATATGATTCAGAGCATTAATCATCATGGTGGTTCTGGCTACCTCACCAAAAGTGCCTATATGTGGCAATCCGCTAGGCCCGTATCCTGTCTGAAAAGTAATTTTATTTTTTTTTTTTATAATATCTTTTCTGTCTTTTAATAGCTTTCTAATTTCAACAAAGGGCCAAGATGAAGTAGATTGAATTAAGTTATTATCAAGCATAGTAATGGTTTATTAAATTTTAATTGCAAAATACAGATATAATTGCGTCATATTAAGTTGAATTTTAAAACTATTTAAATAATCTCATTTTTAATGGCTAGTAACAAAACAGTATTTTTCTTAATCGGAGTGTTGCTTATAGTGCTTGGGTTTTCAATGTTGGCGCCCTATTCAATGCAAATTATACATAATGAAAATAGTCACAGCTTTCTTTCATCATCCTTTGTGACAATATTTATTGGAATTCTTTGCGTTTTAGCTAATTTAGAAAAAGATTTTAGATTAAACCTCAGACAAACTTTTTTATTTTCAACACTTGCCTGGGTAATGGTTGCGATTTTTGGTAGCTTACCGTTTTTGTTATCAAATCAATCATTCTCATTCAGTGATGCTTTTTTTGAAAGCATGTCTGGAATAACCACTACAGGTGCAACGATTATTTCTGATTTAGATAATAGCTCAAAGAGTATTTTATTATGGAGAGCAATTATGCAATGGTTAGGCGGAATTGGTATTGTGGTAATGGCTATAACAATTTTACCCTTATTAAAAGTTGGCGGAATGCAACTTTTTAAAATGGAAGGGCCTAATTCAACTGAAAAGATTTTACCAAGGACTGTCGAAGTAGCAGCTATAATAATTTCTACATACATAGCCCTTACATTTTTCTGTGGTTTTTTTTATTGGATATTTGGTATGACAATCTTTGATAGTATCTGTCATGCTATGACTACTATAGCCACTGGTGGTTTCTCAACTCATAATGACTCGATTGGTTTCTTTGAAAATTCAAATATAGAAATTGTAGCAAGTATATTCATAATTCTAGGAAGTATTCCATTTATTTCTTATCTTAAATTTTCTCAAGGAAATAGAAAAATTTTTTTTCAGGATGTTCAGATTAAAGGTCTAATTTATCTACTGGCTATTTCAATTGCAATTATGTTTTCATATTTAATATTTATAAATTATGAGAGTAATATATTTGATAAAGTAAGAATTTCTTCTTTTAATGTAATATCTATATTATCAGGTACAGGCTATGTGACTGATGACTTTGGCTTATGGGGAAAATTTTCTTTAATTTTTTTCTTATTTTTAATGTTTATTGGTGGCTGCGCAGGTTCAACTGCATGTGGTATCAAAATTTTTAGGCTGCAAATGCTTTTGATTTTTTTGAAAAATCAGATTAAAAAATTAATTTATCCTAATAGTGTCCTTATCGCTAAATATAATAATCAAAAAATTTCTGACGATTTTATAAGATCAGTAATTATTTTTATCTTTTCTTTTTTATTTATATTTTTGATTATTGCAATGCTTCTCTCTATAAGTGGCTTAGATTTTGTTACGTCCATATCTGGGGCAGCTAGCTCAATTTCTAATGTAGGGCCTGGATTGGGTGAAATAATAGGACCAGATGGAAATTATAAAAATTTACCAAATTTGTCTAAATGGATTTTAGCTGGCGGTATGTTGCTTGGAAGATTGGAATTATTTGCAGTTCTTGTGCTTTTCTTTCCATCTTTTTGGAGAAACTAAATTATGGAAATTAAAAAAAAACAAAGTTTAGCTGAAACCTTTTCAGTTTATTTTGATCGAAGAATGATCAAAATATTACTACTTGGTGCAATAAGTGGTTTTCCTTGGGTTATCATTGGTAGTAGCTTAAGTCTTTGGTTGCAGGAAGATGGTTTAAGTAGAAGTACTATCGGTTGGGCTGGATTAATATTTGCTGTTTATGCGTTTAATTACTTATGGGCGCCAATAATAGATAGAGTAAGGATTCCATGGTTAACAAATAAAATTGGTCATAGGCGTGGATGGATTGTTTTAATGCAAACAATCATTTTATTAAGTTTAATTTGTTGGAGCTTAATAAATCCGACTACAAATTTGGCATTAGTGATAGCTATAGGCCTTATTATTGCTATAGCATCAGCCACTCAAGACATTACAGTTGATGCATTAAGAATTGAGCAAATCGGGGAAAATGAAGGCAAATCTATGCAAGCTGGTGCTGCAATGGCAGTTGTTGGTTGGTGGACTGGATATAAATTAGGAGGTGTAGTCGCTCTTACATCAGCGGAATTTTTTCAAAATTTTGGGTTTGAAAATTATTGGCAAATAACTTTTTTGATTTTAGGTATTTTAATTATTGCTTGTAACATAGGCCTGATGTTTATAAATGAAACTGCACAAACAGACAGAAAAGAATCTCAAAGAAGAACGGACAAAATGATTGAAGATAAATTAGGGTCTTCAAATTTAATAACAAAAATTATCGCTTGGTTAACTGGTACAATTGTCGGACCAATCATTAGTTTTTTTAAAAAAAATGGTTTCAATATTGCGCTTGCGATACTTGCGTTTATTTTTCTCTTTAAAATTGGTGAAGCTTTTCTCGGTAGAATGTCAGTGATCTTTTATAAAGAAATAGGTTTTACTAAGTCTGATATAGCTTTGTATTCAAAAGGTCTTGGATGGGTAACTACAGTAATTTTTACTCTTTTAGGCGGTCTTTTTGCAATCAGGTCAGGGGTTATAAAAGCTTTGTTTGTCTCTGGAGTATTAATGGCTTCAACAAATTTATTATTTTCAATATTGGCCTGGTCTGGAAAGTCTGAATTGTTATTTGCAGTTGCAGTAATATTTGACGATATGGCAGCTGCATTTGCAACTGTTGCTTTTGTTGCTTTTATCTCAATGTTAGTAGATAGGACTTATACTGCTACACAATATGCGCTACTAGCATCAATTGGTACAGCTGGAAGAACAACTCTTGCTGCTTCCTCTGGAGCTTTAGTAGATTGGTTAAATGGAGACTGGGGTATATTTTTTATCTTTACAGCTATAATGGTAATTCCCTCTTTAATATTTCTTTATATGATTAGACATAAATTGAAGTTAAATGACTAAATTTTACACAAATCCAATTACTGTTTTAAACATTTATAAAAAGCCCTCATTAAAATCTGAGGTAACAAGTCAAATGATTTACGGTGATAGTTTTTCGATATTAAAAAAAACAGCCCAATGGGTCAAAATAAAAACTAAAGAGGATAATTATAGTGGTTATGTACAAAGAAAAAAATATTTGGAATATCAGAAACCTACACACAAAATTAGTGTATTAAATGCAAAAACTTACAAACTACCTAATAAGACTAGAAAATTAAATGAACTTTCCTTTAATTCAAAAATAAAAGTTACTAGCATTAAAAATAATTTTTTAAAATTTGCAAAAGGCTGGGTTTATAAAAATCAAGTAAAACCAATTAAATATATTGAGAAAAATCCCTTTAAAAGAATAACCATTTTTAAGAATATAAAATATAAATGGGGAGGAAAGTCCTACAAAGGAATTGATTGTTCAGCTCTAATACAAGTATGCTTAAATTTTAACAATAAATACTGTCCTAGAGATACGAAAGAACAAATTAAATACTTTAAAAAAAATGTAAAACTTAAAAGTATTAAAAAAAATGATATAATTTTTTGGAAAGGTCATGTTGCTTTAGCAATTTCAAATAAAAAGCTTATCCACGCATATGGCCCAATGAAAAAAACTGTTATCATGGACATTGAAAAAACAATAAAAAGAATAGATAAAACAGCTAAATTAAAAGTAAATGGAATTAAAAGGTTATAGATAGCAAAGGCAGCTTCAGTCTCCCTCCACTGCCCTTAATTTGATATTATTAGATTCGTTTAAAAAACTTAAGACTCTTATAAGTTGTATGTGGATATTTAAATGGCGGAGAGAGAGGGATTCGAACCCTCGAAACGGTTTCCCGTTTACACGCTTTCCAAGCGTGCGCCTTCAACCACTCGGCCACCTCTCCTAATTAAAGTCATCAATATATTTTACAAATTTTTCGATAAATTCTTTGTTAGTTGGAAGCTTGTTTTTTTTCATGTCTTTTTGAATTTTTTTGTAATTTTTTTTAATACTATTCAATGTACCAAAAAAATTAATAAAATTTCTTTTAGAAACAAAAATTCCTTTTTTATTTCCTATGATATGTTGAATATCTTCAAAAACAATCACGGGTCGTCTCCTGGCTAGGGCCTCGAGAACAACCATTGGATGGCCTTCTGTGTAAGAGGGTAAAACAAAAATATTATGATCATCATAGTGTTTTATCAATTTTAGTTTACTTGCTTGGGTTTGGAGAATTTTTACATTACTTTGACTTGTATAATTTGAGACTTCTTTTTTTTCCGATCCAACTACAGTTAGTGATATATCTTTTTTGTTTTTAATTAAGTTAAATAAAGAAAAAATTCCTTTTTCAATTTTCATTCTACCTACGTATAATAATTTAAAGTTCTTAACATCAATATTTTTAGGCTGTCTTAACCAATTAGAGTCTAATTGTGAGGGATTAATAATTTTTCCCTTTTTTCCCTTGAGAATATAATCCCTGCAACTAATTAAATTTGAAATAGAACAAGTTATACTAAAGATAAAATAATAAATTAAAGGTCCTATTTTTCCAAAAATAGCTTTATATTCACCAAATCCGTCACTTCTGAGATAAACAATTGGCTTCTTTCCAAAAAATCTCAAAAAAACGGAAATGATAAAAGTGTAAGGTGAAATTGAGATAATCAAATATTTTGCATCCTTTTCTTTTGTAGTAGCAATGACTGAAGAAATGTATGAAAAAATATTATTAAAGATTTTTGTGTTTTTTATTTTAATCTCATGAGATCTATGTATATTAGATTTTCTTCCGAATAAATTGACTTCAAATTTTTTATTTAAACCCTCTGGAGTAGTTTTTAAGTCGATATTGTCGCAATAAAACTTACCATCTAATGAATTGATGCTTTCATTAGAAAAAATGAATAATTTTTTTTTCATTATGTTTCTTTATTAATTTTTAATACTCCAATAAAAGCCTCTTGAGGAATTTCAACTTTACCAAATTGTTTAGATCTCGCTTTTCCTTTTTTTTGTTTTTCTAAAAGTTTCCTTTTTCGATCGGTAGCGCCCCCACCATGTATTTTAGTTAAAACATCTTTTTTAAAACCTTTGATCGACTCTCTCGCAACTATCTTTCCTCCAATAGCTGCCTGAACAGGTATCATAAAATTATGTCTGGGAATTAAATCTTTTAATTTTTCACAAACCTGACGTCCAGTAGTTTGTGCAAAATCTTTATGAATAATCATAGCCAGCGCATCTACAGGTTCAGAATTAACTAAAATACCTAATTTAACTAAATCTCCCTCTCGATAATCAGAAATTTCATAATCGAAGCTAGCGTAACCACTGGAAATAGATTTTAATTTGTCGTTAAAATCGAAAACTACTTCATTGAGTGGAAGATCATATGATAGTACCGCTCTTTTCCCTGAATAGCTTAAATTTGTTTGAATACCTCTTTTATCTTGGCAAATTTTAATTATCGATCCTAAATATTCATCTGGAGTAATAATTGTAGATTTAATCCATGGCTCTTCAATTTTTTCTATTATAGAAGGATTTGGCATATTAGAAGGGTTTTGCAAATCTATAATTTCTCCTTTTGTTTTGTGAACTTTATAGATCACTCCTGGTGTAGTAGTAATCAAATTAACATCAAATTCTCTCTCAAGTCTTTCAGTGATAATTTCAAGATGTAGTAAGCCCAAAAAGCCACATCTAAAGCCTA
Organism: Pelagibacterales bacterium SAG-MED28; assembly: GCA_014653835.1. Taxonomy (GTDB): domain Bacteria; phylum Pseudomonadota; class Alphaproteobacteria; order Pelagibacterales; family Pelagibacteraceae; genus Pelagilacustribacter. The sequence continues at coordinate 136,400 of JACWDY010000002.1, forward strand.
AACCTAAAGCACTAGAAGACTCTGGTTCGTAAGAAAAGCTGGCGTCATTTAATTTTAGTTTTGCTAAACCATCTTTAAGTTTTTGATACTCGGAACTATCAACAGGAAAAAGACCGCAAAATACAACTGGCTTACTTGGTTTAAATCCAGGTAACGGATTAGTGATGGGGTCATTGCCATCACAAATCGTATCTCCAACTTTAGTTTCTAAAAGAGACTTAATTCCAGTTATTATAAAACCAATTTCCCCAGAATTTAACTCCCCGATATCGTTTGGTTTTGGGGTGAAAACGCCAACTTTTTCTACTATGTATTCTTTTTCATTGGACATTAGTTTGACCTTCATATTTTTTTTTAATTTACCATTAATAACTCTGACTAAAATTACTACTCCTAAATAACTGTCGTACCAACTATCGACCAATAGACATTTTAATTTTTCATCAAGTTTACCTTTTGGAGAAGGTAGCTTATTTATAATTGCCTCTAAAATTTCATCAATACCTTCCCCAGTTTTTCCTGAGCAAGAAATAGCATTTGTTGTTTCTATTCCCACAACATCTTCGATTTCTGTTTTTGTTTTTTCGATATCAGAGGCTGGTAAATCTATTTTATTTAAAATAGGTATAACTTCATGATTAATTTCTAGTGCTTGGTATACATTTGCTAAAGTCTGAGCCTCTACACCTTGTGTGCTATCTACAATTAACAAAGAACCTTCGCATGCAGACAAAGAACGACTTACTTCATAACCGAAATCTACATGTCCTGGTGTATCAATAATATTCAATATATAATCTTTGCCATCTTTTGCTCTGTAATTAAGTTTTACTGTTTGAGCTTTAATTGTAATTCCTCTTTCCCTTTCAATATCCATTGAGTCTAATACTTGTTGTTTCATTTCACGATCTGTTAACCCACCACATTTATGAATAATTCGATCAGCAATTGTTGATTTACCGTGATCAATATGCGCAATTATAGAAAAATTACGAATTCTTTTTATATCTGACATTAAGACCTAATTGTAGCCCCAGTTTTTTCACTTACAGTCTTAATAATCTTTTTACTAATTTGATCTAAGTCGTTTTCTGTAAGAGTTTTATCTGTAGCTCGTAAAGTTACATTGATCGCAACAGACTTTTTATCTTTTGGAATATTTTCCCCCTCATAAACATCAAATGTTGATACTTTCTCAATTAGTTTTTCATCTACTTCTTGAATTATTTTTTCTAGTAATCCAATCTTAAAAATTTTATCTATTACAAAGGCAAAGTCTCTTTCTGATTTTTGAAAATCAGATGATTGAAAACTTTTTTTACTTTCCCTAATTTTTTTATTAGGTTCAGAAATATTTTTTAAAAATATTTCAAAACCAAAAATATTTTTATCATTAAAATCTAAATTTTTAATAATACCAGGATGTATTTCTCCAAAGTAGGCTAGGTGAGGACCTTTTTCAGATTTTAAAGATACTGATCCGGATCTTCCAGGGTGATAACTATGCTTAGTGTTATCAGTTACAAAAATGTTTTGTTCCTCAACGCCAAGTTCGATTAATGTTTTTATAGTATCACTTTTTATATCAAAGACATCTATATTTCTTTCTTTATCAAGCCAACTCTTTCTATTTACTTTTCCGGATTTCAAACCTCCAACAACAATTTGTTGTTCTCCAGGATTTTTACCAAAGAATGTTGGGCCTATTTCAAATAACGATAAATCTTCATATCCTCTATCATGATTTTTTTTTAGATGAATTGCTAAATTTGAAAAAATTGAACGTCTCATAACATCTAAATCAGAAGATATAGGATTCAATATTCGAATTTCTTTTTCACCTTTTGAAAACTGCTTATCTACTTTTGAATCGGTAAAAGACCATGTTACCGCTTCCATATAGCCTTTTGTAGCCAAAGATCTTTGGGACAAATGAAAAAGTTTTTGATTAAAGTTTAATGTTTCCTGTGTTCTTTTTTTTTCAGGTTCAATTAATTTAATTTTGTTAAATCCTTTTATTCTTATTAGTTCTTCAACTAAGTCTTCATTTAAACTTATATCGGGTCGCCAACTTGGAACCTCAACCTTTATATTGTTTTTATTTTTTTTACATTTAAATCCTAGAGAGGACAAAATCTTATCAATTTCATTTATAGTAATTGGAATTCCTATTAATTTTTCGAATTTATCTATTTGAAAGTTTATTATTTTATTTTTGTGTTTTGTTTTACCCGTAATAATAAATTTACTCGCTTGGCCTCCACAAATTTCTAGGATTAATTTTGTTGCAAGTTCTAAACCTTCTTGAATAGAATTTGGATCAATACCTCTTTCAAATCTAAATTTAGCATCAGTAGTAATGTTAAGTATTCTACCAGTCCTTCTTATTGATGAAGGTTTAAAATAAGCTGCTTCAAGTAATATATTTTTAGTCTTAAATTCAGTTGAAGTAGTTATTCCTCCAATAATACCGCCCAAACCTAAAACTCTTGATTTGTCAGAAATGACACACATGTCTTTTTTTAACTTGTATTTTTTATTATCTAATCCCTCAAAAATTTCACCTTCTTTAGAATTTCTAACTATAATTTCTTTATCAATTTTATCAGCATCATATGCGTGTAGTGGACGATTTAAATCAAACATAACGTAATTAGTAACATCCACTACCGCTGAGATAGGTTTAAGACCTAGTGCAATTAATTTATTTTTAAGCCAGTCTGGACTCTCTTTATTGATAATATTTTTTATGTAACAACTTCCAAAAGTTTCACATCCTTGATTTTTCTCCTTTGATATGGATGTTTTTATTAAATGTTTAGTAACTTGCTTAATTTTTTTCCTTTTGGTTTGTATTAGTTTCCCAACTCCTGCAGAGGATAAATCTCTAGCAATACCTCTTACTCCTAAGCAATCAGCTCGATTTGGAGTAATTGAAATATCAATAGCTTTTTCTGAATTACTTTGAAAATAACTTTTCCCAATCTCTTTTTTTTTATTTTTAAGTTCAATAATTCCCTCGCTAACTTCAGATAAATTGAGTTCATTTTCAGAGCAAAGCATCCCTTCAGACTCTACTCCCCTTATTTTAACAATCTTTAATTCAAATTTAGTTTTAGGAATAATCGCTCCTGGTGGAGCATAAATTGTTATAAGACCCTCTCTAGCATTAGGCGCTCCACAAACAACTTTTAAAATTTCATTACCACCAATTGTTACATCGCAAACTTTTAGCTTATCCGCATTAGGATGTTTTTCTGCTTTAAGAATTTTTGCAATTTTAAATTTTCTCATTTCTCCAGAGTTTTCTTTTACTCCTTCGACTTCAAGACCAATATTTGTCAATTGACTTATAATCTCTATCTCTTTAGCATTTGTCTTTAAGTGTTCTTTAAGCCAGGGAATAGTAATTATCATTTGCTTAGTCCTCTGTAATTTGTAGGAACGTCTAATGGATCAAAACCAAAATGACTTAACCATCGATAATCTGTTTCAAAGAAAGCTCTTAAATCATTAATACCATACTTAAGCATCGCCAAACGATCTATACCTATACCAAAGGCAAAACCTTGATATTTTTTTGTATCTATTTTTACATTATTTAGAACATTAGGATGAACCATCCCACATCCTAAAACCTCTAACCATTTATCTCCCTCGCCAATAATTATTTTATCTTTTTCAATCCTGTATCCAATATCAACTTCTGCAGATGGTTCAGTAAAAGGGAAATGACTCGGCCTGAACCTCATTTTTAAATTTTTAACTTCAAAAAATTCTTTAATAAAATAGTCAAGACATCCTTTTAAGTGTCCCATTGTTATTCCTTTATCTATATGAAGACCCTCTAACTGATGAAACATCGGAGCGTGAGTCTGATCACTATCACATCTATATGTCCTTCCAGGTACAATTATTTTGAAAGGGGCCTTTCCAGACAACATCGTTCTAATTTGAACTGGTGATGTATGCGTTCTTAATAATAACTTTTTATTTTCTTCCAAATAAAAAGTATCGTGCATATCTCTAGCAGGATGATCCTCAGGAGTATTTAAAGCTGTAAAGTTATTGTATTCAGTTTCAACGTCAGGTCCCTCTGCAACTGAAAAACCTATTTCTGAAAAAATCGAAGAAATTTCATCAATGACTTGAGAAACAGGATGTATCTTGCCTTGTCGATAAGGTCTAATTGGTAAAGTAACATCAACTTTTTCATTTTTTAATTTTTCATTAATCTCATTAGTTTCAATTTCAAGATTTTTTTGCTCGATTTGATTTGTTAAATCATCTTTGATTTTATTTAAATTTGATGCAAACCCTTTTCTTTTTTCTGGGTCTAGATTTCCCAAGGTTTTGAATTGTTGAGTAATTTGACCATTTTTTCCAAAAAATTCAGTCTTAATATTTTGAAGGTCGTCTTTTGTTTTTACAGAATCAATCTTAGCATTGAATACTGAACTTATTTTATCTAAATCACTCATTAGGTAATTGATTTTTTATATTAAGTTGAGATTAAATCAAAGACCCTTTTAAGCTAGGGAGGATTGAACCTTTTTAACTACAGATTTAAAGACTTCAGGATTATTGTAAGCAAGCTCTGCTAGAACTTTTCTATCTAACTTTATTTTGGATTTAGCTAGACCATTAATGAATTTAGCATACGTTAAACCTTCTGCTCTCACCCCGGCATTAATTCTTTGGATCCATAAAGATCTAAACTCTCTTTTTTTTGCTTTTCTATCTCTGTAAGCGTATTGCATTGCCTTCTCCATTGCTTGACGAGCAATACGAATAGTATTTTTTCTTCTTCCTCTTTGTCCTTTTACAGATTTTAAAACCTTATTATGTTTTGCTCTACTTACTACCCCTCGTTTTGTTCTAGCCATATTATCCTCTTAAATTATATGGCATATACGATTTGACAATTTTTGAGTCTTGTTTTGTCATTATTGTAGTGCCTCTTTGTTTTCTTATTTGTGAATTTGTTCTCTTAATCATTCCATGTCTTTTACCCGCTTGAGGCATTTTAATTTTACCTGAAGCAGTAAATCTAAATCTTTTTTTTGCTGAGCTTTTTGTTTTAAGTTTTGGCATAAAATAATCGGTCTTATATAGGCATTAATAAATCATTACAAGATGCAATTATTGGTGATTTACAGAGGTTGAATTATCATCACCATTTGTCGTCCTTCAAATTTTGGCTTACTTTCAACTTTGGCAATATCTTTTGTCTCTTCAATAATTTTATTCATCAAATCTTTACCGAGGTCAGTATGTTGCATTTCTCTTCCTTTAAATTTAACAGTGAATTTTACTTTGTCACCTTTTGTGATAAATTTCTTTGCATTTTTAATTTTAAAATTATAGTCGTGTGTTTCTGTACCTGGTCTTAACTTAATTTCTTTAAGAGAAACTGTTTTTTGTTTTTTTTTGGCTTGATTGGCTTTCTTTTGCAAATCATATTTATATTTACCCATATCCATAATCTTACATACAGGCGGGTTTGCATTAGGAGAAATTTCAATTAAATCTAACCCTTCTTGCTTTGCTAATTCAATAGCTTTGTTTAAAGGCATAGCACCGAGATTTCCTCCTTCACTTCCTATTACTTGAACATCCAAAGCTCTAATTCTTTCGTTGGCTTTTGGTCCTTTTGGTTTGCTTCTTCTTTGAAAGTAGTTTGGCTTAAAACTTGACACTTAGTTTAAAGGTAATTTATTTGCTGAAAGCATATTTTTTATTAGAACCTCCCGTTTAATAGTTTCTTGTTTTTCGGATCCTAATTTTCTAACTGTTACAGTGTTGTCTTTAACTTCTTTTTTTCCGCAAACAATTATAAATGGAACTTTTGCTAGAGAATGTTCTCTTATTTTATAATTTATTTTTTGATTTCTTAAATCCACTTCGCATTGTATACCTTCTTTAAACAAATCTTCAAATATTTTTTTTACATAATCATTATTCTCTTCTGCTATGGGGCATACTACAGCTTGTGTCGGTGACAACCAAAAGGGTAATTTACCAGCATAATTTTCTATTAAGATTCCAATAAATCTCTCCAATGATCCGAATAGAGCTCTGTGCAACATTACCGGAACTTTTTTTGTTCCATCTTTATCAACAAAAGTCGCGCCTAACCTTTCAGGTAAATTTAAGTCAACTTGCAAGGTCCCACATTGCCAATCTCGGCCTATTGCATCTCTAAGAACAAATTCTATTTTTGGTCCATAGAATGCACCCTCTCCTTTATTAATTGTATATTCAAGTTTAGATTTTTTTATAGCTGATAAAAGTGCAGCTTCAGATTTATCCCATATGCTATCATCTCCAACTCTTTTTTCTGGTCTATCGGAATATTTTAATATTACGTTTTCAAACCCAAGTGCTTTGTAAATTTCTAAAATCAGATTTGTTACTATTAATGACTCTTGCGTTATTTGATCCTCTGTACAAAAAATATGAGCGTCGTCTTGTGTAAAGGCCCTTACTCGAAGCAGTCCATGAAGTGCTCCTGATGGTTCATATCTATGGACTTTGCCAAATTCGGATAGCTTCAACGGTAAATCTCTATAACTTTTTAATCCCTGGTTAAAAACCTGAACACACCCAGGACAATTCATAGGTTTTACCGCAAAAGTTTTTTCATCAGGTGTTTCAGAAGTAAACATATGTTCACCAAATTTTTCCCAGTGACCAGACTTTTCCCATAAAGTTTTATCTAAAAGTTCTGGAGTATTTATTTCTTTGTAACCTGCTAATCTTTGTTTCATTCTCATATATTCTATTAACCTTTGAAATAATACCCAGCCTTTCTCATGCCAGAATACTGAGCCTGGACTTTCTTCTCTAAAATGAAATAAGTCCATTTCTTTTCCCAATTTTCTGTGATCTCTTTTTTCTGCCTCTTCAAGTCGATGTAAATAATCATCAAGTTCTTTTTTAGAGCTCCAACATGTTCCATAAATTCTTTGCAACATTTCATTGTTAGAGTCTCCTCTCCAGTAAGCTCCAGAAACTTTGGTTAATTTGAAGGCTTTACCTATTTTACTTGATGAAACCAAATGTGGTCCTCTACATAGATCGTGCCAAGTATCTCCATGATAATAAACAGAAAGTTCTTCGTCTTTAGGGATACTTTCGATTATCTCAGCTTTATACTTTTCACCTATTTTTTTAAAATGAGCAATCGCTTTATGCCTCTCCCAAACTTCTCTCTTTGTTTTAACATCCTTATCAATTATTTCTGACATTTTAATCTCTATTTTTTTTAAGTCTTCACTTGTAAAAGGTTCTTTCCTAGCAAAGTCATAATAAAATCCATTTTCAATTACAGGTCCTATAGTAACTTGTGTTCTTGGAAATAATTCTTGCACTGCCATAGCCATTATATGTGCAGCATCATGTCTTATAACTTCTAATCCCTCTTTATCTTTTGAGGTAATTATTCTTACTTTTGCATCTTTTGTAATCTCATGACTTAAATCTTTAAGATCACCATCTACTTCCATTATCAAGGCAATTCTTTCAAGTGATTTACTAATTTTTTTTGTTAAGTCAAAACCATTAATAGTTTTATCAAAATTTATTTTTTTTCCGTCTAATAACTGAATTTGAGGCATTAATTTTTTATTAATCTTCTGTATTCTTTTAAATTAGATTGACACATTATTTCAACATCGAATTTTTTAGTAATGTTTTTTCTACCTTCATTTCCCATTGATTTCAATTCATCTGGGGATAATTGAATAACAGCATTTAAGCTTTTAGCAAGTTCTCTTGGATCATCACTTTTATATAATAAACCAGTTTTTTTATTAATCACTGTCTCTTTTGATCCTCCAATATTGCTTGCGATAATTGGTTTTCCCATAGACTGGGCTTCGACAGAAATTCTACCAAAAGCTTCTGGCTCAATAGAAGCTGAGACTACTACATCAGACAAAGAGTAGGCTAGTGGCATCTCTTTACAATGTTGAACAAATTTAATTTTTTTGTTTAGATTATATCTCTCTACCAGATTAATTAATTTTTTTTTGTAGACTTTTCTTCCTTGCTCAGATCCAAGTATGATGGCTTGAAAATTTACAACATCATAATCCTCTATTAAAATATTCAATGACTCAATAAACTTTTCCTGTCCTTTCCAGTAAGTAAGTCTACCAGGTAAAAGTATAGTGAATTTGTTGGGAGATAAGTTCCATTCTTCCTTAAGTTTTTCTTGTTTAAGCATCGATATATTTTTTGAATTATAGTAATCGACATTAATTCCTCTATAAATTACTCTAAGTTTTTTTTCTTTACTGAGAAATTCACTATAGTTTTCATTAATATGACTAAAAATAAAATTTGAACCAGCAATTGTTAATTTTGCTCTTAACATAATGCTGTTGTAAAATTTTTTGATATTATTCTTAAAATTATAAGTACCATGAAAAGTTGTCACAAAAATTCGTCTAGTCAAAAAAGATGCAAAATAACATGACCAAGCTGGTGCACGACTTCTTGCATGAACAATATTAATTTTAAATATAATAATATATAGAGATAGTATTAAAGAATTTAAAATAATTAAAAGAGGATTTTTTGAATGAACGGGTAATCTCAAAACCTTCACTTTATCTTTTTTTATAAATTTTAATAATCCTCCGCCTGATGTAGCTATAAAAGATCCACAATCATTTTCTGATAAGAAATGAGCTATATCATAGCAACCAGTTTCGGCTCCGCCATAACCAAGCTTAGGTATAACTTGAAGAACATTTAATTTAGTAGTCATGTTAATTGTTATATAATAGCACTTAAATATTCTTATATGAAAAAATTCAAATATTTAAAATTAACAAAGACTAAAAAACTTAGATTTATTGATAATTACTTTGAAAAAAAACTTTATGTAGTTTTTTTACATGGATTTATGTCTGATATTGAAGGAAAAAAACCTCAGTCTCTTCTACGCTTTGCAAAAAGAAATAAGTTAGGCTTTGTGGCACTTGAATACTCTGGTCATGGTAAATCATCAGGGGATTTCACCTCAGGAAATATAAGTTCCTGGACGAATGAAACAAAATTTATAATCGAAAAAATTGTTAAAAAAAATGATTTTATTCTTATCGGTTCAAGCATGGGTTCATGGATAGGACTTAATCAATTTAAACACTTCAAAAGACAGATTAAAGGATTTATTGGAATTGGTTCGGCTCCAGAATTCCTAACAAGATTAATTTGGAACAAATTTACAAAAAAAATTAAATCGGAGTTAATAATGAACGGCAAAACAATTATAAAAAGTGGAAATTATGAATACCCCATTACTTACCAGCTAGTAAAAGATGGAAGAAAAAACAAAGTTTTAAATAAAAAGATTAATTCAAAGATTAAAGTGACAATGATTCATGGAAAAAAAGATGAAGTGGTCCCAGTAAAATTTTCAAAATTAGTTTTGTCTCTATTCAAAAATGCAAAGAAGAAATTAAAAATTATTAGTAATGGAGATCATAGTTTGTCGAGCTCAAGACAATTAAAAATTATTATTAAAGAGTTAAACTATATCATTAAGGATTTTATCTAAACCCTCTTTGTAAGTTGGGTAAGTTAATTGATAATTAAAGAACTCTTTTACTTTTTGATTATCAACTTTTTTTGAGTCTTTATAAAAATCTTTTAACATCCCATCTTCTAAAGTATCTAATTCAAAAAATTCTGGAGATTTTATTTTAAGTAGTTTTGAGCCATATGAAGCAATTTCTTCTTGTGAAGCTGGTTTATCATCTGAAACATTATAAATTTCATTACTTTTAAATTTTTTCATTGAATGAAACAAAAGATTTGCAATATCCTCGACATGGATCCTTGAAAAAAAATGATTTTCCTTTTTGACTATTTGAGCTTGACCAGAAATTAATCTTTTTAAAATGTTGTTTTGTAATGAATAAATTCCAGATAATCTAAAAATTTGTAGGGGTAAGTTATTTTCATTTGAAAATTCTAGCCACTGATTTTCAGCTTGTAGTCTTTTGATGCCGCTATTAGATGTTGGTTTAGTTTCGCTTTTTTCATTAACCCATTCACCATCATGATTCCCATAAACACTAGTTGCAGATAGGTAGGTAATCCATTTTGTTTTGGATTTTTTAATTATTTCTTTAAAAAATTTAATCACAATATCTTTTTCATTTACAGGTGGTATCGAAACTAATATGTAATCTGTATTAAGTATTTTTTTTTCAATATCTGTATCAATCTGGTAATCGTCAAATTGATAAGAGTTATAATTTATCTTTTCAAAATTTGCCAAACGTGTTTTTTTGCGAGAAGAAACATTAAGTTCTATTGCTATTTTTTCTTTCAAAATTTTCCTAATAAAATTTTGTGCTACTTGTCCAAACCCAAAACAGAAAATATTTATATTTTTCATTATTTTTTTTTTTTGTAAATTTCCCAATGACTTATCTTTTGATAAAAATTATAGTTTTCCTTAATATAGCCATCAAGTAGTTTTAACCTATCCCCAACATGTCCATAGGCGTCAACGTCAGATTTATACACCAAATATTTTGAGGTACTAATATTCAAATCTTTTATAATATTTTTTTGAATTTGAGGCGGTGTAGCTAAATAAAGCAAGTAATGCTTACTACATGTTGGTTTTTTTAACAAATAAGGAAGAGCGACTTCATTGGTATAAATCATTACACATTCATCTTGGGAAGATAATTCTTTATATTGTAGAATGAAATTTTGATAATCTTTACTAATATATTTATTGTCTGAGTAATTCAGAAGTCTTTGAATGTTATCTTTCGAATGAATAAAATTAGTCGGTGATTTGATTTCATATTTTTTATTTAAAAAAATTGTACTAAAAAAAATTATAAGTAAGGCGGTATTTATATAATTAGGTCTTATAAATGAAATTTTATTTTGATTAAAAATAAATTGTAGAATTTTGAAATATAATATTGAAAATAAAGGAATATATAAAAAGCTTGAAGCTACTTTTATATGTCCTCCATCCGATCTGCTTAAACCATATTTGAAATATAAAATACTTGTTATAAAGAGAAAAGTTGTGATTAAAAGAAATTTAAATTCTTTTTTTTTTGCAAAGTTTATTTCCTTTATTATTAAAAACCCAGTAATTAGGAACAAAATTAAGACTTTAGTAGACCTTGTATCTTGAGACAAAAAAGGCGTAGGGAAAATTAATCCATGAATGTAGTCTATAGTGACTATTAATAATTTAGTATTATTTATAAATTGATTAAATTCATTTTCGGAGATGTAAGCATAGAAAATCACCCAACCTAAAATTATGAAAGTTGATAATGAAAAAACGTAAGCAAATTTTTTTTTTAAAATTAACACTATAAGTATAAAAAGAATTAAAGTATTAATATAAATACCTATATCAATATACCAAAAAAGACTTAGGCTAGATAGAAGGCCTATTGCAATAAGATTTATAATTTTTTTATTCTCTAAGATAATAAAATTTAAGAATAAAAATATAAATATCAAAAGTAATAAACTTCTTAAAAAAAATACTGGAGCGAAATAACTCGTGTAGATTAATAAAGTAAGTGACAGTAACAAATAGAAAATTATTTTTTGTTTTTTTTCTAGATTAACAACTGATGCAATTCTGTAAGCTATAAGCATAAGAAAAACTTTGTTGAAGAAAATTACAAATAAATTTAAAAATCTTGTCACACCAATTGACTCAATATTGAAAAATTTCCATAGTAAATAAGGATAAAAATTTCCAAAAAAACCTCTTTCGACGTAAGAAGATTGCCAGAATTCATCTTTAATTATTGCATTATTAGATGGCGTAAGCCATAACCCTTCATGAAAAATATCTATTTGATGATTTAAAACTTTAAAATCTATAAAAAAAAATTCTATAATTATAAATATAATAGTGATCCCAAAAAAAAAAATTAAATTTTTGTGATCGCTAGAATAAGTAAGGTCATACTTTAAAATGATGTCTTTTACATTTATAAAAAATATTTTTTCATATATTTGATAAAAAAAAATTAATATTAGAAAAGGTATAGAGAGATATAAGACAAAACGTAAAGTATCATTTTGTGAATGATGAAGATTATTAGCGTAACTGTCCCCTAAATAAGATTTATCTTCATTAAATGGAAGGCTAATCGAGTCCCACAAGAAAGTTAAAAAAATTATTGAAGATATAAATAATAAGTAAGGTGCTATTTTTTTCAAATTAACTTACTTTTTTTTCAAACTTTTTATGTGTAATCGGATGATCTAATTTGTCTAGCATTTCTATTGGGCATATTAGTTTAAATTTTTTAATTTCATTTTCAAAATTATTAAATATTTTTATAGCTATTTTTGAATTTGTTTCCTTAATAAAAGAATTCAAATTATCTTTTAAAAAGTTTTTCCAATAATCTGTTTCAATTTCTTGCCAAATAATTGAAGCTGGATTTGCAAAATTTTCAAAAGTATTTTTTTCATCGTAAACAAAAGCCATACCACCAGTCATGCCTGCACCAAAATTATCACCGACTTCACCTAATATAATGACATTTCCTCCAGTCATATACTCACATCCATGAGCGCCACAACCTTCTATTATCGATAAACTTCCAGAATTTCTAACCGCAAATCTTTCTCCTGCTTGTCCAGACGCAAATAATTTACCCGATGTCGCTCCATAAAGAACGGTATTGCCAATTATTGTATTCTCATTTGAAACTAGCTTACTTTTCAAAGAAGGGTAAACAATAATATTTCCTCCTGATAAACCTTTGCCTACATAGTCATTGCAATCACCCTCTACAATTAACTTAATACCTCTAGTTAAAAAAGCTCCAAGTGACTGTCCAGCTGAACCATCTAATTTAATTTGGATTGTGTCTTCTTCTAATTTATTATTGCCGAATTTTTTGTAAATATGATGAGATAATCTCGTACCTACAGATCTTAAAGTATTTTCTATCTTATAACTAAACTTATTTTCTGAACCTAATTTTATTTTTTCTTTTACTTCAGACCATATTTTCTCATCAAGAGTATTTGGAACTTTATTGATATGTTTGTCTTTACAATACCTTAAGTTTTCTCCGGGATCAGCTTGAACTAAAAGAGGGTTTAAATCTAAATCGTCTAGATTAGCGGCGCCCTTATTAACCTGAGATAATAAATCTGTTCTACCAATAATTTCATTCACTGATTTAAAGCCTAGAGAGGCGATTATCTCTCTTACTTCTTTTGCAACAAATTTAAATAAGTTAACAACTTTTTCTGGTGTTCCATTGAATTTTTCTCGCAAAGCTTTGTCTTGACTGCAAACTCCTACCGGACATGTATTAGAATGACATTGCCTAACCATTATACATCCCATAGCAACTAGTGAAGATGTGCCCATACCGTATTCTTCTGCACCCATCATTGCAGCCATGACTACATCTCTTCCAGTTTTTAATCCTCCGTCAGTTCTTAAGGTTACATTATGTCTTAAATTATTTAATGTTAAAATTTGATTGGCCTCGGTTAAACCCATCTCCCAAGGTATGCCTGCATATTTAATGCTTGTTTGAGGGCTCGCACCTGTGCCACCTGAGTGACCTGAAATTAAAATTATATCTGCTTTAGCTTTAGCAACCCCAGCGGCGATTGTTCCGATACCAGTTGATGCAACCAACTTAACTCCAACTCTTGCGCCTGGGTTAATTTGTTTTAGGTCATAGATTAATTGAGCTAAATCTTCGATTGAGTAAATGTCGTGATGTGGTGGTGGCGATATTAAAGTTACTCCTGGCGTAGAGTGTCTTAACCTTGCTATTTCATCTGTAACTTTAAATCCTGGTAGCTGCCCTCCTTCTCCTGGTTTTGCCCCTTGAGCAATTTTTATCTCTATTTCATTTGCATTATTTAAATAATCTACTGTCACTCCAAATCTTGCTGATGCAATTTGTTTTACTCTTGAATTTGCGCTATCTCCGTTTGAAAGCTTAACAAATCTTTTTGCGTCTTCTCCACCCTCGCCACTACATGAAGCGCCTTTAATTCGATTCATTCCCATGGCTAAAGTTTCATGTGCTTCAGCAGATAATGCTCCGTGGGACATACTTCCGCTTCCAAACCTTTTTAAGATTTCATCAACTGACTCTACTTCATCAATATCGACTGGCTTTTGTAATTTTTTAAATTCAATTAAGTCTCTAATATTAATTGGTGGTAAATTATGTATACCAGCTGAATACTTTTTATATTGATCGTATGACCCGCTACTTACTGCACTTTGCAACAAATGAATGAGCTTACCTTGATACTGATGATTCTCACCGCTTTTTCTGTATCTGTACAAACCTCCAATAGGAAGAGTAAATACATTTTTCGCTTTAAATTTTACATGAAGTTCTTTTATTTTTTTTTCAATTCCAATTATACCTATTCCTGAAATTCTTGACGACATTCCTGGAAAATAGTCTGAAACGATAGCTCTACTAAGACCTACAGCTTCAAAATTACATCCGCCTCTGTATGAACTAATTACTGAGATACCCATTTTAGACATTATTTTAAGAAGACCCGAGTCTATTGATTTTTTGAATTTACTCACGCAAGTTTCAAAATCAGATTTACCAAACAGCTTTTTTTCAAATCTTTGGAAGATGCTATCTATTGCTAAATACGGATTTATTGTTGTAGCGCCAACTCCGATTAAAATAGCAAATGAATGTGTATCCATAGCGTCAGAACACTCAACATTTAATGAACAATAACCTCTCAGACCATTTTTGACCAAGTGTGAGTGCACAGCTCCTACAGTTAATATACTGGGTATACTTGCTTTTTGATCAGAAATATTTTTGTCAGAGAGCACTATACACGTGCCTCCTTCTCTTACTGCGGTTTCTGCTTCTTCTCGAATTATCTCTATTCTTTCTTTTAGAGTTTTGTGAATATCGAAAGTACAATCAATTACTTTAATTTTTTTTGAAAAAAATTTTTTAAATTTTGAAAATTGTGAATTAGTTAGTATAGGACTATCGAGAACGTAAATATTCTCCTCGGTCAAATTATCGAAATCTAAAATATTTCCCAAGTTTCCGAATCTAGTTTTTAAACTCATCACTTTATTTTCTCGAAGAGAATCAATCGGTGGATTAGTAACTTGACTAAAATTTTGTCTGAAGTAATGTGATACAGGTCTAAAGTGACTTGACAGAACTGCAACTGGAGTATCATCTCCCATAGAGCCTGCTGCTTCTTTTCCTTCTTCGGCCATGGGGTGAAGTATTAATTCTAAATCCTCAATGCTTAGACCAGATAAATATTGTCTTTTTCGTAAATCTTCACTTACAAAATTTGGTTTTTCGTTTTCAGAAAATAGCTTTTTCTCTAAATCAATAATTTGTTTATTATATTTTTTATAATCTTTTGCTAAGAGATCTTTAATCTCCTTATCCTTAAATAATTTTCCCTTTCTTAAATCTATAGCAATAATTTGTCCTGGGCCAAGTTTGCCTTTTTCTATAATTTTCTCTTCGGGAATTTTTATCATTCCAGCTTCAGAACCAACAAAAAATAAATCCTCTGAACTTATCGAGTACCTAAGTGGTCTTAAACCATTTCTATCAGATGAAGCTAAAACCCATTTAGCGTCTGTTGCACAGATAGCTGCCGGACCATCCCATGGTTCTATGGTGCTATTTAAGAAATTAAATAAGTCTTGATGGTTTTTTGGTACAGTCTTACTTCTTTTTGACCAAGAGTCAGGTATCATCATTAATTTAATTAATGGAGCAAGTTTTCCAGAGTGCGTAAGTAATTCGAAAACATTATCTAGAGCACCAGAGTCTGACGTACTTTGTATAACTGGTTTTAAATCTTTTACATTTTTAAACAATGAACTAGACATGTCTTGCTCATGGATCTTCATCCAGTTAATATTTCCTCTAACAGTATTTATCTCTCCATTATGGGCCAGGGTTCTAAAAGGCTGGGCCAAGTCCCAGCTTGGAAATGTGTTAGTAGAATACCTTTGATGAAAAATCGCAAATCTCGAAGATAATTTTTTATCATTAAGATCGGTATAAAAATCTGATAACATTTCTGCTAGGAACATGCCTTTGTAAACAATTGATCTTGAGCTTAGTGAACAAATATAAAAATCTTTTAACTGTTTTTCTCTAGCTATCTTTTCAATTTTTTTTCTAGTTTCAAATAAATCTCTTTCAAGATCGTTAGTCTCAAGATTTTCATTTTTTTTGAACATCACTTGTGCAATTTCTGGACGGTTTTGATCTGCTGTTTTTCCTAGAACACTGGGATTAATTGGTACCTGTCTCCAACCATAAATAAAGTAGTTTGCCTTTAGCAGAGAGGCTTCTATTACTTCTCTGCATTTTTCTTGTTGGGCATAATCTGTTCTTGGAAGAAAAATCATACCTACACAAATTCTTTTTTTTTCGTCAGGAGTATGACCAGTAGATAATATTTTTTCGTTAAAAAACTCTGGCGCTATCTCAATTTGTATACCAGCACCATCTCCCGATTTTCCGTCTGCGTCAACGGCTCCTCTATGCCAAATAGCTTTTAATGCTTGAATACCATAATCAACTATTTTTCTAGACTTTTTTCCATTTGTAGAAGCAATAAGTCCCACACCACAAGCATCGTGCTCCATTTCTTGATTATAATTAAAACTCTCTTCTAATATTTTTTTATTTTTTTTGTAGTTTTTCATTTGTATTAGGCTGCTTCCACAGACTTATTCTTATTAATTTTTAGTTGTAAATATTTTTCTATTTGTGTTGCTGCATCTCGTCCGTCTCTTATCGCCCATACTACCAATGATGCTCCTCTTACAATGTCACCTGCTGCAAAAACTCCATCTAGATTAGTTTGCATAGATTTTAAATCTATTTTTATTGTACCCCATTGAGAAACAACTAACTCCTCAGCATTAAATAATTTAGGTAAGTTTTCAGGATCAAACCCTAAAGATTTTATTACAAGATCTGCGGATATTTTATACTCGGAACCTAAATCAATTTCTGGTCTTCTTCTACCTGAAGAGTCGGGTTCACCTAATCTCATTTTATTTACTTCTACCGCTTCCACCTTAGTATTTCCAATAAACCTTTTGGGACTAGTAAGCCAAACAAAATCTACACCCTCTTCAATGGCGTTGCCTACTTCTCTTGCGGATCCTGGCATATTCTCTCTATCTCTTCTATACAAACATTTGACTGATTTTGCCTTTTGTCTCACCGAAGTTCTTACGCAATCCATTGCAGTATCTCCACCACCAATAACTACTACATTTTTTCCTTCAGCGTTAAGTGTTCCGTCATCAAATAATTTGACTTTATCTCCCAGTCCTTTTCTATTTGAAGCAGTTAAAAATTCCATTGCTGGAAAAATGTTGTGAAGTTCGTGACCTGGAATATTAATTTCTCTTGCTTTATAAACTCCAGTTGAGATTAATATCGCATCATGTTTTTCTTTAAGTTCATACAATGTTTTATCTTGTCCAACTTCAAAATTTTGAACAAATTTTATTCCATTTTCTTTGAGTAACTTAGTTCTTCTTTCAACAACAAACTTTTCTAGTTTAAAATTAGGAATTCCATATATTAAAAGACCCCCAGGTCTATCGTACCTGTCATAAATAGTAACTTGATAACCTGATTTTCTTAACTCCTCTGCACAAGCCATTCCGGCTGGTCCAGCGCCGATGATACCAACAGATTGTTTTAGTTCTCTCTTAACTTTAAATGGTTTGACCCAACCTTTGTCCCAAGCAGTATCAGTAATATATTTTTCTATAGACCCTATAGTGACGGTTCCATGGCCTGATTGCTCAATTACACAATTTCCCTCGCAAAGACGATCTTGAGGGCAAATTCTACCGCATATTTCGGGCATGTTATTTGTACTTTGAGATACTTCATAAGCTTCCTTAAGTCTTCCTTCGGCAGTAAGTTTAAGCCAATCTGGTATATTATTACTTAAGGGGCAGTGGATTTGACAAAAAGGAACTCCACATTGTGAGCATCTGCTTGATTGTTCAGTTGCTTTATCGGTTATGTATTCTCCATAAATTTCCTTAAAATCACTTTTCCTTTTTTTTGTATCTCTTTTTGCAGGTGTTTCTTGTTTAAGATCTACAAATTGTAACATTTTTTTTTTCATAAAAGAGTTCATAAGTTAACAATATCGATATTGATAGCTTTTAAAGGTCAATAATAATTACCTTTATTACAAAAAACGCAAAAAAATAATGTGATTTTTTGCATACCTGTTATGCATTTGAAGTTGCCAACAAAAAAACAACCTTTAATTTTATTTTTTTGAATGATTGAAATATTCTTATTATCCATAGTTCAAGGAATAACAGAATTTTTGCCAGTCAGTTCCTCTTCACATCTAGTTTTAGTTTCAGAATATTTTGAATTTCAAAATCAAAGTCTCTCAATTGATGTTAGTTTGCATATTGGTTCTTTTATTGCAGTATTGTTATATTTTTATAAAGATATTATAGATTTTTATAAAAATAAAACTCTCTTTCTAAATGTTTTAGTTTCATCAATTCCCACAATATTAGTTGGCTTTTTAATTGTTGAGTTAAATTATATAGATAAAATTAGAAATCCCGAAATAATAGCCTGTACAACAATCGTTTTTGCTATTTTTCTTTATTTAAGTGATAAGTCAAAAATGAACAATAATATTGAAAATAATTTCAATTTTAAATCAGCAATATCTATAGGGATGTTGCAAATATTATCTTTAATACCTGGGGTAAGTAGATCTGGCATAGCCATTACTGCAGCAAGATTTTTGAGATTTGGTAGAGTTGAGGCAGCAAAAATTTCTTTTTTGTTATCTATTCCAATATTAGGGGCAGTCTCGATATTTGGACTTAAAAATATTTTAATTTCTGAAAATTCTTTATTTACTAAGACAAATTTGATGGCTATTTTTTTATCTTTTTCTTTTTCTTTTATAACTATAAAGTTTTTTTTAAATTTTTTAAAAAAATTTAATTTAAATTTTTTTGTTTTATATAGAATCTTATTAGGAATAATTATTTTATTATATTTAAAGCTATAAAATAATAGTGAAAAATATTAATATTACGAGGACTATTGCGAAAAAGAATATAACTGATTTTTGTAGAGACATATTAATAATAAATTTCATTTTTTAATATTTAGTAAATTTTTTTCAATAAAACAATAAATAAGTGTAAACAGATATTTAGCACCCAATTCTTTAATCTTAAATTTAGAACTACCTTTTTTTCTACCTATCCAATTAATTGGAACTATCTTATATCTATACTTGCGAGAAATAATCTTTAGAGGTATTTCTAAAAATATATTAAAACTTTCAGAAATTAAAGGTCTTATTTCCATTAAAACTTCTTTTTTATAAATTTTAAACGCATTTGTATAATCATTATACTTATTAAAAAAAATTAGTCCTACGAAATAATTAAATAATCTATTCAAAACCAATTTTCTGAATGGGTATTCAGATATTATTGACTCCGGTAAAAATCTTGATCCTAAAATTGCATCATAATTTCCCGAATTCATTAAGTTGTTATAATTTATTAAATCTTTTATATCATCTGAACGGTCTGCCATCATTATTACTAAATTGATGCCTTGGGCTTCTTTTATTCCTAAATTTATAGCTCCTCCAAGTCCTTTTTTTTTATTATCAATAACTTTAAAGTTTTTTTTGTCTTGAAATAAAGTACGAGCTTTTTCTAAAGTATCGTCATCGCTAAAATCATTAATAATTATGATTTCATAGATAATATTACTTAGGTTTTTAGAAAAATATTCAGCAATATCTCTTAGACTTTCTGACTCATTCCTTACTGGTATTAATATCGAAAGCATAAAATTTGTTTATTTTTGAATATTAATAAGTTAATTAAAATATAATGAAAATACTTATTACAGGTGGATGTGGTTTTGTAGGTTCAAATATAGCCATTTACTTGAGAAAAAAAATTAAAAAAGCAAAGATTTCAAGCTTAGATAATCTAATTAGAAAAGGTTCTCTTATTAATAGGAATAGGTTAAAAAAATACAATATCAAAAACTTTAACATTAATATTGAAAAATTTGAGAAGGTAAAATTAATTCCAAAATTTGACATTATAATAGACTGTTGCGCTGAACCAGCAATAGAAGCTTCCAGAAAGGATCCTGATAGAGTTTTTAAAACAAATCTCGTTGGAACATTTAATATCCTTAAAAAGTGTATTAAGGACAATACTAGAATAATATTTTTATCTTCGAGTAGGGTTTATTCGATTGAGAAGTTAAGAAGATTTACTAAAAGTTTAAATGTATTTAAACCACAAAAAATTTCAAAAGTAATAAATGAAAGTTTTGAAACCTCTTCAGCAAGTTCACTATATGGATTTACAAAACTTGCTTCTGAAAAGTTAATAAAAGAAATGTTTTTTAAAACCAATTTAAAATACATTATTAATAGATTCGGTGTCATAGCTGGTCCATGGCAATTTGGGAAACAAGATCAAGGCTTTGTTCCTCTGTGGGTAGCAAAACATTTTTTTAAAAAAAAATTATCGTATATAGGTTTTGGTGGTCATGGAAATCAGGTTAGAGATATTATACACATAGACGATGTGTGTGAAATAATTTATAAACAAATAAAAAATTTTAATAGGATTAATAACGATACATTCAATATTGGTGGTGGTTTAAGAAATTACATTTCTCTTAAAAGTTTAACTTCAAAATGTGAAGAATTAACGAAAAATAAATTAAAAATTAAAAAAGTATCTAAAACTTCCGATTTTGATATACCTTACTTTATTACTGACAACAAAAAGATACATAGGACCTATAAATGGAAGCCTACAATAACAGTTAATAAAACTTTAAATGATATTTACGATTGGCTAAAAAAAAATAAGATATTAAGAAAATACTTTTGATGAATATTGCTCTTATTACAGGATCGTGTGGGTTAGTTGGATCAGAGTCTTCTGCTTTTTTTGCGCAAAAAGGATTTAAAATTATTGGCATAGATAATAATATAAGAAAATTTTTTTTTGGAAAAGATGGAGATATATCTTGGGTAAAGAAAAAACTAAAAAAAGAAATTAAATCTTATAAACATTATAATATCGATATAAGAAATTTTGAGGCTTTAAAAAAAATCTTTTTAAAATACAAAAAAAATATAAAAGTTATCATTCATGCCGCTGCGCAACCCTCGCATGATTGGGCAAAAAATAAACCATTTATTGATTTTGATATAAATGCAAAAGGCACTCTTAATCTTTTAGAACTAACTAAATTAAATTGTCCAGCGGCTCCTTTTATTTTTATGTCTACAAATAAAGTTTATGGAGATAATCCAAATTTTTTACCTTTGGTGGAAAAAAAAACTAGATGGGAAATCCGAAGCATACATAAATTTAAGTCAGGTATAGATGAGACCATGTCTATAGATAACTGCACTCATAGTTTTTTTGGAACCTCAAAATCTTACGCTGATTTAATTGTGCAGGAATATGGTAAAAATGTTGGTCTTAAAACAGCCTGTTTTAGGGCCGGTTGCATAACTGGACCAAATCATTCAGGAGCAAAACTTCATGGTTTTTTGTCTTATTTAGTTAAAGCCTCATTAAATAACAAGAAATACACAATAATCGGATACAAAGGAAAACAAGTTCGAGATAATATACACAGTCAGGATTTAGTAAGATGCTTTTGGGAGTTTTATAAAAAGCCAAGTTGTGGAGAGGTTTATAATACTGGTGGCGGAAGATTATCAAATTGTTCAATAATCGAGGCACTAAATATAGTAGAAAAAATTGCAAAAATAAAAATTTCTAAAAAAATTTTGAGACAAAATAGAG
>JACWDY010000020.1 GCA_014653835.1 Pelagibacterales bacterium SAG-MED28
GCACCACCGTTTTCAGTCGATGATAATATTTTTCATACTTCGACAGAAGGAAAAGTTTTAGAAAATCCTAAAAATTCAGCACCGGAATTCATATTTCAAAGAACCATTTCTCCTGAAAAAGCTCCAAATAAAAAAACTAAAGTAAAAATTACTTTTAAAAATAGTGATCCAGTTGCAGTAAATGGAAAAAAACTTAAACCGGAAAAACTTTTAGATAAATTAAATGATATAGCTGGAAAAAATGCTATTGGCAGAGTGGATCTCGTTGAGAACAGATTTATCGGAATTAAATCTAGAGGAGTTTATGAAACACCAGGTGGAACCTTATTGTATATTGCTCATAGAGCAATCGAGTCGGTAACTTTAGATAAGAGGACTGCTCATGATAAAGAAAGGGTGATGCCTGAGTACGCAGAACTAGTTTATAATGGATACTGGTTTTCAAAAAAAAGAATTAAACTTCAAAAAATAATTGATAAAAAAAGAAATCAAGTAGCTGGTGAAATTACTCTAAGCGTTTTTAAAGGTAATGTTACAATTTTATCTAGACGCACAAAAAATAAAGCTTATTCAATGAAAAAAGTTTCATTTGAGGAAAATAAGTCATTCAATAAAAATAAAGTTGAAAAATTTATTAAATATCACTCTAAACAGTTAAACAAAGCATAAATCTCTGATAGGTTAAACTGAAATGAACCAAACGATTCGAAATATTCAATTAACAGCTGTTTTGATAGTTCTAATATCTACTGTTGTAGCCTTCTTCTTAGAGATGAGAGATATGTATTTTAATAGAGATATAACACTTGCGGACTTATTGTTAATGTTTATTTACATCGAAGTAATAGGTTTAGTCAGATCTTATTGGGAAACTAGAGCAGTTAGAATTACATATCCTTTAGTGATAGCAATTACTGCACTCGCACGATTCATCATATTGCAAGATAAAGAGAGTGATCCTTCTAATTTAATTTATATATCAGTAGCAATTTTAATTGTTGCTATAGCCACAGTGATAATAAGATTTAGAAATAGTAAATATCTTAAAATAGATAAGTCTAAATCTGGTGAGCTTTAAAACATTCCAAAGTATTCTTTAGCAAACAAGCAATTGTCATAGGTCCGACACCTCCTGGAACAGGTGTTATTGCTTTTATATTATCTTTAATTTCTTCAAAGTTAACATCCCCAACAATTTTATCTCCTACCTTATTAATTCCTACATCAATAACAATAGCGCTACTTTTTACCCAATCTTTTTTAACTAAATTTGGTACTCCAACAGCAGCCACTAAGATATCTGCTTTCAAACATTCCTCTTGTAAATTATTAGTTTTAGAGTGAACAACGGTTACTGTACAATTTTCTTTTAACAATAATTGAGCCATTGGTTTTCCATTTAAATTAGATCTACCTATTATTACAGCATGTTTTCCAGATAGATTTTTTTCAAACTTTTTAATTAACAATAAACAACCTAATGGAGTGCAAGGAACAATAGACTTATAGCCAGAGGCAAGATTACCAACGTTTATAGGATTGAAACCATCTACATCTTTTTTAGGATCGATTGCGTTTATAATTTTTTCTTTACTTATTTGTTCAGGTAGTGGGAGTTGAACTAATATACCAGAAATATTCTTGTCATTATTTAATTCATTAATTTTATTCAAAACTTCCTTCTCTTTTACCTCTTTGGGGTATTTAATTATATTAGAAGTAATGCCTACTTCTTTTGAATTTTTTTCTTTATTCCTTACGTATATTTGGCTTGGGGTAAAATCACCGATCAAAATAACAGTTAAATTGGGATTTTTGTTTATCCTTTTTTTTATTTCAAGTATCTCGTTTTTAATCTCTTCTCTCAAATTAGCTGCTTCTTTTTTTCCATCAATTATCATTATTAAAATAATCCTGGGGCTAGCATTTCAAAAACTAAATTTCTCAAAAACATTAATGCTAAAATTAAGACAACTGGTGAAATATCAATTGATCCTAAGTTAGGAAGAAATCTTCTAATATAATTTAAAGGAGGTGCAGTTAAACGATATGAAACATCTAAAACAGAATAAACAAATCTGTTGCTAGTGTTTAAAACATTGAAAGCAACTAACCAGCTGATAATTGCATTAATAATTAAAATCCAGATATAAATACTCACAATATTATCAAACAATATTAAAACAGATTTCATTAATTTTTCTCCACATAAATAGATGTACTTGGGAATGCAAATGAGGCTTTATTTTTTTCTACTATACTTTTTATTTCTAAGGCTAATATATCTTTAACTTTTAACCACTCTAAATAATAAGTAGTTTTTGTGAAACAAATTAGTTTTATATCTATTGAACTTGCGGCAAATTGGTCAACTTTTACAGATAATATTGTATCATCTGAAGTTGAAAAGTATTCACTTCTTTTTATAAAAGATTCTATTTCATTTTTTATATCTGTAAGTTGTTTGCTCGTCGTTCTATATTCTAATCCTATAACCCAGTTTATCCTTCGATGAGTAATTTGAGAGTTATTGATTACAGCTTTTTCTGCAAATTGAAAATTTGGAATAGTTGCTAATGATTTATCAAAACGTCTTACAACTGTCGATCTAAAGCCAATAGACTCAACTGTTCCTTCTATAACTCCTTCAACATAAATCCACTCTCCTACTTGAAATCTCCTTTCAACTAAAACTAATATTCCAGAGATTAAATTTTTAAATAAATCTTGAGCACCTAAAGCAACAGCTACTCCAAAAAGTCCTAAACCTGCAATAATTGGTCCAATTTTTATACCCCATAATTCTAAAACAGCTGCTAGACCTAGAATTATTATTAGAACTTTAATAGCTTTTATTATCCAATTAATTAAATCTCTTGATAATAAATCTCCTACCGACCTTATAACGACTGATAAGGGTCCTATAATTTGATGAAAAGTCCAGAATATTAATATAGTTATTAGAGACCTATTAATAGTTTCTAAAAATTCAGCTGCTTGAGTTTCTATGGTTAAATAACTCGTTGAAACGAAAAAACCTAAAACAATTGGAAAAAACTTTGCAGGCCCTTCCATTGAAAACACAAGAGAATTATCAAAATTATTTGTTGTTTTTGATACGTAGTTTTCTAAACGCTTGACAATAAACTTCGAAAAAATTCCTCTTAAAAATAAAAAGAATAAGAAAATTCCAAGTGCTATTAAAATTTCTGATATATTTACACCAGATATCCCTTTATCCCATACATCAAAAAAAAGATTTTTAAAATTTTGTAATACTTCCATTTAATTACCTATTTTTAACAATTCCTCTCCAGGTTCAAAAACTTCTAATTTTTTCCAGCCTGCTTGTTTAAATACATTTAAAACTTTTTCACTTATACACATTACTCTTGAACCTGTC
>JACWDY010000021.1 GCA_014653835.1 Pelagibacterales bacterium SAG-MED28
ATTCAAAGAGTAGGGATAAAAATACAGTTTATGTTTATTTAATTCATCTTGTGTTTAATACAACTTGGAGTGTAGTTTTCTTTGTTTTTCACAATATGGTCTTAGCTTTATTTGTTCTAATTTTATTGATTGGACTGATAATTAATCTCATTTTAAGATTTAAACGTGTCAATCTAGTTAGTTCCTATTTAATGATTCCTTATTTACTTTGGTGTAGCTTTGCACTATTTCTGAATGTAAATCTTATAATGATAAATTAATATGGATGATGTAGTCGTAATCGGTGGTGGAATAATTGGAGCAGCTACCGCTTATTTTTTATCTAAAGAAGGCAGAAAAGTAAAAGTAATTGAAAGAGACCCCACTTATAAAACTGCTTCATTTCCTTTGTCTCTAGGAGGATTCAGAAGGCAATTTTTTCAAAAAGAAAACATATTATTAGGAAAATTTGCTAGAGAATTTATTTATCAAATTCCAGATTTATTAAAAACTGAAAAAAATCCAAACCCTACTGCTAGCATGGTTACTAATGGATATCTCTTAATGTTTGGCCCAGAGCATGCAGAAGAGCAATATAGAGCTTTAGAAAATCATAAAGAATGCGAAGCTGGAACAAAAAATATTAAGGGTTCGGAATTATCAAAGATATTTCCGTATATTAATGATGAAGGCATTGAAACTGCAACATATACTGACAATCAAAGTGAGGGATGGATTGATCCATTCATGTTCCATGGTGCTTTAAAAAGTAAAGCTATAGAACTTGGAGCTGAGTTTATAAAGGGTGAGGTTAAAAGTATTTCTGAAATAAAAGCAAAAACAATTGTTTCAGCCGCAGGTTGTTGGACAAAAGAATTACTTGATGATATCCCCGTTGTTCCTCAAAAACATACTGTATTTAGAGTTAAATGCCCAAAATACATAAAAGAAATGCCTTTAACTGGAGATTTAACTACAGGTGTTTATTGGAGGCCTGAAGGAGGAGAGTATTTAGCAGGATCACCAAATTCAGTTTTTGATGCAGAAGATTTAGAACCAGCCTGGAACGATTATGAGGAATTGGTTTGGCCGGCATTGGCTAAAAGAATACCAGTTTTTGAAGAATTAAAGTTAACTGGTGGATGGGCAGGTTATTATGATTGTAATAAATTGGATAACAATGCTGTTGTTGGTAAACATCCAAAATATGACAATGTTTATATGGCTTCAGGATTTACAGGAAGAGGTTTAATGCAAGCACCAGGTATTGGAAGGGCATTGACCGAATTAATTACAACAGGGTCTTATCAAACAATAGACATAAGTGATTTTGCAGTAGAAAGAGTTCTGGGAAATAGTGCTAGACCAGAGCCTTATGTTTTATAAGTCTAAGTCCCACAAAAAGTTTGATATTTTTGATCACTTAAAAGTGGAGGAGATTGATAATCAGCACTATTTTTTTGTAAATCATAAGGTTTTTTCAAAATAGATAGTAAATTAATAACAACTTCAAAATTACCTTCTTCTGCGGCAGCCAAGGCTTCCTCTACTTTATGATTTCTAGGAATGACAACTGGATTAGATTTTTTCATAAGTTCAATTTGTTTTTGATTGCTAGTTTTATTTGAATTTATTCTTTTTTTCCAATTATTAATCCAGATGATAAAATTTTTATCCTTGTAAATATTATTTTTGATATCCATTAAATTGTAAAAAGTATTTGTATAATCTGATTTATTTTTTTCCATCAATTTTAATAAATCTTTAATCAGTTTTTTGTCATTTATGTCTTCACCAAACAAACCAAGTTTATCTCTCATCATATTTAACCATTTTTCTTCATAAATATTTTGAAAATTATCAATAATTTCTGATGCAATTTTAATTGAAGTGTTTTCATTTTTATCTATTAGAGGAATAAGACATTCAGCAAATCTCGCCAAGTTCCACTTAGTTATTGGAGGCTGGTTAGAAAAAGCGTATCTGCCAAATTTATCAATTGAACTAAACACTGTTTTGGGGTCGTAATGATCCATAAATGCACAAGGACCATAGTCGATTGTTTCACCAGAGATAGCCATATTATCTGTATTCATTACTCCATGAATAAATCCTACACGCATCCAATCTACTACAAGCTGACATTGTTTTTCCATGACAAGATTTAATAAATCTAAAGCTTTTGTTTTAGACGATTTAATTTCTGGATAGTGTCTATTGATTGTGTAATTAACTAAGGTTTTAAGATCATCAATATTTTGGGTTGCAGCAATATATTGAAAAGTTCCCACTCGAATATGACTTGTGGCCACCCTTGTTAAAATAGCTCCCTGCAATAAACTTTCTCTTACTACTTTTTCTCC
>JACWDY010000022.1 GCA_014653835.1 Pelagibacterales bacterium SAG-MED28
AACTCAATTATAAAAGAACTTTTAAGTTAATATGAAGTATCCAAAAGAATATCTTGATGAAATAAAACTGAGATTAAAAGTATCTCAAGTTGTGGGAAAAACAGTTCAACTAAAAAAAAGAGGAAAAGAATTTATTGGGCTTTCTCCTTTTAAAAATGAAAAAAGTCCCTCATTTACAGTGAATGATGAAAAAGAATTTTATCATTGCTTTAGTAGTAGCGAACACGGAAATATTTTTGATTTTTTAATGAAAACAAAATCCATAGGTTTTGGTGAAGCTGTAAGAACTTTAGCAGCCGAGGCGGGCATGCAACCTTACAGGTTTTCTAATTTTGATCAAAAAAAAGATTTAAGATTTCAAACTTATAAAAATATTTTTAGGGATTACACAAATTATTTTAATCAGCAATTATTTGATCAAAATAATCAAGATGCCACAAACTACCTTTTGAAAAGAGGTTTAAAGAAAAATATTATTGAAGAGTTTAAGCTTGGCTATGTGCCTTGGAAAAATAATTTTTATGTTGACTTATTAAAAAAATATTCTGAAGAAGATATTAATTTAACAGGTTTATATTATAAAAATGATAAAACAGGAAAATATATTGACCGATTTAATTCGAGGGTAATTTTTCCAGTTAATAATATAACTGGCGACACCATCGCTTTAGGTGGAAGAATAATTCGTGAGAGTAAACTTGCTAAGTACATAAATTCTCCAGAAACTGAATTTTATAAAAAAGGTAATATGATCTTCAATTTAGACAAGGCAAAAGATTTAAGATCAAAAACTGATGAGGTTTTAATTGTAGAGGGTTATATGGATGTTGTAAGTGTTTACGCATCAGGTATTAAAAATGTAATTGCTAATTCAGGTACAGCTCTTACTGAAAGACAAATTAGTTTAATTTGGAAGTTTTTCTCAAACCCTATTATTTGTTTAGATGGAGATGAAAGCGGTCAGAAAGCGGCTTTAAGAATTGCCGAAAAGTTATTTCCACTAATTAATGAAACAAACAAAATTTACTTTTCTATTATGCCACAAGGTAAAGATCCTGACGATTATATTAAGGAAACTGGGAAAGACGGCTTAATAAATTTACTTAAAGAAAAAGAAATTATCCAATCTTTCATTTGGAATTATTATTTAAATAAAATAAATCAAAACAATCCTTATGAAATCTCAAAATTTGAAAAAGATATAAAAAAACTTACATATTCTATACAAGACGAAACATTAAAAAAGTATGTACTTGAGGATTTTCTTGAAAAAATTAAAAAATTAACACCAATTCAATCCTCAAGAAAAAATAATAAATACAAACCTTTTAAAAAGGAGAAAAATTATCAAATTCTTAAAGAAACAAGAATATTACATCAAAAAAGAAAAAACCTATCAAAAATTCAAATTATTGAATTTTCAATTCTATTTATAGTTTTAAACTATTTAGAAATTGCAGCGAAAAAACTAGAGGAGTTATCAGAAATAGTTTTTATTTCAGATAAAAATGAAAGTCTAAAAACTAAAATTATTAGTTCTTTTTCTGAAGGAAAAGAAAAAGAGTCTATTAGATCAAATATTAATAATGAATATAGTGAAATAAGTAAGGAAATTAATGAAAATTCAAATATTCAAATAATTACAAAAAATAAAAATGAACAAGATATTCTAGATCTTTTGGATGAATTAGTTCATGATCATAAAGAAGAATGTAATTTAAAAAAAATAGAATCCCTTGAGCAAAAGTTAATTAACAACTTAGATGAAAACTCATATTCAGAACTTATCAAGCTTAAAAGTCAGTTAAATAGGGAATAAAAAAGTATAGATTTTTTAGACCTAGTCATTATATATATTCAACTGCTATTATGTCAGAAAAACTCATAACCAAATCATTTGAAAGACTTCTCGATAAGGGAAAACATAGAGGATTTATAACCTATGAGGAACTTGGAAAATCATTAGGTAAACGGAACGGCACCAATGAAAATATTGAGCGTGCATTTATAATATTAGTAGACGAAAAAATTACTTTAGTAGAGAAAAAATCACAGTATCAATCTAATAAGAAAAAAGAATCAACAAATCAGTCAGAAGAAAAAACATCTGACAAAAGCGATGATCCCATTAGAATGTATCTTAGAGAGATGGGCGGAGTTGAGCTGCTTTCAAGAGAGGGAGAAATTGCTATAGCTAAAAGAATTGAAGCTGGGAAAGATGTCATGATCAATGCTCTAACCCAAAGTCCAATTGTTGGAAAAAAAATATTTGAG
>JACWDY010000023.1 GCA_014653835.1 Pelagibacterales bacterium SAG-MED28
CTCTAAATTATTTTAAGAAATTTAACAGTTGTGTTTTGATTTTTATAAGAGATTCAAATTTAAAGTCTGTCACAGAAACGCTTAAAGGTAATAAGAATAAAAAGTTAAATAAAAATAGTGATAATCTTATTCGAAATTATGGTATAGGAGCACAAATAATCAAGGATCTTAAAATAAGAAAAATGATATTAATTACCAGGACGCCAAAAAAGGTTATTGGTTTAGAGGGTTATGATATAAAAATAACAAAACAAGAAATAATTTAATGAAAAATAAACTTTTAATAGTAAATGCTAATTATTATAAAGATATATCTTCTGGATTATTAGAAAATACAAAAAAACTTATCCCAATAAGATATAAAGTTAAAATTATAAATGTACCTGGCATTTTTGAAATTCCCGTAACAATATCTAAAAATATAAAAAAATTCGATGCTTTTATTGCTCTAGGATGTGTCATAAAAGGAGAAACGCCTCATTTTGAGTTTATATCTCAAGCATCAACTTATGCTATTATGAGATTGTCTGTAGCTTCAAAAAAACCTGTAGGAAATGGAATAATTACTTGTTTAAATATGAAACAAGCTAAGGCTAGAAAGCAAAAAGGTGCTGAAGCCGCTAAGGCTGTCTTATCCATTTTGTCTCAAAAATGAGAACCTCATTTAGCCCAAAAAATAATCCTAGAGTAATAATAATTCAGAAACTATATGGAAAATTTTATAACGATGATCAAGAATTGATTTTTCCAAAACATAGGTTTAAAAAATTTATTAAAGATATAGTTACTGGAACTATTGAACGAGATGAGCTTATACTTGATGAACTGAATAAAAATTTAAGTGGCGAATTTTCTTTACATACAATGGATAAACTTTTTCAAGTTATTCTGAAATCTGCTACCTATGAATTTTTATATAAACCTAATTTATCACTTAATATAATAATAAAAGAATATTTAAATGCTTCTAATTTTTTTTTGGAATATTCCCAAACTAAGTACCTAAATGCTATTCTCGACAATATTGGTAAAAAATTAAGATCTAAAGATGCTTGAATCTCAAATTATAAATAGATATTTTTCAAAATTATCTAATAACAATAAAAGTTCACTTAATTTAAATGATGATGTTTTTTTTGATGAAAATAAAAAACTGATAGTTTCGGTGGATACGTACGTTGAGGGTATTCATTTTGTAGATTTCAAAAAACCTGAGTTAGTTGTAAAAAAGATTATTAGATCTTCTATATCAGATCTTGTTTGCAAGGGAGTTCAACCAAAATATTATTTTATATCCGGATCTGGTAATAAAAGATCTTTTACAGCCTCTAATTTAAAAAAAATTTCAAAGTCTTTAAAACAAGAACAAAAAAAATATAATATTTATTTGTGTGGTGGTGATACAGTTAATTCAAATGAGTTGAGTTTTACTATTACTTCAATTGGTTTTTCAAAAAAGATTATACTTAGAAATAATGCTAAACTTAATGATAATATTTATATAACTGGAAATTTAGGTGATAGTTTTGCTGGATTAAATATATTAAAAAAAAAATATAGTATTAGCCCGAGTCTTAAAAAATATTTTGAAAATAAGTATTATCAACCAAATATTAACCTAAAATTAACAAAAAAACTTTTTTTATTTGCCAATACAACAATAGATGTTTCTGATGGACTTATTGCTGATTTAAAAAAAACTGATTAATAATCAGAAGTTGACTTTTAAATTATATTTAGAAGATATTCCAATTTCAAAAAATTTAAAAAAATTACTGGTTCAAAAAAAATTTCATAAAAAAAATTTTGTATCCCAAGGAGATGATTATCAAATTTTATTTACAGCAAATTCTTCAAAATCAAGAATCATTAGTAAAATAGCTAAATCAACAGGTATCAGAATTTCTAAAATTGGAAAAATTACTTCTTATGCCCATAAATCACAAATTATTGATCAAAAAGGGAAGAAAATTGCCATTAAAGAAAGTGGATATTCACATAATTTTTAAAAGTTAATTATTGCCTTTTATATCTTTTTTTGTATT
>JACWDY010000024.1 GCA_014653835.1 Pelagibacterales bacterium SAG-MED28
AACGATTTAGTTCTTGAAGTAGATAATAAAAATGTATCTACAATTTATACTGAAGCTTTATTTTCAAGACGATACGATGGAATTCAATTAATTGTATCAGCACCGATGAGCACTCATTTAAATGCTAACTCGTACATGTTGGACTCAATTAAATGTAGAAAAATTTTTGAAAAAGTTAAAAATAATCTTTTAAAAGGACAAAACGAGAGTAATATGATTCACTCACAAGCTGCATCTTATTTAACCCAAGTATTTACCGCTCCAACACAATGGAATGCTTGGAGATATGATAAAGGATTCACTCAAAAGTTAGTTAACTTTGTACAACTAGAAGTTACATTAAAGCCAACTCAATCCTACGCAATTAAAAATAAAGTAAGACCTTTTAGTTGCGGAGGGTCTTTAGCATCTGATTATCAGCAAATAGAGATAACTAGAAAGTTCAACTAAAAAGTTATCATTTTAATAAATTTGTAACATATCTGTAATAATTAAGAGTCCTCTTAATTCTATGAGTCCAATGTTTGTTAATTAATTAATAAATGAAAGGATAAACAATGAGAAAACTATCAATCGCTTTAGCTTCATTAGTTGCAATGTTAGTTGTAACTTCTGCTCAAGCTAGAGATCAGATTAAAATCGTAGGTTCTTCAACTGTATTCCCGTATGCAACAATCGTTGCTGAAAGATTTGGTTCGTCTGGTAAATTTAAAACACCAGTAATCGAGTCAACAGGAACAGGTGGTGGAGCTAAATTATTCTGTGCCGGAGTGGGTACAGAGCACCCAGACGTAACAAATGCATCTAGAGCCATGAAGGCTAAAGAGTATGCGCTATGTCAAAAAAATGGTGTTGAAGAAATCGTTGAGATTACAGTTGGTAACGATGGAATAACTTTAGCTTATTCTAAAGATGCTAAACCAGTAAACTTTACAAAAAAACATTTATGGGCAGCATTAGCAAAAGAAGTTGCTAAAGATGGTGCGTTAGTACCAAATCCATATAAAAATTGGAGTGATATCGACTCATCATTACCAAACTACCCTATCAAAGTTATGGTACCTCCAGGAACATCAGGAACAAGAGATGCTTGGAATTCATTAGTAATGAAAAAAGGTATCGATGATGCTTCTAAAAAAGCTGGCGCTAAATATAAAGCGTTAAGAGAAGATGGTGCGGTAATTGAGGTTGGTGAAAACGACTCACTTATTATTCAAAAATTAGCTGCGGACAAAGAAATGTTCGGTTTCTTTGGTTTCAGTTATTTCTTAGCTGCAAAAGATAAATTGCAAGCTGCAAGCATTGAAGGTGGTCAACCAAGTCTAGCTTCGATTCAAGATTATAGTTACGCAGTTGCAAGACCTTTATTCTTCTACGTGAAAAAAGCTCACGTTGGCGTTGTACCTGGCTTACATGAATTCGTAAAAGAGTTCACAAGTAAAAAAGCTATGGGTAAAAAAGGTTATTTAACTGATATCGGGCTAGTACCTCTAGATGGCAAGTTATACAAAACTTCTAGAACTAACGCTACGAAGTTAGTTAATATGCCTGCTAAGAAGTAGTAATATCAATTAAACCAAAAGGGGGTATTTTACCCCCTTTTTATCTTGAAAGCTCATTATGAATTTAATACTTGTAACTTTTATTGTTCTCTTAGCTTTCACAAGTTATTATTTCGGTAGAAAAAAAGCCTTAGTTATTCAATCATCACAAAGACTTACGGCATTACCAAAATTTTATGGATATTATTTAGCTGCGTGGTGTGCTGCACCAGCACTAATAATTTTTGTCCTATGGTCAGTTTTTGAACCATCAATCGTTAAAACATTTATTTTACAAGATTACACCGACCAAAATTTAACAAAAAATGAGCTTCAGCTTATTTACACAAAAGTTAAAGCATTAGCCGTAGGAACTTACACGGGAAATATTACTAATTTTTTAGATGAGTCTGCCAATAAGTATATTCAACTAAAAGGAATAGCTAACAGTGCTAAA
>JACWDY010000025.1 GCA_014653835.1 Pelagibacterales bacterium SAG-MED28
GGATGAGAAAATTAAAGAGATGATTAACGTAGATAAGCCGGTAATTTTTGATTGTGTGGTTGATAAAGCTGAAAATTGTTATCCCATGATACCATCTGGAAAACCTCATAACCAGATGCTCTTAGGACCTGAAGATGAAAAAGAAGAAGTTTCTGATGAGGGTAAAACTTTAGTTTAATGGTTAAATCTAAATCAGCATATAGTGAACCAACTAAATTTGGAAAAGAAGACCACCATATCATTGTTGTTTGGGTGGATAACGAAGCCGGAGTATTAGCGAGAGTAATTGGTTTATTTTCAGGCAGAGGTTATAATATTGAGTCTTTAGCAGTTGCTGAGGTAGATAGAAAAAAAAAATTATCAAGAATTACAATTGTAACTAGAGGAACACCTGAAGTTATTCAACAAATAAAACTACAGCTTGGTAAATTGATACCAGTTCATAAAGTTGCTGATTTTTTTAGAAATGATAAGAAAGTTTTATTTAGAGAGTTAGCTCTATTTAAATTAGTCGGAGCTTCAAAAAAACTAGATAAAGCAAAGAAATTATGTAAAAAACACAACGCAGTTATCTTAGATAAAACAAAAAAGTCTTTTGTTATTCAAGTAACTGCTTTAAGAAGAGAAATTGATAAATTAATTATAGCTTTAACACCACTAGGGCTCGTGAGTGCTTCAAGAACTGGTGCAGTTGCAATGACTAGAGGAGAGGAAATTTTTACACAATAGGAGTTTAAATATGAAAACATTTTATGAAAAGGATACAGATACAAATTTAATAAAGAATAAAAAAGTAGCAATTTTTGGATATGGAAGCCAAGGTCATGCTCATGCACTTAACCTAAAAGACAGTGGTGTAAAAGAAGTTGTTGTAGCCTTAAGAGAAGGTTCTTCTAGTGTAAAAAAAGCTGAGAGTGAAGGACTAAAAGTCATGTCACTGTCGGATGCTGCAGCTTGGGCTGACGTTGTTATGATGTTAACTCCTGACGAGTTACAATCAGAAATTTATAAAAATCACATTGAGCAAAGAATGAAAGAGGGAACAAGTTTAGCTTTTGCCCATGGTTTAAATATTCATTTTGATTTAATTAATGCAAGAAAAGATTTAGATGTTTTTATGGTTGCACCTAAAGGACCAGGTCATACTGTTAGAAGCGAATATCAAAAAGGTGGAGGCGTTCCCTGTCTTATGGCTGTTCACAAAAATAGCTCAGGTAAAGCAAGAGACTTAGCTTTATCGTATGCTTCAGCAATCGGTGGAGGTAAATCTGGAATAATTGAAACTACTTTTAAAGATGAATGCGAAACAGATTTATTTGGAGAACAAACAGTTCTTTGCGGAGGTTTAGTTGAACTAATTAAAAATGGTTTTGAAACTTTAACCGAAGCTGGTTATCCACCTGAAATGGCATACTTTGAAACTTTACATGAAGTTAAATTAATAGTTGATTTAATTTATGAAGGTGGAATTGCTAATATGAATTACTCTATATCAAACACAGCTGAGTACGGAGAATACGTGTCAGGCAAAAGAATTGTAGATAGCAAAACTAAAGAAAAGATGAAAGAGGTTTTGAAAGATATTCAATCGGGTAAATTTACTAAGCAGTGGATGGATGAACACAAGTCTGGTCAAAAAAACTTCCTTAAAATGAGGAAAGATTTAGCGGATCATCCTATTGAAAAAGTAGGTAAAGATCTTCGAGCTATGATGCCTTGGATTGGTAAAAATAAATTAGTCGATAAAGATAAGAATTAACCCAATCTGATTTAATATCTTGGCTTACTGTTGCATAAACATTTGCAAATTCTCTCTTTGATTGTATTATGAGAAACTTTTGAACTTACAAAAGTTTAAATTATGACAGATAAAAATAGAATTA
>JACWDY010000026.1 GCA_014653835.1 Pelagibacterales bacterium SAG-MED28
CAAGGCATCAGTACCTATTATAAGTTATATAACCAAATTCAAAATCAAGAAGTCCCAATTCAAACTATGTTTGAAGGGTTGGTGATATTGATATCTGGAATTTTACTAATCACTCCAGGCTTTTTCACAGACGCATTAGGGTTCCTTGGACTCATTCCCCTTACAAGAGTTATTTTCATAAAGATTGTGGCAAACTCTATTCTTTCTAGATATGGTATGAAAAATCAAAATCCAGATGATGTATCAATTGAAGGGGACTTTGAAGAAATAAATGACGATGAGGATAGAATAAAATAATGGATGTATCTGCAAAAATAATAACACAATTTGTGAAGGACTTATCATTTGAAAACCCCATGGGACCTGGTGCATTTCAGAAAGGAAGTGAGAGACCTGCCATTAATGCGAATGTAGACGTAAAGGCTACTAATAGAAAAGATACCGATATTTATGAAGTTGAATTAAATATTAATATTAGTGCTAAGCGTGAAGATAAGAATGTTTATATTATTGATTTAAAATATGTTGGTTTATTTGAAATTAAAAATCTTACAGAAGATATAAAGGAAGCTTATTTATTAGTTGAGTGTCCACGGCAACTGTTTCCTTTTGCAAGACGCATTATATACGATATGCATGCAGATGGATCTTTACCTCCTCTGATGCTTGACCCCGTAAATTTTGCTGATCTTTATGAAAAAAGAAAAAAGACAAATTAATAACTAACAAGCTTTGGTTTTCCATCCACAACATCAAATACGGGTTCAACTTTTGGGATATCAGTAATTGGTTTATCTTTCATTGAGAGCAGCAATGTTTTGGTACTTTGAAAATCTTTGATCAATTCAAGATTTTTTATTGTTGGCATAATCATGGGAAACTCTCCGGACTTATATAAATCAAGTGCAACTTTGGGCTCCAACCAACGACTTTCAACCCCTTCTAAACCATCATGACTAGCTAATTGCTTAGGACAGCAAGCAATAAAAAATCTGGTACTGTATCTTCTTTTTTCAATCTTTGGTGTAATCCAATGGGAGATATAGGCTATTTCACTGGTTGATAATTTTAGATCAAATTTGTCGATTAATTCCAAGAAAACATCTTTACCTTCGAGCAACTTTTTTTTGTATTGATTAATAATTTCTAGTTCAGGGCTAGTGAGACTACCTAGGTTTATTTTTCTTTGTTCATTGTCAGCAAGAAGTATACCACTCTCTTCAAAACATTCTCGTATGCAAGCAATCCAGTAAATTAATCCACCGGATTTTATACCGAGTCTTCTGGAAGCCTCTTCATCATTTAATAGTGGGCTGTACTTACTTATATTTTTAATATCATCACTGCTATCTACTTTTCCTCCAGGAAATACCCACGCTCCCCCAAAGTTTGTTTTCATAGCACGCTTAATCATAAAGACTTCTATTGTAGAATTATAGTCTCTAACTAGTAAAACAGTTGCAGCTGGTATTAATGGTTGATTGCTTTCATTCACATTTGATAATGCATGATTAATTTTATAGTTTTGATAATCATTCATTATTAAATTGCTCTTTTTTCTTCCAAATAGCATTTTCACCAAGTGTTTCAACAAAAACTTTGTGCAACTCTTTATCATCATCTGTTAGTCTTGTGGCGGGCTCTCTATTTTGAATCTTTTGAATATCAAAATTTGACTCAGAACTAGCATGTTGGGTTTTAACGTTTAGATCAAGACTCAGCTCACGGGCATCCATGAGTTCTATATAAACTCTTGCGAGAAGTTCCGTGTCAATCGTCGCTGAGTGTATTTCTCGCTCCTTATTATCGATGGAAAATCTCTTACATAAAGCGTCTAACGACACGCTTTGACCAGGAAACTTTTCTCTTGCAATAGAAAC
>JACWDY010000027.1 GCA_014653835.1 Pelagibacterales bacterium SAG-MED28
TTCTGGAGACTCCGCATATAGTTTACCGCCGGTTTCCATTAAACCCTTTTTGATAAAAGAAATAGAGAACCAAACTAAAAAGTTGGCTTTAGCTTTAAAAGTAAAAGGTTTCATGAATGTTCAATATGCAATTAAAAATGATGAAATATTTGTCATCGAAGTTAACCCTAGGGCAAGTAGAACTGTTCCGTTTGTTTCAAAAGCAAAAAACCTTCCCTTAGCTAAAATTGCATCGAGAGTAATGGCGGGAGAAAAATTAAGCGAATTTAATTTAAATAGCAAAACAAAAAAAATGTTTGCAGTAAAAGAAGCGGTATTTCCTTTTAATAAATTTCCTAACAGTGATTTATTACTTGGACCTGAAATGAAATCTACTGGTGAAGTTATGGGGTTTGATGAAAGCTTTGGAATGGCTTTTGCTAAAAGTCAAATAGCAGCCTCCAATTCCCTTCCTACTAAAGGATTGGCATTTATATCTCTAAAAAATAGTCATAAAAATGAAGGGGTAGCTTTAGCAAAACAATTATCTAAAATGAATTTTAAACTTTGTGGTACCGGTGGAACAGCAGATTATATAAATAAACACGGAATTAAGTGTAAAAAAATTAATAAAGTTAATCAGGGATCTCCTCATATTGTCGATGTGTTAAATGCAAAAAAAATTGCTTTAGTAATCAATACCGGTGGTGGTAATAGTGAAAAACAACTAAATGATGCTTTGGCATTAAGAAGAGCTACATTAGCAAATAAAGTTCCTTATTGCACAAATATGTCGACTGCTCAGGTATGTATTGAGGGCATTAAATCTCTGAAAAATGAAGATATTAAAGTAAATTCTTTACAAGATATAAAGAATTAACAAACTTTCCAATCAGTGGGAAAAGTTACATAATTTACTTGGATACATCTTCTTTCTTTTTTGATTTCTTTCTTTTCCATGCCATGCCATGATTCTGGCCCGCTAGTAAAAAAATATCCGTAATTATGTTTATAAGGAACGGTTTTAACTTTCGTTAAGTTTTTATCGTAAAAGTCTGTTCCTAAATTTTCAGACTCGTCGTGAAGATTTATAAATATAATAGATGACATCAATTTTTCTTTAATATCACAATGAGGTTTAAGCCAAAAACCCTCTCTGTCACATATCACCTCTAATCTAACATATGAATTGCTTAAATCTTTTCCAATTAAAGAGCCTATTTTTTTATAAACTTTTTCAGATCTTAATTCCTCAATGAAATTTGTTAGATGTGGAAACTGATTAGCGTTTTCTTTTGTGACATAACATCTTAATTTTTTTGCTTTACCGCCGTCCTTAATTCCAGAGCGAAAAGCTCCATCTCCACCGTCAAGAGCTCTGGTACCATCATAATTTAAATTTTCTTTTTTGGGATCTAATACATCAGCTGTACTTATTTCTTTAATAGCATTTTCTGTTAAAGGTTCATTAATCTCAAAGTGATTGAAAGGATCGCTAAAGGATTTTGTTCTATTCTCTAATGACTTAAATAATTCCATTTGTCTTCATTTTAGTTTTTATTATTGGAGCAACCCTATTTACTTCGTTTAAACTTTCGTAACTCCATTCTTCTACACTATCTTTTAATTCTCTAGTTATACCTAAATCGGTCAAAAGAGAATAAAATTTTTTAAATCTTCCATTATTTTTATTAGATTTCATCATAGCAATATAAACTGGCTTCCCTGTAATTGCAGCCTCAGAAATCATAGAAGTAGAGTCGCAGGTTACAACTGAGATATCTGCTAAGGCTAGGGCAGATAAATATGCTTTTTTATCAACAGTTTTAATTACAG
>JACWDY010000028.1 GCA_014653835.1 Pelagibacterales bacterium SAG-MED28
TATCACTGGTGTCATAATCTGTTGAAACAGTTTCTGGATTACAGTTGATCATTATAGTTTCAAAGCCAGCTTCTCTTAACGAAAAGCTTGCTTGGCAACAGCAATAATCAAACTCTATACCTTGACCAATTCTATTCGGTCCCCCACCTAAAATAATAATTTTTTTTCTATTAGATGGATCTGATTCACACTCAGTATTTGTTGAAAAATTTCTTTGATACGTTGAATACATGTAAGGAGTAAAAGATTTAAACTCAGCAGCACAGGTATCAACTTTTTTATAAACTGGAAGAATTTTTAAGGCTGATCTTTTTTTTCTAATTACCTCTTCTTTAATATTGGATAGCTCAGATAATTTTTTATCAGAAAATCCAATAGATTTAATAAAATTAAATGAATTAAAATTTTTAGGCAAACCTTTTTTTTTAATCTCATTTTCTACGTCAATAATTTCTTTTATTTGTCCCAAGAACCAAGGATCTATTTTTGAAAGTTTATGAATTTTATTAATGTTGATTTTCTTTCTAAATGCCTCGCCAACTAATAAAATTTTATTTGGTATATTTTCTTTTAGTTTTTTCTCAATTTGTTTGACATTAAGCTTAAATATTTGGTCTAAACCTGAAAAACCTGTTTCAAGAGAGATTAATGCTTTTTGTAATGATTCTTTGAAATTTCTTCCAATAGCCATTGCTTCTCCCACAGATTTCATAGATGTACCCAGGACTGCAGCAGAGGAAGAAAATTTTTCAAAAGTAAATCTTGGAATTTTTGTAACAACATAATCAATTGTCGGTTCAAATGAAGCCGGCGTAGTTTTTGTTATTTCATTTTTAAGTTCGTCTAGTGTGTACCCAATTGCTAATTTTGCAGCGACCTTTGCGATAGGAAAGCCTGTTGCTTTTGAAGCAAGAGCTGAAGATCTAGAAACTCTTGGGTTCATTTCAATCACAACCATTCTTCCATCCTTTGGATTAATAGCAAATTGAACATTCGATCCTCCAGTTTCTACTCCAATTTTTCTTAAACAAGCAATCGAAGCATTTCTCATAACTTGGTATTCTTTATCAGTCAGAGTTAATGCAGGAGCAATGGTAACAGAGTCTCCGGTATGAATACCCATTGGGTCAACGTTTTCAATTGAGCAAACAATAATACAATTATCTTTTTTATCTCTAACGACTTCCATCTCAAACTCTTTCCATCCCTCTAAACATTCTTCGACTAAAACCTGAGAAACTGGAGATTCTTGCAAACCGTTTTTAATAATTTTTTGATATTCCTTTTTACTTTTGGCAATACCCCCACCTAAACCTCCTAAAGTAAAAGCAGGTCTTATAATTGCTGGTAATCCAATTTGATTTAATGCTTTAGATGCTTGACCAAAATTATTTACAATTTTTGATTTTGGTAAATCTAAACCAATATCAATCATATTTTTTCTAAATTTCTTTCTATCTTCAGCGTTAGCTATGGCTTTAGAGTTAGCTCCTATAAGCTCTATTTTATATTTTTTTAGAACTCCTTTTTTTTCTGCTTCCATCGCAAGATTTAGAGCAGTTTGCCCCCCCATAGTTGGTAGTATCGCATCAGGTTTTTCTTTAATTAAAATTTTTTCAAGAACCGCTAAAGTAATTGGCTCAATGTATGTTTTATCAGCAACGTCGGGATCCGTCATAATTGTTGCTGGATTTGAATTTACTAAAATAACTTTATAACCCTCATCTTTCAAAGCCTTACATGCTTGTGTTCCAGAGTAATCAAACTCACAAGCCTGACCA
>JACWDY010000029.1 GCA_014653835.1 Pelagibacterales bacterium SAG-MED28
AAAATCTTTATCAGTTTTTAATTTAGTTTTTTTCCCTAGTAATTTTTTACAACTTGGAAAAAACATAAAATGCTCCCTCAGGTTTTAAACAATTTATTCCTTTTATATTATTGAGGCTATCAACAACGAAATCTCTTCTTTCTTTAAATGAATCTGATCTTTCTTTAATGAATTCTTGTGTTCCATTTAGTGCTTCAACTGCCGCGGCTTGGCTAATTGAAGTTGGGTTACTAGTTGATTGAGATTGAATTTTAGCCATAGCTTTAATTATTTCTTTTGGTCCAGCAGCATAACCTATTCTCCACCCAGTCATCGAATATGATTTACTTACACCATTCATTGTTAAGGTTCTTTTTTTTAGTTTATCTATTTGAGCAATAGTAAAAAATTTAAAATTATCATAAATAATATGCTCGTAAATATCGTCACTTAAAATATAAGTTTTCTTATACTTCAATAATATTTTTGATAAACTTATAATTTCATCTTTTGTATATGCAGATCCAGTAGGATTTGAAGGAGAGTTTAAAATTATCCATTTAGTTTTTTTTGATATGGCTTTTTTAAGTTTTTTTGGAGTGAGTTTAAAATTATCTTTTTCTTCACACTTTACAATTTTAGGTTTGCCACCAGCTAATAAAATAATATCCGGGTAAGATACCCAGTAAGGCGCAGGTATTAAAACCTCGTCTCCTTTATTTATAGTTGCCATAAAGGCATTATATAAAACTTGCTTACCGCCTGTTCCTACTGAGATTGAACTGAATAAACAGGTTTACTTTTTAATTTAA
This sequence comes from Pelagibacterales bacterium SAG-MED28, assembly GCA_014653835.1. GTDB lineage: Bacteria > Pseudomonadota > Alphaproteobacteria > Pelagibacterales > Pelagibacteraceae > Pelagilacustribacter. Next base: position 792 of record JACWDY010000029.1, read on the forward strand.
TACCTTCAATACTGTTATCAAAAAGAGATTGATGGGTAATTTGAATATTTTTTGGAAGATTTCTTTTAATAACTTCAAAGCCATGGTTTTGGCTTGTGATCTCTACATTTCCTTTGATTAAATTTTTAACTGGATGATTTGCCCCTCTATGTCCAAGGTTCATTTTTTTTGTTTTAGCACCCAATGCAAGGGCCAGAATTTGATGCCCAAGACAAATTCCAAACACAGGAAAGTTTTTTCTAATTAACTCTTTTATTATTGGAATAGCATATTTACCTGTTGCCGCAGGATCACCAGGGCCATTAGATAAAAAAATACCATTAGGTTTTAATTTAATTATATCTAAGGCTTTAGTTTTGCATGAAACAACAGTAACTTTACAATTAAAATCAGCAAAATACCTTAATATATTTTTTTTTACTCCATAATCTATGGCAACAACATGAAATGAATCTTTTTTATTTTTTAAATAACCATCTTCTTTTTTCCAAATTTTAAAACCTTTCCATATATAACTTTTTTTTGTAGAAACCTTTTCTGCTAAATCTAAGTTTTTAAGCCCATTCCATTTTTGAGTCTGTTTAAGCAGTTTTTTAATATTAAATTTATTTTTTTTAGAAAAAGATATAGTTCCTTTAGGAGCCCCTTTATCTCTTATAAAGCTAGTAAGATTTCTGGTATCAATACCTGTAATACCTGTAATTTTATTTTTCTTTAACCATTCATCTAAATGTTTAAGAGCTCTATAGTTAGAGGGATTAGTAATCTCTGAGTTTATGATTACTCCCTTAGTCCAAATTATATCAGACTCGTGATCCTCATTATTTGTTCCTACATTTCCTACATGGGGGAAGGTAAAATTTATAATTTGTTCAGCGTAAGACGGATCTGAAATAATTTCCTGATACCCAGTTATTGATGTATTAAAACAAACTTCTCCAGTGGCAGTCCCCTGATAACCTAAACCA
>JACWDY010000003.1 GCA_014653835.1 Pelagibacterales bacterium SAG-MED28
ATTACATCTTTTAAGGGATTTAATAATTTATTATGCTTAAAAAAGTTATGCGTCAAATCAATACCAACACCTGTAATAATATTTCCAGAGGCAAATGTGACTATCGAAACAAATGTTGTAACTATAAAAGGACCTGTCATTCAAGTGGCTGAAATTGCAGCAGGATTTTTTTATGCTGCATTTGTCTTAAAGCCAGATAAGAGGAAATCAATGATTACAAGTCTATCTAAAATACTAGCAATATCCAAAGAAAGCACTGATGCTAAAAAACAAGGACAATTTTCAATGCCAATTAATCGTCTTTTAGTTGAGCCTTACATAAAATGAAATCATTTTTACAAGAAGTAAGTCTCGGATTGAGTAAAAAAAATAAGAAGTTAAATTCTAAATGGTTTTATGATTTTCATGGATCAAAACTTTTTGAACAAATTACTAAATTGGAAGAATACTATCCAACAAGAACAGAGAAAAAAATTTTAAGAGATAATAAAATTGAAATTGCTAGTAAAATAGGCAAGAGCGCAGTTTTAATTGAACCAGGTGCTGGCGATATTAAAAAAATAGCCATTTTTCTTGGTAGTTTAGATAACCCGAAAAAATATATACCTTTAGATATTTCTGAGGATTATATAACTAAAATATCTAAAGGTTTTAAAAAAAAATTTCCAAATGTGGCTATTGCTCCAAAAGCATACGACTTCTCGAGAAATAATAAACCACCTTTTAAAGTCAATTCATCAGAAAATATAGTTATTTTTTTTCCAGGATCAACGCTTGGTAATTTTGAAAAAAAAGATGGTATTAAATTTTTAAAAATGCTTAAATCAAAATTTAAAGCAAAAATGATTATCATTGGAGTTGACTTAATTAAAGATATTCCCACTCTAATTTCTGCTTACGATGATAAAAAAGGCGTAACTGCAAATTTCAATAAAAATATTTTACGTAGAATAAATACTGAATTGGGAGGAAATATAGACTTAAATTCTTATAAACATTTAGCCATATACAATAAATCAAAAAAAAGAATCGAGATGAGATTAAAATGTAAAAAAAACAGTAATATTAAAGTTAATGGTTCAAAGTATTTAATTAAAAAAAATGAAGAAATCCATACCGAGAATTCTCATAAATACTCGATTAAATCTTTCAAAAATTTAGCTAATAAAGCTGGATGGAAAATTAAAAAAACTTGGGTTGATAACAAAAAACTTTTTAGTGTTCATTGTTTAGCTCTGGATAAATCAGGTTAGATTAGGATAAAACAAGAGATGAAATACGATGAATAAACAAAAAGCAAGTAAACTGTGGACTTTAATTTAGGAAGCTAGCGATTATTTACATCTCTGGTATTTTAAAAGTCCCTTTTTGATAAATATCGTTCTTAGAAACAATATTTAGAGAAAAATTGATATTATTATTATATTGATCAATAATCTTCCAACCTTTTAAGTCTAAAGTTTTGCTATCAAATAAAACATTTATTTCATTTTCATCTAAGTAAGTAAGTTTAATAATTTGATTTTCTTTTTCTATTTCACCAGCTTTAACGATTTCTAAAAGTTTTTCCTTATACAAGATATTCAGAAAAGGAGATTTAGATATGGGATAATAGTAAGTTTTATCATATCTCTTTTGCGTGATAGCTAATCTTTTCTTATTTATAATTAGTTCTTTCTTCTTATCGTCAAAGTATTCACATTTTAGTTTTCCAGGAAATTCTAAAAGGCAACTACCTTTTTCAGTTTTATCATTAATAATTTGATTAAATGTAAATTCCAAAGAATTTAAACTTTTTAACTGACTTATAATTTTAGTTTTCTCGTTTGCGCTAAGATCAAATGAAAAAAGTAAAAATAAACCAACTAAAAATTTTTTATAGAACTTCACGTTTACCAACATGATTTGCTTTACTGACCACCCCTTTTTCTTCCATCATATCAATAATTCTAGCTGCCCTATTGTATCCAATTTGAAGTTTTCTTTGTAAAAAACTAGTAGACGCCTTTCCCTCAGATTTAATGATATCAACTGCTTGAGAATAAAGCTCATCTTCGTCACCATCCTCACCAGAAATAGACGAAGACTCATTGCTTGTTTGTGCAGTAATTTCCTCCATATAATCTGGTTCACCTTGACTTCTAATAGAATTAACGATTTTTTCAATTTCATTTTCAGAAACGAAAGGGCCGTGAATTCTTACTATTCTGTTTGCTGATGACATAAATAGCATATCTCCTTTTCCTAATAATTGTTCTGCACCCTGCTCTCCTAAAATAGTTCTGCTATCTATCTTTGAACTTACTTGGAATGACACTCTAGTTGGAAAGTTTGCTTTAATTGTTCCTGTTATTACGTCCACACTTGGTCTTTGTGTAGCCATTATAATATGAATTCCGGCAGCTCTAGCCATCTGTGATAATTTTTGAATGTAGTTTTCTATTTCTTTACCTGCCACAAGCATTAGATCTGACATCTCGTCTACCACTACTACGATGTAAGGCATTTTTAATTTATGTTTTGCGTTATATCCGTCTATGTTTCTCACGCCTACTTTGCTCATTAATCTGTATCTGCTGTTCATCTCTTTGACTGTCCAAGCTAAAGCAGATGTTGCTTTTTTTGCATCAGTAATAACTGGAGTTAATAAATGAGGTATCCCTTCATAAGTTGAAAGCTCTAACATTTTTGGATCAATTAAAATGAATTTACAAAGATCTGGGTTCAATTTGTAAAGCAGTGAAACAATGATAGTATTTATACAGACTGATTTACCTGAACCTGTTGTACCGGCAATTAAAAGATGTGGCATGGAAGTTAAATCACCAATTATAGGCATACCAGAAATACTTTTACCTAAAGCAATTGGAAGTTTGATATCTTTTTTTTGAAATTTTTCGTATGAAATTATTTCTCTAAGAGAAACATTTTCTCTAGTTTCATTTGGTATTTCAATTCCCACAGTATTTTTGCCTGGAATTACCGAAACTCTTGCTGAGGTAGAACTAGTATTACGAGCTAGGTCTTCTGATAAATTTATTATTTTGGAAACCTTAACGCCTGGAGCAGGCTCAAATTCATATAAACTAACAACTGGACCACTATTAATGGCTTTAATTTTACCATCAATTCCAAAATCTAATAAAATCTTTTCCATGAATTCTCCATCAGGACGATTTTTATTTAAATCCGTATCACTCAGCTTTGACGAACTTTTTTCAAGATAATCTATAACTGGCAATTTGTATTTTGACCTTACCGGATTTACTATTTTTTCATTTTTAGCTTCGCTACCAAATGAGAACGATTGTTGAGGCCTTTCAATGATTTCACTTTTTTCTTCAACAGAAGTTTCATCAAAATTTATATCAGGAACAGTATTGTTTTTTCCTCTAAATAATGAAGTTATGATAGAATAAGTTCCAGTTGCTATCTTTTTTAAATTTAAATCTGATGAGAAAATAAATAATATTAAAGTTAGCAATAATAATCCGTAAGCAGAATAGCTATTATCTATGTAAGGAAACCAAGTACTTAAAAACTCATAACCTATCTTTCCAACGAAACCTGCATTACCGTTATCGATAAGCCAAAACGAGTTATTAAAAGTGATGTAGATAAAAATTGTACCTAAAACTAAATATGCAACAACAAAAAATAATTTTAAAACAATTCTCTTGATCTCTTTTTTAATAATTAGATTTATGCCCCAGAAAAGAAAATTAGCTAAAATTAAAAATGAAACGAGACCAAAGCTTTGCAAAAGAAAATCTGCGACACTACTTCCATAAATCCCAAAGAAATTTTTAATTTCAAAATCTCTATCTCCATAAATAAAAGACGGATCTTCCGGTGAATATGTCGTAAAGGCTATGGCAAGTCCGATACTCGTTGAAATAAGGATTAATCCTATAAATTCAAAGGTTCGTTTTTTTATAAAATTTGTTACACTATTTAAAAAGTTTGTATTCATATCGAATCGTTTTACGTACTTTTTACCATTTTTATGAAAGTGAGAAAAATTTTATAACATGAAAAAACAGAGAATTGGCATAGTTGGAGACGGTCTGGCAGGTTTAATGACTGCTTTAGCATTAAACGATCTACCTACTTTAGACGTTCAAATTATAGCCAAAAAAAATAAGCTTAAAAAAGATAAGAGAACTACTGCTATATCAGCCTCAAATTATGAATTTTTTCATCGTGTTTTAGACAAATTAGACAAGAGACTTTTCTGGCCGTCGAAAAAGATAAACCTTTTTTATGAGTCAAATGAGAAAAAAGTAAATTTTTTAAATTTCAATGAGATTAATAACAATCTTTTATACGTATTTGAGAATGATAAAATTAAAGATATTTTAAATAAAAAAATTAAAAAAAAGAAAATTAAAATTATACAAAAAAGCATAAATCAATTAGGCGATCTAGACGGGTATGATTTAAAAGTCCTCTGTCTAGGAAGAAACTCTAAAATTTACCAAAATGTTATTAAAAGCAGATCTATAGAGAAAGACTATAAAGAAATGGCTTTAACTGGATATGTTAAGCATAACACAAAAAATATAAACACTAGTCAATTCTTTTTAAAGGAAGGACCATTGGCAATACTGCCCTTTTCCAAAAATAATTTCTCTTTTGTTTGGAGTGTTAAAAAAGGATTTGTAACGAAAAATATTGCTTCTACAATTAAATCTAAAATTTGTGAAATTTTAAAAGTTAAAAATATTAATATTACTAATATTCAAACTTACCCTTTATCGTTAAATTTAAAACGAACTTATTATAAAAGCGATGTTCTTATTTTAGGTGAAGGTCTCCATACAATCCATCCAGTTGCAGGTCAGGGTTTCAATTTAGTGTTGAGAGATATAAAAAAATTAAAAGAAGTTTTAGAGTATTATACAGGGTTAGGCATGTCGATCAAAAGCAGTCCCGCTCTTGAAGATTTTTCAAATCAAAGAAAATCTGAAAATATTATTACAGGTGTTGGTATTGATTTGACGCATAACTTTTTTAAGCATAATAAATTATTAAATCCCTTAAAAGATGTAATTTTAAAAAATGTTTTAAAAAATGATACACTTAAAAAATTAAGTAAATTTATTTCAAATCAAGGTTTATCAATTTAAATCAATGAACATATACGCTTTATCTTCAGGCAGAGGCCCATCAGGAATTGCTATTGTTAGAGTCTCTGGAAAAAGCAGCCTTAAGGTTTGTAAAAATTTAACTCAATTAAAAGAAATTAAATCTAATGAGGTGAATTTTTGTAAGTTTTATGATCCTAAAACTAAAAACGTAATTGATCCCGAAGCTCTATTATTGTGGTTTCCTGCCCCTAATAGCTATACGGGGGATGATTTGGCAGAGTTCCAGGTTCACGGAAGTAACGCTGTTATCAACGCACTTTTAAAAGCATTGTCCGAACAAGATGATTGTAGATTGGCTGAGCCAGGAGAATTTACAAAAGTTGCTTTCCAAAACGATAAAATTGACCTTTTAAAAGCAGAAAGTATAGGTGATTTAATACATGCTGAAACAGAACTTCAAAGAGAACAAGCTGTTAAATTAGTTCAAGGAAATGCTTCTAAATATTATGATGATTTAAGACAAAAATTAATTAAATCACTTTCATATATAGAAGCTAAAATAGATTTCGCAGAGGATGATCTTCCTGAAAAAGTTCTTAAAGAAGTACAGATCGCAGTTAAGAACGTTCATAAAGATATTAATAAAATAATAGAGGACAATAAGATTGGGGAAAAAATAAGAGACGGCTTTAGAGTGTCTATTACAGGAGAAGTGAATGCGGGAAAATCGTCCCTATTAAATTTAATTGCTAAAAGAGATGTAGCGATAGTTTCAGATGAAGCTGGAACAACTAGAGATGTTATCGAGACTTATTTAAACATAGATGGGTATCCAGTAATACTAGCAGATACAGCTGGTATTAGAGATGCAAAAAATGAAATAGAAAAAAAAGGTATATCACTTGCACTTGGTAAATCGAAAGAAGCTGATTTAAATATTGTGGTTATAGACAATTCTTCCAAAACTATTAATAATGAAATTAAGGAAATGATTAATAAAGATTCAATAGTTTTACTCAACAAATCAGACATACAAAATAAACAAAATCATAAATTTGATTCAGAAACTGTTTTAGTTTCAGTAAAAGATAATAAAAATATTGATAAAGCAATCAATAAAATTAAAGAAAAACTTAGTACAAAATTTACCTCAAACAATACTGCCTTAATAACAAGAGAAAGACATAGAGTTAAACTTCAAGAGTGTTTAAAAGAAATTGATAAATTTTTAAAGAAGGATCAAGTCAAAGATATCGAACTTGCTGCTGAAGACTTGAGAATGGCCACAAGGTATCTTGGAAGCATAGTAGGGAAGGTTGATGTTGAAGAAATTCTTGGATCGATCTTTAAAGACTTCTGTATTGGCAAGTAAAATACTACTTGTATTATCAATTAAGACAGTTACATTCCCATCATGAGTTTACAAGACTATGATGTAGTAGTTATCGGTGGTGGGCACGCTGGGTGTGAAGCAGCTGCGGCATCAGCTAGAATGGGCGTAAATACTGCTCTTTTTACACATAAAATTGAGACGATAGGGGAGATGTCATGCAATCCTGCTATCGGTGGGCTTGGCAAAGGGCACCTGGTGAGGGAGATAGATGCTCTTGATGGTGTTATGGGTGTTGTAGCAGACAAATCTGGCATTCAGTTTAGGTTGCTTAACCGAAGTAGGGGTCCAGCAGTTCAAGGGCCAAGAACACAATCTGATCGAGCTCTTTATAAAGAACATATGCAAAAAATTTTACTCAATTACGAGAACCTTCAAGTAGTTGCTGACCCTGTTGTTAAATTTTTATTTAATGATGATCAATTAGTTGGATTTGTGTGTCAGAGTGGAAAAGAAATACGAACTAAAGAATTAATATTAACAACAGGAACATTTTTAAATGGTTTAATACACATTGGAGAGGCTCAAATACCAGCTGGTAGATATGATGAGAAACCATCTACAGGGTTAAGTGAGCAACTTGCTAAATTCAATATGCAAATAGGAAGACTTAAAACTGGAACTCCCCCAAGACTTGATGGTAGCACTATCAACTATGATGATCTTGAAATGCAGCCTGCAGATGATGATCATTATTACTTTTCATTTTTGACCAACAGGATTAATAATAGACAAATTAAATGTGGAATGACTTATACTAACAATGAAGTTCATAAAATCATTAGCGATAACATTTCAAGAAGCGCCATGTACTCTGGTAACATTAAAGGAGTAGGCCCAAGATACTGCCCGTCCATTGAAGATAAGATTGTTAAGTTCAAGGAGAAGGAGAGACATCAAATATTTTTAGAGCCTGAAGGATTAAAGGACAATACTATTTACCCAAACGGCATATCTACATCACTTCCAGAAGACATTCAGCTTCAAATATTGTTTAAAATAAAGGGTTTAGAGCATGTTAAGATGAAAAGAGCTGGATATGCTATTGAATATGATTATGTAGATCCAAGAGAGCTATATGCAACATTAGAGTCAAAAAAAATTAAATCTCTATTTTTAGCAGGACAGATAAATGGAACTACCGGCTATGAGGAAGCTGCTGCACAGGGCTTAATTGCTGGAATTAACGCTGCCTTGAAAGTCAAAAAACAAAAACAATTCATTTTAGATCGATCAACATCTTACATAGGTGTTATGATAGACGATTTGATTACAAAGGGAGTTTCTGAACCTTACCGAATGTTTACATCAAGGGCCGAGTACCGACTAACTTTGCGTGCTGATAATGCAGACCAGAGGTTAACCGACGTTGGAATTGATTTAGATTTAATCAAAGACGAAAGAAAAAGTTCCTTTTTAGAAAAGAAAAAAAATATTCTTTCAGTAAAATCTGTATTGGATAAAAATAATCTAACTCCTAACGAAGCAAAAAAATATAACATCAAAATTGCTATGGATGGAGTAAAGAGATCATGCATGGAGGTTATTGGTCAGCGGAATGTAAATATGGCAAAAATTAGGCAAATATTTTCCAATATCCCAGACTATGGAAGGCCTATAGACAATCAGGTTGAAATAGATGCTCATTATATGGGTTACTTGCAAAGGCAGTCTAAAGATATCAGGTCATTTAAAAAGGATGAGCTAGTTCTTATACCTGAAAACATAAAGTACGATACTTTAAGTGGTCTATCGAATGAAATTAAAAGCAAGCTAACAAAAGTAAAGCCTAAAACGCTCGGTCAAGCAATTAGGATAGATGGAGTGACCCCAGCAGCTGTTATAATACTCCTTTCACACATAAAGAAACTCAGGTATAAAGCCTCTGCCTGATGCAGGAGCAAGCGGTTATAAATATTCTTCAAGAGCAACTTAAATTTACAGATCAATCGATTGATAAATTGAAAATGTTTGAAACAGAGCTTTTAAAAGCCAATAGAAAGCACAATTTTATCGCAAAAAGTACAGAAGGTTTTATTTGGAGTAGGCATATTTTAGACTCCGCCCAGTTGGTCAAATATATAAACTTTAATGAAGGTTCTTTATCAGATTTAGGTTCTGGAGCAGGCTTTCCCGGGTTAGTTTTAGCAATTCATAATCAAAATTTCAATTTTCACGTGAAATTATATGAAAAATCACCAGTAAAAAGAGAATTTTTAGATGAAATGATAGGAAAGTTAAAGATTAAAGCTTCACTATTCACCGATGTCTTCGATGAAAGAATCGAATCAGCTTATATTATTAGTAGGGCTTTTAAGAAATTAGATAAAATTATACAAGTTTCACGTGAAATAGCAAAAAAACCACATAAATTGATTATTTTAAAGGGTCAAAATGCACAAGATGAAGCAATTAAAGCTTTCAAAAGCTATAAATACTCTTATAAATTAGAAAAAAGCATGACTGACGAGAAATCTAAAATACTTATAGCAGATATTTTTAATGACTAATATTATTTCAGTAATCAATCAAAAAGGTGGAGTAGGAAAAACTACGACAGTAATAAACCTTGCAGCTTCACTGTCCATAATGGGTCAAAATAATCTAGTTATAGATTTGGATCCACAAGGTAATGCCACTACAGGATTTGGGAAAAACAATAACAATGAAGACAATAATGTCTACAATCTTTTAATCAAAAAAATAAATTTAGAAGAAGCAATTCAAGAAACTAATATTAAAAATTTAAACATTATAGGATCGCATGTAAACTTATCTGGCCTAGAGGTGGAGACAGCTAGTGATGCTAAAAGAGCTTTTGTTTTAAAAGAAATATTGTCAGGTGAAAAACATAATATACTGCAAAAATACGATAATATATTTATTGACTGCCCTCCGTCTTTAAGCCTTCTGACAATAATGTCTTTAGTAGCATCTGATGAATTACTGGTGCCACTTCAAACAGAATTTTTTGCTCTTGAGGGAATAACCCAGTTGGTAAAAACAATTGATAGAATAAAAGAAAACCTCAATCCAACTCTCTCTATCAGGGGTATACTTTTAACTATGTTTGACAAGAGAAACAAACTTTCATCAGAGGTAGATAGAGAAGCAAGAAATTATTTTAAGGAGAAAGTATATCAAACAGTCATTCAAAGAAATGTAAGATTGTCAGAAGCACCATCTCATGGGTTGCCTTGCGTAATTTACGATAAAAATTGTGTGGGAAGTAAATCATATTTTAAATTGGCTGAAGAATTTACAAAACAAAATAATATAGAAAGTGCAGCATGAACCCAACAAAGAAAAAAGGTTTAGGAAGAGGTTTATCCGCTCTATTTGGCGATGAAGCAAAAAATACAACAAATAAAAATGTTGAGATAAGTAAAGTTTCTATAAGTGATCTTACGAGAAATCCTTATCAACCAAGGGAAACATTTAACGAAGCTAAGTTAGAGGAATTAGCTAATTCTATTAGGAAAAATGGTATTATTCAGCCAATTGCTGTTAGAACAAATAAATCTGAAGTAGGTAAATACGAAATAGTTGCAGGTGAAAGGAGATGGTTAGCAGCTCAAAAAGCTGGGTTGCACGATATTCCAGTGACAGTTTTAGATTTAAGTGATGTAGAGTCTCTAGAAGTAGCAATAGTTGAAAATATACAAAGGGATGATTTAAATCCAGTGGAAGAAGCTAGGGGATATAAAAGATTGTCAGAAGAGTTTAATTATGATCATGAGCATATCTCTAAACTAATGTCTAAGAGCAGAAGTCATGTTAGCAATACTTTAAGACTTTTAACTTTGCCTCCAGATATAATCAGCATGCTAGAAGAAGGTACTTTAACTTCTGGCCAAGCGAGACCCTTAATAGGGTTAATCAATGCATCTGAGATTGCTGAAGAAATTGTAGCAAAAAATTATAGTGCTAGAAAAGTTGAGTATTTAGTAAAATCAAAGAAGGAAAAAAAATTTAAAGATAATACCTACGATGCTAATGTTCTTAAGGTTCAAGATCGAATTGAAAAGATTCTTGGTTTAAAAGTAAACATTGTAAATAAGAAAAATAACTCGGGTAAAATTACTATTGAATATAAAAATTTAGATCAGTTTGAGTTGATATCTGATTTGCTTACTAAGCATTAGCCAAGTAGCACATATCTACTAACAATTTCTTGATTAGTAAACTTTGTGTAATTTGAGAATTAGATTTTATCTTAAGTTCTGTTTTATAAGTTAGATTTAACATTTTTTTTAGTCTGTTTGTGTTCCATTTTCGTGCTTGAAGGCTAAATATTGTTTTATCCTTCCAAAAGATTGGTGGTTTGATTCTTCCTATGGCTTCATCTAAATTATCGTTTTTTGCAATTTTAGTAACCTCTAAAAGCTTTATCAGCCTTTGATTTATTACGTTTAAGTAAAAAATATTTTTCTCATTTTCTAAAATAGTGTCGTTTATTAATTTGTTCGTTTTAGCTTTGTCTCCCATTAAAGCTTGGTCTTTTAGTAAATCGAAACTATTATTATCTCTTAAGTTTAAAAGGGTTTCTAATTTATCTGTATCTATTATTTTTTTTTCAAAAAAAGTCTCTATTTTATTAAGTTCATTATCTAGTTTAGATCGATCAAGTCCACAACTATCTAGGATTATATTAAGATTTTGGTTAGATAATCCTGTATAACCCTTTAGTTGATTTAATATCATTTTCTTCAAGGAAATTTCGTTATCTGCGTAGCATGGAACTACTCCAAAAGTATTTGATTTTTCAAAATAATTTCTTAATTTAGATCTTTTGTCTAACAAATCTGAAAATAAAAAAATTCTTTGCGTTTTTACTTTTTTTTCTATTTCCACAATTAAATCTAAGATTTTATCATTTGCTTGATCAATAAAGAAATTTTTTTTTTCACAAAATAATGAAATATTAAATAATTCATTAAAAAACAATTCTTGATTTTTTAATATATCTTCCTGATAAAAATTTACTATTTCGGCTTCTTTTTCAAATTTTTTAATATGATTTTTAAAAGTATTTTTTAAACCTAAATTTTCTCCATAAAATAAAACAATATTATTTTCTAATAAGTTAATATTTTTTTCAATTAAATAGCTTTTATAAATCATTTAATTTAATGTTTAAGTTATCTATAATCTCTTCTGACAAATCATTGATTAATAAGTTAACTAAATTTTTCTCATTATTAAGTGTTTCCGAATGTCTAGAAGAAACATTAAAGAAACCATTTTTATTCAAAAAAAATTTTTCTGTAATATTTTCTGATAAAATTGTGTAACTAATTTCAGCGTTAATCTTAATATTATATTTAGTAATTTGGTTTTTAATATTTTTTTCCTTAATACTTTTAATTTTTTTTGTATTTATTGTTAATTTTACAAAATTTTTATTATCATTTTTCTGATTAAATAAAAGTTTATTTTTCAGCTTAAAATTGATTCTTTGGTCACCGTTTACCTTAATTTCCTTTATTTTATAATTAATATCATTTGTTACTAATTCAAAGCCACAACTCGACAGTAGGACAAAAAAAACTAAAAATTTGATAAATTTATACTTCATGATTTAATTATATAATTTACAATTTTGTCTTTTACAAAAATAGTTTTAGAAATAGTTTTATTTTCAATAAATTTCTTTGCTTTAGAACTTTTCAAAATAATTTTATAAATCTCCTCTTCTTTTAAATTATTTTGGATAGTTATTATATCTCTGGTTTTTCCATTTACCTGTATTGCAAATTTAACTTCGTTCAAATTTATTCCTTTGATTTCAGGCCAAGTATTTATATTTTTACATTTTAATTTTTCCAAACATTCATAAGCAAGATATGGGGTAAAAGGTATCATTAGCTTCATGATTTTTGTTATGTTTAAAATTAAACACTCTTTACTTAATTCTAAATTAATATGCTTAGTAAAAACTCTATATACCTCGTAAAAATGTGCGACGGTTACATTAAATTTAAATTCCTCAATTGATTTATCTATTTTGCTTACAAAACTTTCAATTAATGTATTAAATTTTGTTATTTTATCTTGATTACCAGTATTTGTTTTTTTTGAGAGTATCTGGCTGTTAAGACTCCAAATTTTTTGCAAAAATTTGCTTGATGATATTACCCCTGTATCAGACCATTGAACATCTTTTTCCGGAGGGCTGTCTGATAAAATAAACCATCTGACGGCATCTGCCCCATATTGTTGAATCATTATTTCTGGATCTATGGTATTTTTTTTAGATTTGGACATTGACTCGGACAGACCAACTATTACTTTTTTTTTGTCATTCTTTTTAATTGCTAAATTATCAGAAATCTTCTCAATTTCCTCAGGGTAAAGCCAATTACCTTCTTCGTCTTTATAAGTTTCGTGGCACACCATACCTTGTGTAAATAAGTTTTTAAAAGGCTCAGTTATATTTATCTTTTTATTAAAACTATTTATACCTTTAGTGAAAAAACGAGAGTAGAGAAGATGCAGTATTGCGTGTTCTATCCCACCAATATACTGGTCCACTGGCATCCAATATTTTATTTTTTCTTCTTCTAATGGAGACTTGCTGTAATTTGGTGAACAAAATCTTAGAAAATACCAAGATGAGTCTACAAATGTATCTAATGTATCGGTTTCACGAATCGCTTTCTTTCCAGTAGATTTTTGATAAGTATTTTTCCAAGATGGATGAACTTCCAGAGGGTTACCCTTCGCTTTCAAATTGACATCTTTTGGCAAAAGTATAGGTAGCTCACTTTTTTCAACTGGTACAACTGTTCCATCCTCTAAATAAATCATTGGTATAGGACATCCCCAAAATCTTTGTCTTGAAATTCCCCAATCCTTTAGACGAAAAAGAGTCTTTCTTTTTCCAATTTTTTTATTTTCAATTTTATTAATTATTTTTTCTTGAGCAGTAGCAATATCTAAATTGTCTAAAAAGTTTGAATTAACCATTTTACCACTTCCAATGTAAGCTTTATTAAGCTCAGTATCTTTTCCTTCTGAAACAACTCTTATAATTTCTAAGTCATACTTTTTAGCAAAATCAAAATCTCTTTGATCATGCGCTGGACAGCCAAATATTGCTCCCGTTCCGTAATCCATTAAAACGAAATTCGCAAAATATATTGGAATTTTTTTCCCTTCTTTAAATGGATGACTAACAAACAAATTTGTATTAAATCCAATTTTATCAGCATTAGCTAGCGCTTCTTCAGTAGTGCCTGTCTTGTTGCATTCTTCTTTAAATTTTTTAAAGTTTTCATCATTCTCAAATTCCTTACTTAAAGGGTGATCATTTGATAAAGCTAAGAAACTTGCTCCAAAAATTGTATCTGGCCTTGTAGTAAATATTTTAATTTTATTCTTTCTATTATCTATTTGAAAATCTATTTCACAACCAAAAGATTTTCCTATCCAATTTTTTTGCATTAGTTTTACTTTTTCAGGCCAACCCTCTAATTTTTTCAGGTCGGAAAGTAAAGGTTCTACAAACTTGGTTATATTAAAGAACCATTGTGATAGTTTTTTCCTCTCTACAACAGCATTAGATCTCCATCCTTTCCCGTTAATAACTTGTTCATTAGCAAGTACGGTTTTTTCTATAGGGTCCCAATTAACATAAGTTTCCTTACGTGAAACAAGTCCATGATTATAAAAATCAATGAAAAGCTCTTGCTGATGTTTGTAATAACTTTCATCACAAGTAGATATTTCCAAATCCCAGTCAATTGACAAACCTAATGATTTTAATTGTTCTTTCATTACTTTAATGTTTTGGTCAGTCCATTCTTTTGGATGAAGATTATTAATTTTAGAAGCATTTTCAGCAGGTAATCCAAAGGCATCCCAACCCATAGGGTGTAAAACATTAAAACCTTTTAAGTATTTAGAGCGCGCAACCACATCACCTATCGTATAATTTCTCACATGACCCATATGAATTTTTCCAGAAGGATAAGGAAACATTTCTAAGCAATAAAATTTTTTTCCGCTCTTATTGTAAAGTTTATTTTTTGAAAGAGTAATGCGCCATTTTTTTTCAATTACTTGAAAATTAAATCTTTCTTCCATAGAAATTATTTTTTTTCTTTATCAGATTTTTCAAGTAAAGCTGCTTTGCGAAGGATAGTAGAACGAAGTTCATTTTTGATTAGGTCGCTTTTTGAAATAGCTGTTACGCAGTTAGAATTATCATTACATTTTTTCTTATGAACAATTATTTTTAGACTATCACTTCTTATTTCATTAGATAAAAATCTTAATGTTAATTTAATTGATTCGTTGTCCCCACTTTCAGAGTACCAGTCTGTTATTATTACTCCACCAGAATAATCTACTGTTGTTAAAGGAAGAAAATCCAAAGTTTCAAGCGAAGCTCTCCACATCGGGTTAGAACTACTAAACTCGTAATTGGTTCCACCAACTTTTCCCAGTAAACCCCCGATAGACGCCCCTCTACCTTCCTCGATATTCTTTCTTCGCTTCTCTTCTGCGGACACACCAGCGTTCTCTACATTCTTGTTGCAGTTCGCAAGTATTAGGAAAAGAGGAATAAACAAAATTATGACAACTTTTTTAAACATAAATGGTAGAAATAATGACTATACACACAAATTTAATTAATTGACTAATTAGTACACGATGACCTTGTTATTGTACATTTTTAGCTATTATTGGTGTTAATATGTTGTATTTATGCAACAACTACTAATATAAGTATTTAAATAGAGTATAGTTAGTGAAATATTGCATAGTTATTGTATTTTCCGATTAAATTGTAATTACAATTTCTTAAAAACAACAAAGGAAAAAATATGAAAAAAATATCTAAACTATTAGTAGGTATCCTATTTTCTGCATTAGTTATTGCTCCTTCTTACGCAGGTGAGATGACAGTAACTGGTGGTGCAACAGCAACGTTTGCAACAAACGGTTCTGATGCTTCTGCAGGTCAAAACATAGGTATCTCTAACGAATTAGACTTCACAGCTAGTGGAGAATTAGACAACGGTTATACTTGGAAATACCAAGTACAATTAGACGGCGATAGCGCTGCTAACGATGACACAAGATTAGAAGTAGGAACTGACTACGGTACAGTTGGATTTTACGTTTCTGAAGGTGGATTATCATCTGAATTAGCTTACGGCATCGGTGCTCTAGGAACTGGTTTTGACTATGCATCTCCTTCAACATTCCAAAAAGGTTACGATGTTGACGGTTATTCAAACATTCAATACCACACGCCATCAGGTTTATTGCCTTTTGGTCTAGGTGTAAAACTTGGTTATGTACCAAACATGAGTGCAACAACTATGTTATCAGCTAAAAACTCAGACTCGACAATAACTTCACAAGCAGAAGGTAGATCTTTATCGATGGCTCAAGTTAAAGCTGCACCTATTGATGGATTATCAATTCAAGGTTCAGTAGCAGAAACTTCATCTGAAGGCGGAGACGCTAACGGTGATGACGGTATTTCTGCAAACGTTGGTGCTAAATACACTATGGGACAATTTTCTATAGGTTACGGTGAAGGTGGATACCAACCAGCAACTGGTTTAACTGCAAATGATGAAACAATTTACTATGAAAACCAATACCAAGGTATTCAGTTTGATGTAAATGATTCATTGTCATTATCTTACAACGAAGATACATCAGAGAAGAATACAAGAACTGGTGTTGTAGTAGGAAGCACAAAAGGAACAAAAGCAACTGTAGAGATGGAACAAGAAACTATACAAGTTGCCTACACAGTAGGTGGTGCTACTATTGGTATAGCTGACATTGAAGTTACAAATGCAGACTACACATCAGGTAAAGATGAAACACAAACAATTATTTCTTTAGGAATTTCTTTCTAATTAAATAATAATTAAAATTAAAAAAGCCGGTTAATTATATTAGCCGGCTTTTTTATTTGCATAATTTTATCAGTAGACACTTTTTTTTCTTTTTGAAAGTTCATCAAACTGTTATCAAAGTTTTTGATTATTTTTAGTAATTCAGCGCCTTCTTTAGTTATTACCGCACCTGTTACCTGTCTATCGTAAAGCTTAACAGATAAGCATTTCTCCAGTCGAGAGATATCTCTAGAAATATTTGATTGAGAAATTTTCAATCTTTTGGAAGCCAGGTTAAGACTTTTATAACCAGCTACATTTTTAAATCTTTCAAGTTTCTTCCAATTTAAACACATAATTAATAAAATTATATTATTTAAATGTCATTTTTATTAAAAAGAGCAAAAATGGAATAAAAAATTAAGGAAAGTAATGCATTTTTTATATATATAAAAAGATACATTCAAAAGCGAATTTTTTATAGTCAATAAAAGTTTTAACAAAAATGTAATATAAACTGCATAGTTTTCTAAATATTACATAGAATTATTTATGCAACACACATTAAAAAACTTCATAAAAAACTTTTTAAAAATTGTAAAAAAAAAACTAAAAGTTAAAAAATTACATCTTTATTTTAAACAAAAGGACATAAAATGAAAAAAATACAATTTGCATTAGTTGCTTTGTTGTCTATTTTGATAACTAAAGTTTCAAATGCTGGAGAAATGACTGTAACTGGTAAAGCACTTGCAACTTACGTGACAGGTGGTACAGATGCCTCATCTGGAAAATCAATTGGTATAGCCAATGAACTAGATTTTACAGCAAGTGGAGAACTAGATAACGGCTTCACTTGGAAATACCAAGTACAATTAGACGATGCTACAACAGTAAATGATGACACTAGACTAGAAATCGGAGGCGATTTCGGTAAGATAGGTATCTACGCAAGTGAAGGTGGTTTATCATCTGAATTAGCTTATGGTATCGGTGCATTAGGCGTTGGTAATGATTATAATAAACTATCTAGCGGCGCTGATTGGGAAGGTCTAGATGTATCAGATTATGGTAACATTCAATACCATACGCCAAAAGATCTAATTCCATTTGGAACAACTGTTAAGTTAGGTATTGCTCCTAACACTAACACAAGTTCTAAAGGTTTATCTGCTAAAGAAAGTGGTACCGTTGGTGATTACGCTGATGGAAAAAGATTGGAACAAATATACATCCAATCTAAACCTATTGATGGATTAACGATTACAGGTGACGTTGCTAGAACTGCAGGCGCTGTCGGTGGAACTATTCAAGCTGATGACGGTGCTTCTGCCAACCTTTCTGCAAAATATACGATAGGTCAATTTTCTATTGGATATGGAGAAGGTGGATATCAAGATCCAACAACTACTGGATTTACAACTGTTTATGAAAAAGAATATGCAGGAATTCAGTTTGATGCGAATGATGCTATATCCGTATCGTATGCAGTAGAAGATCTTGAAAAGAGAACTAGATCTGCAATGGCTGCTGGAGATACAACTACTAATAAAACTACAGTTGTTAACGAACTTCAAAGTGTGCAATTAGCGTATACAACAGGTGGAATGACATTAGGTCTTGCTCAAATAGAGGAAGATAATGCTGACTTCACAGCTGGTAGAAAAGCTACTAACACAATTGCTTCACTAGCAATAGCATTTTAATTTAAGCAAATAATTAAAAAAGCCGGTTAATTATATTAGCCGGCTTTTTTTTTATCGCAGATAATAAAGCAAATCCTTCAGAATTTACGTTATTCAAATAATTTAAATTATTAATTGATATTCCCCCAAGAGGTATCAAGTTTTTATTAATTTTTAGATAATTATTAAATTTAATTACTCCAAGACACGAAGCTTTTTTGTCGTAATTTACTAAAAAAAGTTTTGAAAACAAGATAACTTTACAACCTTGTCTTTTTTTAAAAGTTATTTCTTGTAAATTATGGGCTGATCCAATTATAGTAAAATTGAACTTTTTAAGTGATAAAACTTTTAGGCTTTTATTAAAAGCAGACATATAAATTCCATCTGAATTTAATAACACAGCTAGTTTAGCATTGTTAGCTACATAAAATTTGATTGATTTTAGTTTACAAGTTCTTCTAAAATTTAATAAATCAGATAAATGTTCAATATTATTTTTATTTCTGTAGATTATTGAAAATTTATCTCGCTTTTTTATGTTTTTTAAATCTATATCTTTGATACTTTCAATTATAAAAAAATATTTATTTTTACGTATGAACATATGAATATAGTAGTAGAAAGATATACCAAAATAAAATCGAATATTGTCTCTTTAAAGCCAATAAAGCCAGTAAACATAATTGCTGTAAGCAAAACTTTTCCTCTGGAACATATACATCCGCTAATAGAGCATGGACATATCCATTATGGGGAAAACAAGGTTCAAGAGGCCATGGCTAAGTGGTCAGAAAAAAAAGCAACTAATCAAAACCTGAAATTACATATGATAGGTAAGCTGCAAAGTAATAAAGCTAAAGATGCAGTAAAAATTTTTGATTATATTCACTCCCTTGATAATCAGAAATTGGCAGATACTTTAGCTAAACATCAAAAAAATTTAAAAAAAGAAATTGAGTATTTTATTCAAGTTAACATTGGTAATGAAATTCAAAAATCAGGAATACCAGTCAATGAACTAGATTCTTTTTATAATTATTGTATTAATGAAATTAAACTTAAAATTATAGGCCTTATGATTATACCTCCGAACGATAAAAACTCAGAAAAATATTTTAAATCATTAAACGAATTAAATAAATCTCTTGCTCTTGAAAATTTAAGCATGGGTATGTCTGCAGATTATTTAAGTGCTATTAAACATGGTTCAACGTTTGTAAGGATTGGAAGTTCTATTTTTGGTTCACGATCTTAATTTTTGTATAAATTGTTATTTCTTTTAGGATTTTTAAAAGTGCTAGCTTTTCAACAGCTACACAACCCTGCGTTTTTTTATAATTTTTTTTTGCAACATGAATAAATATGGCGCTACCTTTATTTTTTTTGATAGGACTCATATTATAATTTAATACTAAAACAATATCGTAAATATTTTCTCTCTTAAAAAGTTTTTCATAACTATATTTGAAAGGTAAGTTTATAAGTTTATTGTATTTTTTTGATTTTGGATCATCACACCAACCCATATTCTTTTTGATTACAATTTTTTTTAATTTTGACTGAATTTTTTTAATACGATCTTTTCTGTACAATATATACTTAATTTTGTACCGTCCAACTGGAGTTTTTAAGTCACCTTCTTTTTTCTTAAGGCCAATTCCCCTTTTACCTACAGCGCATTTTACTTTATATTTGTCGTAAGTAAGATATTTCTTATTTATTAAAATATGCATAAGCTAAATGTTCTAATTCTTGGACCTTCTTCATTTATTTCTACATTAAATGAACTTAAAAGTTTTTTAAAGTTTAATCCTATTTTTGACAATTTAAATAATAAACACGATGTTTATTTAATTCACGATGAAGTATTAAATGATAAGAATAAAAAAAAGTTTATCGATAGCACTGATACTATAAAAATATATGCATCTAAGAAAAAAAAATTATTAGATAATTTTGATGCTTTTCTTGAACTTCCAGCTAACTTAAAAGAAATAAATGCTGCGGTAGAAAACATAGCTGCAAAATCAAAGTTTAGCGAAAATTCCTCAATTGAAATAAAAAACTATGTATTAAATAAGAATGAAAAAAGATTATATAGGCAAAAAAATTTTATAATTTTGACTGAGAAAGAGGTTCAACTTCTTCAACTATTTTTTAAAAAGAGAAAACCGATTTCAAAAGTTAATATTTTATCTACTGTTTGGAATTATTCAGAAGATGCCGATACGCATACTGTCGAGACACATATCTATAGATTGAGAAAAAAGATCAGTGATAAATTTATGGATGAAAAATTTATATTTAATAATAAAGACGGTTATTACCTTTGAAAAAAAGAAATAAAATTGCAAAAGATCTTTTTACTATTAAGTACAGAAAAAGAGTTGTAAAGCCAAAAAAAGGTAAAGGCAGTTTTAAAAGAAAAAAAAATTAACTTAGTCTAGCTCCAATAATTTGAATTATTTTAGATGACATTTTTGTTCCAATTTCTAAACTTTCTTTAATAGATTTATTATTTATCAATCCGTGTAAAAAGCCACCAGCAAATAAATCGCCAGCGCCTGTAAGGTCTTTTATTTTGAGGTTACTTTTAGCAGAGCACTCTGTGACTTCGTTTTTGCTTACTACTAAAGCTCCCTTTTTGCCTCGTGTTATAATAATCAATTTATTAAGCTCTTTAGCGAATCCAACAACTTCATCAAAACTCCTTGCATTTATTAAGGACATAATCTCTTGTTCGTTCGCAAATGTAATATCTAGTTTACTTTTAACTAATTCAAGGAAATGAGGCTTATGTCTTTCTACGCAAAATAAGTCAGATAATGACATAGCAACTTTATTAGCGTTATTTATTGCCTTTTCAAAAGCTTTTTTCGGTTCACCCTCATCCCAAAGATATCCCTCTAAAAATAAAATTTCACTTTTTTTAACTGCATTTGTATCGATATCCTTTTCACTTATTTTTCCTGCAGTCCCTAGAAAAGTTATCATGGTTCTTTCTGAGTCTGGTGTAATTAATATTAAACAAGTTCCAGTTGGAGTTACTTCCTTTTTTTTGGAATAGAAGAAATCAACATTTTCTTTTTTTAAACCCTCTTCATATTTAATCCCTAAGTGGTCATCACTTACCTTTCCAATAAAACCAACTTTATTACCAAGCTGGGAAAGCCCCACAATTGAATTAGCTACTGAACCTCCAGAAACTGTTTCTTCTATTTTAAGTGTTGATAATAGTTTTTTAAACTCAGACTCGTCTACAAGCTTCATCGTACTTTTTATAAGATTATTTTGTTTTATAAAGCTTTCATCAACTTTACAAATTACATCGACAATTGCGTTGCCTATTCCTAAAATTTTCATTTATGCTTTTTTGGTTTTAATTGGTTTTTTTCTATTTGGATAACAGCTTTTACAAATTTTACAAGTTATTCCAAAACAATCTCTAGCTTTGCAATATTCTCTTCCATACCAGATTATTTGTAAGTGAAGTTTATTCCAGTATTTCTTTTGAAAGATATTCTTTAAGTCTTTTTCAGTTTGAATAACATTTTTGCCACTTGTTAAGCCCCATCTTTGTGCAAGTCTATGAATATGAGTGTCTACAGGAAATGCTGGGAACCCAAAACCTTGAGACATCACTACACTAGCGGTTTTATGACCAACACCAGGTAATTGCTCTAATTCATCGTAAGTCCTTGGTACTTTTCCTCTGTATTTTTCAACTAAAGTTTTAGATAAATAAAATAAACTTTTTGCCTTAACTCTAAAAATTCCAATTCTTTTAATTAATCTCTCAATTTTTTTTCTCCCAAGTTTCACAAAATGTTCGGGTTTATTATATTTGGGATAAATATCTTTTGTTACATTATTAACATTTACATCCGTACATTGCGCTGATAGCAAAACAGAAACTAAAAGTGTAAACGTATTTTTATAATTTAATGGTATAGGAATTTTAGGATAAGTTTTATTTAGTATCCTAGATATAATTTTAGCCTTTTCTTTATTGTTCACTTAAAATTTAGTAGGTCACGCATAGAGTAAAGACCAGCTTTTTTAGACATTAACCAAACGGCAGCAGTTAATGCACCATCAGAATATAAAGCTCTATCAAAAGATTCATGATTTAGAGTTACTATTTCTTTTCCACTTGTGAATTTCACCTCATGCTCACCTATCACCTCACCTTTTCTTAATGAATTAAAATTAATTTTTTTTGAATATGGAAAAGATTTTTTGTTTAAGTATTTTCTTCCCATTATATTGTTTAAATTCTTCTTTTGACCATCTGCAATTCCTTTACCTAGCATTAAAGCTGTGCCAGACGGATAATCAATTTTATGTTTATGATGGACTTCGTAAATTTTACTTAAAAAATTTTTACCAAGGGACTTTGAAGCGATTTCAGTTAAATACATTAATAAATTTACTCCTAAACTCATATTTCCGGCTTTAAGAATAGGGATTTTTTTCGAAAATTTTTTTATTAAAATTTCGTCTTTTTTTGAAAAACCTGTGGTTCCAATTACTACTCTTTTTTTTAGTTTTGAAGCTATTTTTAAAATTTCAATTGTACATTTAGGAATAGTAAAATCGATTATTACATTTGTTTTTTTGAAGGCCTCAATGTTGTTAGTTGTTGGATTTATTCCTGAAATCTTTTTATTTATAATTCTATTCTCAGTTAAAGAAATTAATTTAAAATTTTTATTTCTTTTTGAAGATTTGATAAGCTGCTGACCCATCCTCCCCATACATCCAGAAATTGATAAATTAATTTTTTTCATCCACTTATAAAGTACATGATTACTATAATAACTAAAGTAATTATAGCCCAAATAGAAAGATTTCTTAAAAATTCTTTTAATTTATTATTTGTTGAAAGAAAATTTGGTAAAATTAAAATTATTACTGCAATTAAAAAAATTGCAGACATTATTTGGTTGGTATCCATTTATATTATGAACTTCTCCAAAATTTTTTAGCTTTTTCAAAGAAATTCTTTATAATTGGATCAGGTTTATTTTTTTCAATTTCACCAAATTCTTCAAGAATTTCCCTTTGTTTTTTTGATAAAGAATTTGGTACCTGAGCGTTTATCCTTATATATAAATCACCAAATAAATGTCTTCTTAAGATTGGCATCCCTTTACCTTTAAGCCTAAACTGCTTACCGTGTTGAGTTCCTGCAGGAATTTTAATTTTGGATTTTCCTCCGTCGATTGAGGGTACCTCGACTGAAGTGCCAAGTGCTGCATCAGTAAAAGAAATAGGCAATTCATAATATAAATTTTCCTCTGCTCTTTTAAAAATTTCGTGATTATCGATTGAAATAAATAAATATAAGTCTCCACTAGAGCCACCTTTAGAACCAGCTTCACCTTTTCCAGAAACTCTAATTCTTGTGCCGTCATCAACACCTTTTGGAATTTTTACTGTAACATTTTCATTGGCTTGGACTTTTCCATTTCCACTGCATCTATTACATGGACTACCAATCATTTCCCCGTAACCGCTACACTGTGGACACGTTTGTTGAACAGTAAAAAATCCTTGATTAGTCCTTACTTTACCTTTTCCTGAACAGTAATTACATTTAACAGGCTTAGATCCTTTAGCAGCTCCACTTCCCGAACAAGATGAACAAGATTTATAAGTTGTATATTTTACGTCCTTTTGAATACCTCTATAAGCGTCCTCTAAATTAATATTTACATCATATCTAAGATCATTACCTCTATTGCTAGATCTTCTTGAAGAGCTTCCTCCTCCAAAGTCACCAAAAAAGTCTTCAAAAATATCTGAGAAAGAAGATGTATCAAAACCACCAAAGCCCTGTCCGGCACCTCCACTTCCTTCAAAAGCGGCATGACCAAATTGATCGTAATTAGCTTTTCTCTTATCATCAGAAAGAATATGGTAAGCTTCACTTGCTTCTTTAAATTTCTCTTCTGAATCTTTGTCGCCTTTAGTTTTATCTGGATGATATTTTAATGCGAGTTTTCTATAAGCTTTTTTGATATCATCTTTAGATGCAGATTTAGTTACACCTAAGACATCATAACAATCTCTTTTAGCCACAGGACGTCTCCTTTATTTCTTAGGCGCTTTTTTCTTTATCTTCTTCTTTTTCTTTTACGTCTTCAAAATCAGCATCTACTACGTTATCTTTATTATCAGGTTTATTTTCTTTTGTGCCTTCAGCTTTACCAGGTTCAGGTTTTTGTTGGCTCTTATAAACTGCTTCACCTAATTTCATAGAAACCTGAATTAAATTTTGTGTTTTCTTCTTAATATCCTCTGCATCAGTTCCTTCTAAAGATTTCTTAAGATCTGCAATACCATTTTCTATAGCTTTTTTCTCTTCTGCTGAAATTTTGTCACCGTGTTCTTTTAAACTTTTTTCTGTAGAAAATACTAAGCTGTCTGCCTGGTTTCTAGCATCGACTGACTCTCTCTTCTTCTTATCAGCCTCTTTGTTTGCTTCTGCCTCTTTAACCATTTTGCTAATTTCTTCTTCGGACAAACCACCCGAAGCTTGAATTTGAATTTTTTGCTCTTTTCCAGTTCCTTTATCTTTTGCTGAAACATTAACAATACCATTTGCATCAATATCAAAAGTAACTTCAATTTGAGGAGTTCCTCTTGCAGCAGGAGGAATTCCTACTAATTCAAAGTTTCCTAAAATTTTATTGTCTGCAGCCATCTCTCTTTCACCTTGAAGGACTCTAATTGATACTGCTGGTTGATTATCCTCTGCAGTAGAAAAAACCTGGCTTTTCTTGGTTGGAATAGTTGTATTCTTTTCAATTAATTTTGTTGATACACCACCAAGTGTTTCAATCCCAAGTGACAGAGGAGTCACATCTAATAACAATACGTCCTTAACATCACCTTGTAAAACACCTGCTTGAATAGCAGCGCCCATGGCAACAACTTCATCTGGGTTCACACTTTTGTTTGGTTCTTTACCAAAGAAATTTTTAACCGTTTCAATAATTTTTGGCATTCTAGTCATTCCTCCTACTAAAACCACTTCATTAATTTCAGCAGCAGAGAAACCCGAATCTTTCAAAGCTGTCTTGCAAGGCTCTAAAGTTCTTTCGATAAGATCAGACACTAAAGCCTCTAACTTTGCTCTAGTAAATTTTAAATTTACATGTTTAGGTCCAGTTTTATCAGCAGTTATAAATGGTAAATTAATTTCAGTTTGAGCAGCGGATGAAAGTTCAATCTTAGCTTTTTCTGCAGCTTCTTTTAATCTTTGTAAAGCTAATTTGTCGTTTCTTAAATCAATTCCATTATCTTTTTTAAATTCACCGATAAGATAATCTACAATAGTATCATCAAAATCTTCACCACCTAAAAAAGTGTCACCATTAGTTGATTTAACTTCAAATACACCATCGCCTATTTCAAGTATTGATACATCAAATGTACCACCACCTAAGTCGTATACTGCAATTTTTTGACCGTTTTTTTTATCAAGTCCATAAGCAAGTGCGGCTGCTGTTGGTTCATTGATAATTCTTAAGACTTCAAGTCCTGCTATTTTTCCAGCATCTTTTGTTGCTTGTCTTTGAGCGTCATTAAAATACGCTGGCACGGTTATAACTGCTTTTGTTACAGCTTGACCTAAGTATTTTTCAGCTGTTTCTTTCATTTTTTGTAAAACAAAAGCAGAGATTTGAGATGGAGAGTACTTTTGGCCTTTACCTTCTACCCAAGCCTCATTTTTTTCTGATTTAACAATTTTAAATGGAACTTTTCCTATATCCTTTTTAACAGTTTCATCTTCGAAGTTTCTACCAATTAATCTTTTAGCGGCAAAGATTGTATCTTGTGCATTTGTAACAGCTTGCCTTTTCGCTGGTTGTCCAACTAATTTTTCATCTTTTTCTAAAAAGGCTACCACCGAAGGTGTAGTTCTTGCTCCTTCAGCATTTTCTAAAACTTTAGCTTGTGAGCCATCCATTATGGCTACACATGAATTTGTGGTTCCTAAATCTATTCCAATTACTTTACTCATTATTTAATTCCTTATGTTAATTCCTATATGGGTGTTTTTTCTGAATCTACAAGGCTATTTTGCCTCTTTTTTATCTATATTTTTCTCACCTTTTTGAAATTTTTTCTTTGATACACTTACTAATGAAGGCCTTAGCAACCTATCAGCTAACATATAACCTGCTTGTAATTCATGTAGGATTGTTCCCGGTTCATTATTATCGTCCTCAATTTCTGACATAGCTTGATGAAAATTAGGATCAAATTTTTTGTTTTTAACATCAACTTTTTTAATTCTATTTTTTTCAAATATTGAAATTAAATCCTTTTCAATAATATTAATATTATCTAAAAATTTACCTAAATCCTTATTCTCTTTTAATTTTTCATCACTTTTTATAGCCTCCTTTGCTCTTTGTAAGTTGTCAAGAATAGCTAAACTTTCTTTTGCAAAATTGAATGAGCCGAATTCAAATGCATCTTTTATTTCTTTTTCAAACCTTCTTCTTTGGTTTTCAATTTCGGCGAGGGATCTTAACAATTTTTCCTCAGATTCTTCAAGTTTTTCCCCCAAAGTTTTTTCTTTAATTTCCTCATTAGGTTTTTTGTCCGAGGCATCAATCGTTTCATTTTGCTCTTTTTTAAGAGTTTCTTTAATTTTTTCCTCTTTATTTATTTCACCCATATATTTTGCTATATAGTAAGTACTTATTAAATTACTAGACTAGATATGAAAAAAATTTTAATAGGAACTCATAATGCTGGAAAATTCAGAGAAATTGCTTACCTGATTACAAAAAAGTACAAGAAAATTTCACCTATGTCCTTAAAAATCAAAAGCCCAAAAGAAACAGGAAAATCTTTCATATCTAATTCTAAACTTAAAGCCATCTTCTTTTCGAAGTATGTAAATTACCCAGTCATATCAGATGACTCAGGTCTATGCATTCAAGCCTTGAACAACAAACCAGGCATTTACTCTGCAAGATTGGCAAAAAAATATGGAAGTTTTTTTAAAGCAATGAAGTTTATTTTGAAAAAAATGAAAAATAAAAAAAATAGAAGAGCTACCTTTGTATGTAGCCTTTCCTACAAAAAAAATGATGGAAAAATAATATCGGTAGAGGGAAGATTGAAAGGCAATATTTCTAATAAAATTAAAGGCAAAAAAGGATTTGGATATGATCCAATATTTATTCCATTAAAGAAAAAAATAACATTTGGTCAAATGCATAAGTTAAAAAAAATAAAAATGGATCATAGATTTATTGCATTTCAGAAATTAAAGAAAAAAATTAAAATTTAATAAATTTTTTCTTATCGGTTTTATAAATATCTAATTCTTGAATTACCCTCCCATCTTTAAAACTAAAAGTTCCGATTTTTCCCTTTATTTTATTTTTAAATAAAAAATCTTTAATAGAATTAATCTCGCCATTTTTATTCCAAGCATAGTAGATTAATCCTAAAGCATCATAAGCTAAAATAGTAATTTCATTAGGGTAAATATTAAATTTTTTATAGTATTTATTATTATACTTCCTAAACTCTTGATAATTGACTGATGGATAATATAAGTTTTTAATTGTATTTTCGTAGAATATACTTTCATCAAACCATTGGTTTAGTGTGGTGAATAAAACCTTATCTTGATTTACATCTGAATAAACTAATGAAGTTAAAACACTTTTTAAATTATTACCAAAGTCTATAATTATAATAGAATCAAAATTAACATCACCTAAGGTATATAGTCGTTCTAGTCGTTCTAATTCTTTAATTGATTGCTGATCTTCCTTATCTAGAAACATTTTTTTTCTTAGCTCTAGGTTTCTTTTTCTTTGATTATAATTAGTTAAAATTTCAATTTCCCCGGTAAGAACTTCAGGGTTGGAACTATAAGTGAATGTCTTTATATTTTTTAAATTTAAATTTTCAACTTTTTTCTCAATAATTTTTAAGTAATCGTTTTCTGGAAACATTATAATTGTTTTTGTTTTTTTTTGGTCTTTTAAAAACTTTGTTAGAGCAATTAATTGAGACTCTAAACTTACCCCTATACTAATTATATTATTCAATATTTCTGGATTTATATTAGACGGAGAAATAAAAATTAAATCATTATATTTTTTTACATATTCGAATTCTTCATAGGCTAATGGCCCTATAATTACTTTGACTCCTGAAGATCTAAACTGACTTATTGCTAAATTAATTTTATCTTTATCGTTAAAACCAGAGTCTTTTGGAATTATAAAAACATTCTCATCATTTATTTCTTCTAGAGATAATTGCAGAGAATATAAAAGAGAATTACCAATTTCACTGTAAGCACCAGAAAGAGGTGCTAGTAAACCAACTTTAAGTGTTTTACTGTCTTCATTACTTAATAAATTAGAATTAAATACAAATAGTATATAAAATATTGATATAAAAACTATTTTTTTCATTATGAAAATACTTTCAAAACACTTATATATTGTTTCC
This sequence comes from Pelagibacterales bacterium SAG-MED28, assembly GCA_014653835.1. Lineage (GTDB taxonomy): Bacteria > Pseudomonadota > Alphaproteobacteria > Pelagibacterales > Pelagibacteraceae > Pelagilacustribacter. Next base: position 28,529 of record JACWDY010000003.1, read on the forward strand.
ACCCCTATTGGAAATCTTGATGACATTACATTTAGGGCGTTAGAAGTTTTAAAAAATTCAGACATAATTCTTTGCGAGGACACAAGGAGATCAATTAAGTTACTGAGTCATTATAAAATTAAAAAAAAACTAATTTCCTATCACAAATTTAATGAAAAAAAACAACTCACAAATATCATTGAATATTTTAATGAAGGCAAAATTTTGTCTTTGATATCTGATGCAGGAACACCATTATTGTCTGATCCCGGAAGATTTTTAGTCAATCAATGTGTGAAAAATGACATTCAAATCACTCCTATACCAGGTGTTTCCTCAATAACTTCTGCAATGAGTATTTCAGGATTTAAAGATCAATTTTTGTTTTATGGATTTTTGCCAAAAACACAGAATGAGCTTGATAAAGTTTTGATCTCATTATCTCAAAATCATTATACTCAAGTCTTTTTTATTCCTTCAAAAAAAATTAACTTCTATATAATTAATTTTAAAAAGTACTTTTCAGGTAGACAGATAGTTATTGCAAAAGAAATAACCAAGATCCATGAATCTTTTATTAGAGAGGATGTTGATAGTTTAAAAACATTTAAAAACATCCTTAAAGGAGAATTAACAATAATTATTTCAGAAAGTGATAAAAAAGCCAAAAATTTTGATGAAGAAAAAATTGTGTATAAAGCAAAAAAATATCTAAAAAAATATAGTTTGAAAGATACTGTTAATCTAATCTCTGAAATAGAAAAGATAAATAAAAAAAAAATATACAAATTATGTTTGAAAATCAAAAATGAAAAAAATTTTTAGCTTAATAGTAATATTTTTTATAACATCTTGTACATCCGCTTCTCAATTTGGTGCAGGCGTAAATATAACCTTTGACCCTAGAACTATAGGAATGCAAATCGATGATACCATTATGCAAAAAAATTTAAACGCTAGACTAGCACTTGCTGATAAGAAGTATTTCATTTCAATTCAAACTGAAGTTCTTGATGGAAGAATTTTTTTATCTGGAAAAGTTGACGAACCGGAAGAAAAAATTAAGATAACAAAGATGGCTTGGGAAACAAATGGTGCACGTTCAGTTAAAAACGCAATTACTATAAAAGGCCAAAGCAACTTCAAAAGTACTGCAAAAGATATTCTTATAACTAGCCAACTAAGAACTGCATTAATTTTCAATAAAAAGACAAAAGCAAGAAATTATACTCTAGAAACTGTAAATAAAAATATTTATATTTTTGGTATAGCCATGAATGAAGAAGAAAAAAAGGAAGTAATTAATGAGGCAAATAAAATTTATGATGTTGAAGAGGTCATTCCATCTATTTATCTTGCAACAGAATTAAGTCGAACAAAAATTTAATTAGAATAGTCAATTACATCAGATGAGTAAGATGCTATAGACGCTAAATTTAAAATTTCCGAAGTACTTGCTCTAAGAGGGGCGACTTCAATCGGCAAACCTAATCCAATTAATAATGGTCCAATTAATTTACCGCCACCAAATACTTTCATGAGTTTTGTAGATATTGCGGCGCTATGTAAGGCAGGCATAATCAAAATATTTGCGTTTCCTACAATTTTCGAAAATGGATAAATCTCTTTATAGATTGGGTTTAAAGCGACATCTGGTTGCATCTCGCCGTCAAAATCAAAGTCTACTTTATCCTTTTTTAATATTTGGATTGCATCTCTCACATGTTTTGTATTTTTTGAAATTGGTTTTCCAAAAGTTGAGTGAGATAGGAAAGCTACCTTTGGCTCAAATCCAAATAATCTTGCAACACGAACACAAGACTTAGAAACATTTACTAGTCTTTCAGATGAAGGAAAATCTTGTACATTAGTATCAGCTACAAGAATAGTTTTTCCCTTAGAAACTATCATTGTCATTCCAAAAATTTCTTCTCCAGGACGAGCTTCTACAACGTATTTCAATTTTTCAATTGACGCAGCGTAGTGTCTAATATTTCCGGTTACCATCGCATCTGCATCTTTACAGGCAATCATTGAAGAGCCCCATGCTATTCGATCATTTCTTACTAACCGGTCTACATCTCTTTCTAGTTGTCCCTCTCTTTGTAGTTTTTTATATAAATGTTTAACGTATTTCTCTCTTTTTTCTTTATTTGTAGAGTTAACTATCTCAATTTTATAATTTTCATCTAAACCAATTTTTTTTAATTGATCTCTTATTCTCTTTTCAACTCCAATCAATATTGGAATACCTAATTTATTTTTTCCAAACTCAATAGCAGCTTTAAGCATATTTTCATCTTCACCTTCGGCAAAGATAACCCGCTTAGGGTTTTTTCTGATTTTTGCATTAATTCCTTGCATTAGCGACATAGACGGATCTAAACGATTTGATAATTGATCTTTATATAATTCAAAATCTTCAATTTTTTTCCTAGCAGCCCCACTTTTTATTGCTGCGTCTGCTACAGCGGTGGGGATAACACTTATTAACCTTGGGTCAAAAGTAGAAGGAATAATATAATTCTTTCCATAACGTGGACGGTCTCCACCATAAGCAGCGACAACTTCGTCTGGGACATTTTCTCTAGCTAAAAGAGCTATTGCACTAGCTGCGGCTACCTTCATTTCCTCATTGATAGCTTTTGCTCTTACATCAAGAGCGCCTCTAAAAATGTATGGAAAACCAATTAAATTATTTACTTGGTTTGGATAATCAGAACGGCCTGTAGCAATAATTGCATCATCTCTTACCTCCAAAATTAATTCTGGCTTAATCTCAGGATCCGGGTTAGCACAGGCAAATATAATAGGATTCTTGGCCATAGATTTTACCATGTCTTTGCTTACAACGTCCTTTGCTGATAAACCCAAAAAAACGTCAGCTTTTTTCATGGCCTCATCAAGAGATCTAAGTTTAGTATCAACTGCAAAAGCAGACTTAAACTGATCAATATTTTTTCTTCCCTTATAGATTACACCTTTGCTATCGCACATTATTAGATTGCTGTTTTTAACACCTGAACTTTTAAATAGATTTGCACAAGCTTGTGCAGATGCTCCAGCGCCGTTAATTACAACTTTTACCTTTGAAATCTTTTTCTTTGAAATGTCCAAAGCATTAATTAAGGCCGCAGTAGTAATAATTGCTGTTCCGTGTTGGTCATCGTGAAATACTGGAATATCCAAAATCTCTTTTAATTTTTGCTCAATAATAAAACAATCTGGTGCAGCAATATCCTCAAGATTTATACCCCCAAAGGTTCCACTTATATTTTTGATGGTTTCAATAATTGAATTAGTATCTTTGCTATCAATCTCAATATCTATGGAGTCAATATCTGCAAATCTTTTAAACAAGACAGATTTCCCTTCCATCACTGGTTTAGAAGCTAGCGAACCAAGGTTACCCAAACCTAAAATCGCTGAGCCATTACTTATTACAGCAACTAAATTTCCTTTGCTTGTATAATCATAAGCTAAGTCTGGATTTTTTGAAATCTCCTTAACTGGAGCAGCCACGCCTGGAGAATAGGCAAGGGATAGATCTCTTTTTGTAGTTAAAGGTTTCGAAGAACCAATCTCAATTTTGCCTGACTTACCTTTTATATGAAAATCAAGAGCTTCTTTATCTGTATAATGATCAATCTCGGTTTTTTTTGGCATTTAGTTAAATGAGTATGTAATATAAAAAATAATAATTCACTAAAAATTTATGGCCTAATTAAGAACATTTATGAACCTATTATCATCTACTTCTATATTTAGTTTTTTTACCTTAATAAGTAGAATCCTTGGTTATGTTCGCGATATTCTAATAGCTGTTTTTCTAGGCGCTTCAATTTATGCGGATGCCTTTTTTGTAGCCTTTAGATTACCAAATACCTTTAGAAGGTTATTTGCTGAAGGAACTTTTAATGCTGCTTTCATACCAAGTTATGCTGCCGTAAAAATTGAAAGTAAAAGTAAGGGAAAAAAATTTGCAGACGATGTTTTAAGTAGTCTGTTATTAATTTTATTATTTTTAGTTACCATTGTTGAAATTTTTACACCCTATTTAATTTATATCATCGCCCCAGGGTTTATAGAAAATCAATTTAAATTTGATTTAGCTGTAGAGCTTACAAGAATTACTTTTCCATTTTTATTATTTGTAAGTTTGTCATCTTTTTTTGCTGGCATTCTTAATTCTAATAACAAATTTGCAGCTGCCGCGGCCGCACCAATTATTTTAAATATAATTTTAATATCCAGTTTAATAATTTCATACTACTTCGAATTAGATTTTTCTAAGCAATTATCATTCGGAGTTACCTTAGCTGGTTTAATTCAATTACTTTTTTTAGTTTATGTTACTCTAAAATATTATAAGCCAGATTTTGTATTAAATTTTAAACTAAGCAGCAAAGTAAAATTCTTTTTTAGAAAACTTTTACCAAGCATTTTATCTTCAGGAGTTACCCAAATAAATATTTTAGTTGGGACAATAATTGCTTCCTTCCAGTCAGGTGCTGTTTCTTATCTATATTATGCAGATAGAGTTTATCAAATTAACTTAGCTATTGCTGGAATAGCTGTAGGCACAGTCTCTTTACCTGTGCTATCGAAAGCTTTTAAAACAAAAAATCTAAAAAAAATTTCAAATATACAAAATAAATCTTTCGAATTATCATTACTATTATCAGTGCCAGCAAGTTTAGGATTAATTTTAGCTTCCGAAGAAATAATCAATGCTTTATTTGGATACGGATCTTTTTCAAAAAATGATGTCGCATTAACTGCAGAGGCTCTTAAATATTTTGGTTTTGGAGTGCCTGCATTTGCATTAGTAAAAATCTTATCAAATTTTTATTTTGCTAGAGATAATACTATAACTCCTTTTTATATTTCCGTGTTCATCGTAATTTTAAATATTCTTATAAGTGTAAGTTTATTTTCTAAAATAGGATTTATCATTATTCCAATTGCTACATCTATATCAACTTGGATTGGTGTTCTTATTTACTTATATTTACTAAATTTAAAAAAAGCTCTTCTTTTAAAAAATCAATTAATATTCAATTTTATCAAAATATTAGCTTCAACAATTTTAATGTCTTTTACATTGTTATTTGCTCTTGATAGTTATGCTAATTATTTACAGTATTTTTATAAATATAAAGCTCTTTATTTAATATCAATTGTCAGTTTTGTTGGTATTCTTTATTTGTTATCGTGTTATTTATTAGGAATTTTAAAACTTAAAAATTATAAAACAAATTAGATGGGTAATAAAAAGTTAGTATTTTCAGGAGTCCAGCCCACTGGTAATTTGCACTTAGGAAATTATCTTGGTGCACTCAAAAATTTCGTTTCACTTCAGAAAGAAATGGAATGTATTTATTGCGTTGTGGATCTTCATGCAATAACAACCTTTCAAAAACCCAGCGAACTTCTCGAGAATGTTTTAGAGACAACAGCAAGCTTTTTAGCAACAGGAATAAATCCAAACAAAAGTATAATTTTCAATCAGTCCTCAGTTTCTGGTCACGCTGAGCTTGCTTGGATTTTAAATTGTGTTTCAAGAATTGGTTGGTTAAACAGAATGACACAATTTAAAGACAAAGCTGGATCAGATAAAGAAAAAGCGAGTGTTGGTCTTTATATCTACCCAAACTTAATGGCAGCAGACATACTTCTTTACAAAGCTACTCACGTTCCTGTCGGGGCAGATCAAAAGCAACATTTAGAACTATCAAGAGACATTGCCCAAAAATTTAATAATGATTTTAATTGCCAAGATTTTTTCCCTCTGCCTGAGCCAATGATACCAAGAAAAATTTCTAGGATTATGAGTTTGAGAGACGGTACTAAAAAAATGAGTAAATCTGAAGAATCCAGCTATTCAAGAATTAATTTAAAAGATACCGCCGATGAAATAAGTAAAAAAATTAAAAAAGCAAAGTCAGACTCAGATCCGATACCTGATAATATAAAATCGTTAGAAAAAAAACCAGAGGCACTTAACTTATTAACCATATATTCTGAGCTGACACAAAATAATTTAGAAAAAGTTATCTCTGAGCTATCAGGTAAAGAATATTCTGTTTTAAAAACAAAATTATCAGATGTGTTAATCAGCGAAATAACTCCTATTGGTAAAGAAATAAAAAAATTACTTGATAACAAGTCGCATTTAAAAAATATTTTGAGAAAAGGCAGTGAAAAAGCTAATATAATTGCTGAGGAAAACCTAAAAAATATACGTGAAAAAGTAGGCTTGATATAATATAAGGCAATTATGATACAAACTGAAGCTACACCTAATCCAGACTCACTAAAGTTTTTGTCCGAAAAAACAATTTCAGCAATAGGGACTGAAGAGTTTCAAAAGGCAAACGAAAAAGATGTATCTATTCCTTTCGTAAAAGAACTTTTAAATTTTAAAGGAGTTGAGCTAATCCTTTTGTCAGAAAAGTTTTTATCAGTTAAAAAAACTAAAGAGGTTTCGTGGAACGAGTTAAAACCAATGGTAATTTCACATTTAAATGACTATTTTGAGAAAAATAATGTACCAATTTTAAGAAATAAACAGAAAACTGTTAGTAATGTAGACAATAACGATGAAACTGTTAATAAAATTATTGAAGTTTTAGATACCAAAATCAGGCCAGCTGTGGCAAGAGATGGAGGAGATATTAAGTTTAAATCTTTTGAAGATGGAGTTGTTAAAGTTGAACTTCAGGGAAGCTGTTCTGGTTGCCCGAGTTCTTTGATGACTTTAAAACAAGGTGTTCAAAATCTTTTAAAACACTACGTAAAAGAGGTTAATTCAGTAGAGGCCATATAATGAAAAGAAAAGTAAGCTACAGAGATAAATTATTAGAGTTAGCCAATATCTATGATGTTAGAGAAATTAAAGAGTATGTTAAAAGTAAAAAAAACCTAACAGTAGGTCAAATAGAACTTATTCTAAGAAAAAATAAAATTGTTATTCCAAAAGATTATAAATCAAGTTTTATAAAAGATAACTTTTTAAAACCATACTCTAAAGCTAAATCTGATTTAGCAGAACTTAAAGAAGAAACTATCAAAGATAAAAACAGACTAATTCGAAAAGTTGGAAATTTTAGAGAAGATACAGCGAGAAGATTAAACTATGCTGTTAAAACTTTTTGGAGAACTCTTGGTACTGCAGGAATAAACTTTTTAAATATTTTACCCAAATTAGGAAAAACGATTTATTCGTTTCTTGGTAATTCTTTTACAGATGTATTTAATGGAATTTACAATCAACAATTAGATCCAAAAAAAGCTAAAAATGTAATAGTCGGGATTGTTGCTGTAGTAGTTATTGCTACAGTAGCTTTTAACGGAAAAAACTACTTCGGCAATATAGAGACAGATAAAACTGTAGAAATTAAAAAACCTGAAAATAAGAAAAAATTAAAAAAACCAGAAATTAAGGAAGAGGTAAAAAAACCGGAATTAAAAAAAGAAATCAAACCAAAAGTAGAAGCTAAGAAAAAAAAAGATGTGAACGAAGTAATTCTACCTAATCTAAATTTAAAAACTGAGACAGTTTTAAACCTTTTTAAAGATGTAGAATATGATTTAGGAAAAGTTCGATCTCAAAAACTTGTAAAACCAATATATTTTACTCAATTTCCAAGAGATCTTGATGCGTTACAAAGCACTAAACTAAAGAAAGAGACTTTTATAAAAATAGTTCTTCCACTTATAGTTGCTGAAAATGAAAAAATTCTTGCTGATAGAAAAAAGCTAAAAATTGTATCTGGCAAAAAATATACAACAGATTTAGAAAAACAGTGGATTAGACAAAAGTTACTAGAATACAAAGTAAAAAAAGGTGATTTAAATGAATTACTAATTAGAATGGATGTAATTCCAACTTCAATTGCTTTAGCTCAAGCTGCTAAGGAAAGTGGTTGGGGGACGTCCAGGTTCGCTTTGGAGGGTAATGCTATTTTTGGGCAGTGGACTTGGAGTGGTCAAGGAATTGCCCCGTTAGATAGAGATAGTAATAAAAAACATAAAATTTTAAAATTCCCTATATTAAGAGCTTCAGTAAAAGCTTATCAAAATAATCTGAATACTCATAAAAGTTATTTAAAATTTAGAGAAAAAAGATCTATCTTAAGAGAAAAAAATAAGAAGATTGTTGGCCTTGAATTAACAGATACATTAAATAATTACGCTCAGACAGGGTCAGAATATACTGATACTTTAAATCAAATTATCAAGCAAAACAGATTACTTGATTTTGAGCTAGTGAGATTAGTTAATTCAGCTAAAGAGATTGAATTAAGTTCTTAAATTATCTATCACTCACAACAAATTGAACACCAAGCCATCTCCAAAAACCACTTGGATCTCTAAGAGAACAATTAATTCTTCCTCTTTCACCAACAAATTTTTCATTAATATTAATTAATAACGTATCTGAATTTTCGAATTTAATATCGGATTGTCTCCATTTATCACCTTCATTTGAATAACAGCTTAAAGATTTTAAGTTTTTTATATTCCCATAAAATTCAATCTTTACTTTAGGTGGGTTTTTGTTCTGCAAAAGATACTTCTCCTCAGGGTAAACATTTTTGTATTTAAATGGTAATGTTCTAGTTAGAGAATTAAATCTTTTAATTTCTCCGTATTTTTCATTAATCGGAAATCTAGGAAGTTCATAAAGATCCTTAGTTTCATCTATTACTCCAGAGTGTTGACCAAAAGCATAATTGAAACCTAAAGATTTAATTATATTTTTAAATTCTAGACTATATTCTCCAAATGGATAAGAAAAAAATTTAGAATTATTTCCTAATTCATTTTTGAATATTGATATTGATTTTTCTATATCACTTTTAATTACATCATAACTTTCATCGACCAGATATTCATGAGTGTGGCTATGATTACCTATTTCTACAAAGTTCTCCCTTTTCAGCTCCCTAATTTGATCCCAGGTCATATAATTGCTAGAACCTACTTCACGTGTACTGACAAATAAAATAAAAGGTATTTTTTCTTCCTTAAGTATTGGCCAGGCATTTTCGTAAAAAGAGGAAAATCCATCATCTATAGTTAATAAAACTTTTCTTTGATTTTTATTATTTTTCAAATCTTGCTCAAAATTACTTGGATTTATGAAACTTATATTTTTTTCTATAATTATCCTTAAATGCTCTTTAAAATCTTTTAATTTAATATTAGTGGATGGGTATTTATTTTCTTCGAACCTATGATACATTAGAGAGATAATGCCAAAATCATCTATTTCTTGCATTGCTGAACTTGAATACAAATTGTTTTGAAAAGCTAAAATAGCTATAAACAGATTAATGATTAAAGATTTTTTAATTTTAAATTGCATAGGCGTTAATGATAAAATCGGTCTTAAATTTGATAACAAATTTTATATTCACGATTTTGATCAAAAAGTTAATAAAAATGATCAATTAGTTTCAAGCATATTAAATCTAGTAAAAAAATACAAAGTAAATATTAGTGAAAATTTTTCTATACTTGTTAATAGCGGTCCAGGTAGTTTTTCCTCTATCAGAGTTTCGTTGACTGTGGCAAAAGGAATAAAAATATCAAAAAAAATTAATTTGTACGGGTTTAAAAATTCAGATCTTGGTCAATTTAACCTTGCTAATATTGAACTATTAATCAAAAAAAATTTAATACAAAAAAATTTGATTAAACCCCTATATTTAAGTTAAATTAAAATAATGAATCCAATAGAAGAAAAATGTCAACAAAAAGGGGTTAGACTTACCGACCAAAGAAAAACTATAGCTAAAGTTCTATCTGAGTCTAAAGAAGTCTACGGATCTAAAGACCATCCAGACGTTGATGAGCTTCACAAGAGAGTCACTGCAATAGATGATAAAATTAGTATTGCAACTGTTTATAGGACCGTAAAACTTTTTGAAGAAGCCGGGATATTAGTAAAACATGATTTTAAAGCAGGAAAAGCGCGGTATGAAATCAATGACGACCATAATCATCTTATCGATATCAATAGTGGAGAAATAGTTGAATTTGTTGATAAAGATATTGAGAAACTTCAATATGAAGTAGCAAAAAAATTAGGTTACAAATTAGTTGATCATAAATTAGAACTTTACGGGTCAAAAATAAAGAAGTAACTTGAAAAAAAAAATTTTCATTAAAACTTTTGGCTGTCAAATGAATGAATACGATAGTAATCGTATTTTAGATTTAACAAAAAAAATTAATTACACTCTTACGGACAATCTAAGCGAGACCGACTGTTATATTTTGAACACATGTCATATCAGAGAAAAAGCAACAGACAAGGTTTACCATGACATTGGTAGATTAAAAAAAGTGTTTAGAAATAAACTTAAGCCAATCGTGCTAGTAGCAGGCTGTGTGGCTCAAGCGGAAGGAGAAATTTTATTAAAAAAAGAAAAATATATTGATGCTGTTATTGGACCACAATCATATCATCTTATCAATGACACAATAGTAGAATTAGAAAAGAAATCAAAATCAATCAACTTAACAGAATTCGATGTCATAGAGAAATTTGATAGTTTAAACTCTTTAAAAAATTCTGGTAGTAAGATATCAGCTTTTTTAACTATTCAAGAAGGATGTGATAAATTTTGTAAATTTTGTGTAGTTCCTTACACGCGAGGAGCAGAATTCTCACGATCTCTTAAAGAGTTAATATCAGAGGCAAGTCAACTTGTAGAAAATGGAGCAAAAGAAATTATTCTTCTAGGTCAAAATGTAAATGCTTATAATTTTGAAAAAAAAAGACTATCAGATTTAATTTTAGAAATTTCTAAAATAAAAAACTTAAAAAGAATTAGGTATACGACTTCACATCCCACAGATTTTACAAAAGATTTGATAGAAGCACATAAAAATTGCGAAAAATTGATGCCCTTAATACATTTACCTGTTCAAAGCGGCTCAAATAAAATTTTACAAGAAATGAATAGAAAACATAGTGTAGAGGAATATCTAAAAGTCATAGAAAAAATAAAAAAGATGAAACCAAATATTGAATTTTCGAGTGATTTTATTATTGGTTATCCGGGCGAAACATATGAAGACTTTCAAAAAACAATTGAACTAATGAATAATGTAAAATTTATTAATTCATATTCTTTTATATATAGTGCTAGACCAGGAACACCTGCATACCATTTGACTAGTATAAATCATGATGATGCAAAAAAAAGACTTGCGGATTTTCAAGATACCGCAGAAAGAATTAAAACAAAATATAGAAATAACTTAATTAATAAAATATCGACGGTTTTATTTGAGAATAAAACAAAAAACGAAAATAAATATTTTGGTAGAGATGAATACTTTAACTCCGTAATAGTTGAAAGCAAAATAAACTTAATAGGAAAAATTAAAAATATTAAAATTTTAGATATTAATCAGAATACTTTATTTGGAGAAATTACATCAAATTTTAATCAAAATAATTATGCTGCATAAATAGATGTCTGAAATTACAAAATTAGAACAAAATCTTATCATTAAAAAGATTGACTCTGAGACAGTAAATATTTCTATTAATAATAACGAAATGTTAATGGCTATTGTCGGACAATTCGACCAAAATTTAAAAAATCTATCTAAATTTAGCGATACAGATGTTTATTTTAGAGGTAACTCTATAACCTGTAAAGGAGATAAAGAAAATTTATCTATATTTTGTAATGCTATTAAATTTTTGATAAATAAATATTTTTTAACGAATATTATTGAAAAAGAAGATATACTTTTATCTGTGAAAAAAAATTTAGAGGTCGAGGATTCTAATGTTAAAAGTTTTAAGCAGTTAATTAAAACTCCAAAAAAATCAGTTATAGCAAGATCTGGAAAGCAATCAGAATATATTAAAGCCTTGAAAGAGAGTGATATCGTTATGTCACTTGGACCAGCTGGAACAGGAAAAAGTTTTTTAGCAGTTTCTGTAGCGGTAACTTTGTTAATGGAAAAAAAAATTGATAGAGTGATTTTGTCAAGACCAGCGGTAGAGGCAGGAGAAAAATTAGGTTTTTTGCCAGGGGATATGAAAGAAAAAGTTGATCCATACTTAAGGCCTTTGTACGACGCATTGTATGAACTTTTTGGGGCAGATAAAATAGATAAAAAAATTGAAACAGGTGAAATTGAAATTGCTCCTCTAGCTTTCATGAGAGGAAGGACTTTAAAGAATTGTTTTGCAATTTTAGACGAAGCACAAAATGCAACAGAAACGCAAATAAAAATGTTTTTAACCAGAATAGGTGAGAATTCTAAACTTGTTGTAAATGGCGATCCAAGTCAGGTAGATTTAATAAATAAATCGCACTCAGGTTTAATTAAATCAAGAAATATTCTTAAAGATCTTAATGAAATAAAGATAATCGAATTTAGCCACATGGATGTAGTAAGACATCCGCTTGTTTCAAAAATCATTAGGGCTTACGAAAAAAAAAGCGCTGATGATAAAAATTAATGTAATAACAAACAATATAAAGTGGTTTAGTTATATTAAAAATCCAAATAATTATCTCGATAGAAAACTTAATAAGTTAAACTTAAAAGACGAAATGTTTAGAAAAAAAAGCGTTTTTGGTACTTTGTTACTCTCTGATGATAATGAGATCAAATATCTTAACAGAAAATTTAGAAAAAAAAATACAACAACCGATGTATTATCTTTCCCTTTTCAAACAAAACCTGAACTTAAAAAAAAACTCAAAAAAGAAAAAGAGATCTATCTAGGAGATATAATTATAAATTTGAGTAAAATTAAGAATAAAAAAAGATTAAAAAATTTTAAATTTGAATTTGATCGTTTATGGATACATGGATTAGTCCACTTACTTGGACATGATCATAAAAAAGATAAAGATTTTTTGAAAATGATTAGGATTGAGAAAAAATATTTTGAAACTGTAAATGTTTGAAAAATATTTTAATAATCGTTTTTTAATAATATATCTTTTACCTTTTATTCTTGGTTCATTGACAGTTTTATCTTTTCATCCTTTTAATTTCACAATCATCAATTTAATAATATTTCCTCTTTTTTTTTATTTAATCTTTTTTATTAATAAAAAATCTAAATCTGTTTATCGAAAAAAACCTCTTCAAAAAAATTTATTTATATTTGGTTTATTTTTTGGTTTTGGTTTTTACTTAAGTGGAATATCTTGGATTACAAATTCACTCACATTTGATGATAATTTTAAAGTTTTAATACCTTTTGCTTTTGTATTAATACCACTATTTTTAAGTTTATTTATAGCGTTTCCAGTTTTACTTATTGGCCCACATCTAAATTTTAATTTTCCTTCACTGCTTATTTTTTCAGGAACTTTAGCTTTTTCTGATTACTTAAGGGCAAATATACTTAGCGGGTTTCCTTGGAATCTTTGGGCTTACAGCAGCGTTTGGTTAAATGAAATTATTCAGGTAGTGAATTTGATAGGATTATATTCTTACAATTTGATTTTGATAACAATTTTTACCTTACCGGTCATTATTTTTTTTAGAATAAGCACAACAAAAAAAATAGTTAACTTAATATTAGGAAGCTTTGTTATTTTAAGTTTATTTATTTTTGGTAATTACGAAACTAATAAAAATTTGAAAAATTTAGGAGAAGTTAATGATAAAATATTTGTAAAAATTATATCTCCTAATTTTGATTTAAAATATGGTTTAACAGAAGAGGAAATTGAAGAGAGACTTAAAAAATTAATTAGATATAGTAATCCAAGTAAAGATAAGAAAACTCTTTTCATTTGGCCAGAGGGTGTTTTTAGCGGTTACAGCTATGAAGATGTTTTTATTTTCAATGAAATGATTTTAAAAAATTTTTCAAAAAAACACACTATAATTTTTGGCATAAATCAATTAGATCCAAAGTCAGGTAAATTTTATAATAGTATGCTAGCAGTAGATAACAATTTTAAGGTAATTCAAAATTATAATAAAAGAAAGCTTGTTCCATTTGGAGAGTTTCTTCCGTTTGAAAATTTTCTAAATAATTTTGGCTTTAAGAAAATTACAGAAGGTCATGGTTCTTTTTTAAGAGGTAAGAAAAATAATAATATTTTTATCGATAATATAAATTTTCTACCTTTAATTTGTTATGAAATTATTTTCACAGACTTAATTAAAAAATCCAAAATAGAAACCAATCTTATTATAAATATTTCAGAGGATGGATGGTTTGGAAACACAATAGGTCCAGATCAACATTTTGCAAAATCAATTTTTAGAGCTATTGAGAGTAATACTTTTTTGCTTAGATCAGCTAACAAAGGGACAAGCGCAATAATTGACAATAAAGGGAAAATAGTCAAACGATTGAATAGAAATGAAGCTGGAAGAATAGAGTTTGATGTTCCGTTAATAAAATCAAAAAAAGTCAAAAATGATTTGATCTTTTTTGTACTTTTAATTACATATCTTTTAATTTATCTAATTTACAAAAAAAAAAATGCAAAATAATAAATATTTATTCACGAGTGAGTCAGTTTCGGAGGGCCATCCAGACAAAGTCTGTGATAGAATCTCAGATATGGTCGTAGACACTTATCTATCGAAAGATCCAGTTTCTCGAGTTGCTTGTGAAACATTAACTACAACTAATAAAGTAGTTTTAGCAGGAGAAACTAGAGGTCCCAAGATCAACAAAGAGGAGTTAATCTCTAAAGTAAAAGACTGCATTAAAGATATTGGTTATGATCAAGAGGGATTTAGTTGGAAAACTGCAAATATTGAGACTCACCTACATGAACAATCAACAGATATAGCAATGGGTGTAGACTCTAAGAATAATAAAGACGAAGGAGCAGGTGATCAGGGCATAATGTTTGGATATGCTTGTAAAGAAACTGATGAACTTATGCCAGCACCAATTCACTATTCTCATAAAATATTAAGATTAATGGCAGAAGATAGAAAAAGTGGAAGTTTAAAAGGAATTGAACCTGACTCTAAAAGTCAAGTTACGATGCAATATGAAAATGATAAACCTATTCAGGTTACTTCTGTGGTAATTTCAACCCAACATTCTAAAGACTTAAATCAAGAAAAAGTAAGAGAGGCAATAATTCCATATATTAAAAAATCAATACCACAAAACTTATTGAAAAATCTTGATCCTAAAGAAATTTACATAAATCCAACTGGACAATTTATAATTGGTGGGCCAGATGGCGATACAGGTTTGACAGGAAGAAAAATTATTGTGGATACTTATGGAGGTGCTGCTCCGCATGGAGGTGGAGCATTTTCAGGAAAAGATCCTACAAAAGTAGATAGATCAGCAGCTTATGTAGCAAGATACTTAGCAAAAAATATTGTTGCAGCAGGTGTGTCCGAAAAATGCTTAATTCAGCTAGCATACGCAATAGGTGTATCTAAACCTTTATCAATATTTATCAAACTTGCTAATGGAGATGACTTAAAAGTTGATAAAGTAAAAAAGATAATTGAGGACAATTTTAATTTATCACCAAGAGGTATTAGAGAAATATTGGGTTTAAACAATCCAATATATGAAATTACCTCCTCCTACGGTCACTTTGGTAGAAAACCTACTAATCAAGGGCAATTTACATGGGAAAAGACTGATAAAACTGATTTATTTAAACTGTAATCTTGAAATAAACATAATTTTATTTTAAAAAACAAATAAAGAATTGAATTATCAGAATGGGCATATGCCCATTTTTTTTTATGAGCGATAAAAATGTTAAATAGAGGATTAGATAAACAAGAACTTTTGAGGATAGTTGAAGCAGTAGCTAACGAAAAATCAATTGATAAAGAACTAGTAATTAGTTCTATGGAAAGCGCTATTCAGAAGGCAGCGCTCACTAAATTTGGAAATGACAATAACATTGAAGTTATTATAAGTAGAGAAAGTGGAGATATTAAAATTCAAAAGGTTTTAGATGTCGTTGAAAAAGTTGAAGATTTTGCAAGGCAAATTACTCTTGAAGATGCAAAAAAAAGTGATCCTAAAAATAAAGATCTAAAGGTTGGTGAAAAAATTTTTGAAGAATTGCCTCAGATAGATTTTGGTCGGATTGCTGCGCAGAGTGCTAAACAGGTTATCAGTAGTAGAGTCAGAGAAGCAGAAAAAAATAGACAATACGAGGACTTTATAGACAAACAAGAACACATATTAAGTGGAATTATAAAAAGGTTAGAATATGGTAACGTGATAGTAGATTTAGGTAAAGCAGAAGGCGTAATAAAAAAAGATGAATTAATACCAAGAGAAATTTTAAAAACAGGAGACCGTGTAAAAGCTTATTGTTATGAGGTAAAAAAAGAATTAAAAGGACATCAAATATTTTTATCAAGAGCTCATCCACAATTTCTTGCAAAATTATTTTTCCAAGAAGTGCCAGAAATTTATGAAGGAACAATTGAAATTAAGTCAGTAGCACGAGATCCAGGAAGTAGAGCTAAAATTTGTGTACACTCCCAAGACTCTTCTATCGATCCTGTCGGTGCGTGTGTTGGTATGAGAGGAAGTAGAGTTCAAACTATAGTAAATGAATTACATGGAGAAAAAATTGATATTATTAAATGGACAGAAGATCTTCCAACATTAATCTCAGAATCTCTTTCCCCTGCAGAAATACAAAGAGTATTAATAGATCAGGAAAACAAAAGAATTGATATAATTTTAACTGAAGAAAATTTAAGTAAAGCGATCGGTAGAAGAGGGCAAAATGTAAGATTAGCTTCTAAATTAACAAATTATGAAATAGACATACTTACAGACAAAGAGGACTCAGAAAGAAGGCAAGCAGAATTTAAAGAACGAACCGAGACACTAATTAAAAATTTAGAGGTTGACGAAACTTTAGGGCAATTATTAGTGTCAGAAGGATTTACTTCTATAGACGAAATAGCCCAAACAAATCCTGAAAATATTTCAAAGATAGATGCTATAGATGAAGAAACTGCAAGTGAATTAATTAATAGATCTAAAGAAACGTTAATTAAAGAAAAAGAAGCTGTTGCATTAAAATTGAAAGAGCTAGGAGTAGAAGAGGAGTTGATCACTCTCAAAGGAATGACTCAAGGTATGCTTGTAATACTTGGACAAAAAAATATTAAAAAACTTAGTGATTTCGCTGATTTATCTTCCGATGAGCTCATTGGTGGATTTGATGAAATTAAAGGAAAAAAAATTAGGATCGATGGTTATCTTGAGGAATTTTCTCTTTCAAGAAAAGAAGCTGATGAATTAATTATGGCAGCTAGAGAGATTGCGTACAAGTAATGTTATGGATAAAAATAATAAAAAAACACTTACAATTTCATCAAACTTAAAAAAGAAAATTGATACAAGCTCTATAAATCCTGACGGAAAAAAATCTTTTGCTGTAAAAAAAAAAGAGCCATTTAAAGGAAATAAAAACAATAATAGAACTGTTCTAAATAATAACTCAGCTAAAAATCCCGACCTTAAAAAGAAAAATTTTGCAAGAAAGTTTATAGAGCAGCAAGCCACTAAAGATTTTATAAAAAAAGATGATAAACCCACTGGAAAAAGTAAATTAAAACTAAAAGGTCCTATAGATAAAAGAGATTTTAAACTAACAGTTTCAAGAGCCTTGAATGTTGAAGAAATAGAAATTAAGCAGAGAAGTCTAGCTTCTGTTAAAAGAGCAAGATTAAAAGATAAAAAAAATATCCTAGATGGAGAGAAAAAAGAATTTAAAAAAGTTTTACGAGATGTAAAAATTCCTGAACAAATAACTATTCAAGAGCTATCCAACAGAATGGCTGAAAAATCTAATGATGTTATTAAATTTCTTTTAAATATGAAGGTTGTAGCAACAATTAACCACGTAATAGACAAAGATACCGCTGAATATATAGTTAAAGAATTTGGTCATACACCCATTTTTGAGGATGAACCAAATTTAGAGACGAACAAAAAAGAGGAAAAATTAAAGGGTGATATTCAAACGCGGCCTCCGGTAGTCACAATAATGGGACACGTAGACCATGGTAAAACCTCTTTACTTGACGCATTCAGAGACACGAATGTTGTTTCTGGAGAACATGGAGGAATTACTCAACATATTGGAGCTTATCAAGTCAAGACAAGTGATAATAAATTAATTACTTTTATAGATACACCTGGTCACGCAGCTTTTACTGAAATGAGGGCTCGTGGTTCAAAAATAACAGATATAGTTATATTAGTTGTTGCAGCAGATGACGGAATTAAACCTCAAACAGTTGAAGCCATTAAGCATGCTAAAGCAGCTAACGTACCCATTATAGTTGCAATAAACAAATGTGACCTTCCTGAAAAAAATATAAGTAAAATTAAAAACGAAATGATGCAATATGAATTAATAGCAGAGGATTTAAGTGGCGATACTCTTTTTGTAGAAGTTTCAGCTATAAAAAAAATTAATCTTGATAAATTGAAAGAAAGCATTTTATTACAAGCAGACATACTGGACTTAAAAGCATCTTTTTCTGATCAAGCAAGAGGAGTAGTTATAGAGTCTAAAATAGATAAGGGCAAAGGACCTGTTTCTACAATTTTAGTAAGCAACGGAAAACTTAAACGAGGAGATTATTTTATTTGCGGTAATACTTGGGGCAAAATAAGAGCTATGATTAATTATGATGGAAAAACAATAAATGAAGCTCTCCCTTCAACGCCTGTCGAAATTTTGGGAATGAACAATTCAGCTTATGCTGGTGCCGAATTTATTGTTACAAAAGACGAAAGTGAAGCAAAAAAAATGTCAGAATTTAAACAAATAAATTCTGACAAAAGCAAAATTTTGGTTAAAGATAAAACAACTTTATTTGAGAATGCAAAGAATAAAGATGAATTAAATATAATTATTAAATCTGATGTTCAAGGTTCAAGCGAAGCATTAAAAATGGCAATAGATAAAATTGAACACAATGAAGTTGAAGCAAAGATTATTCTCTCAGATATAGGAATGATAAATGAAACAGACGTATCTCTTGCAAAAGCATCAAATGCTATATTGATAGGTTTTAATGTAAAGCCAAATAGAGAGGCAAAAAAACTAGCTGAAGAACAAAAAATAGAAATAAGATATTTCAATATTATTTATGAAGCACTTAATCATGTTTCAAAATCTTTATCTGGTCTTTTAGAACCAGATATAAAAGAAACAATTCTTGGAAGCGCAGAAATTCAAAAGATTTTTTCTGTCTCTACCGCTGGAAAAATTGCTGGATCTAAAGTGATAAATGGTGAAATAAAAAGTAAATCAAAGGCAAGAATTATTAGAGATGGTGTTGTGGTTTACACAGGTGAAATTGTGACAATTTTTAGAGAAAAAAATCAAGTAAAGGAAGTGGGCACAGGCTTAGAATGTGGAATTAGTATAAAAGATTTTATAGACTTCAAAGAGAAAGATGTAATAGAATCTTATTTAGCCGAGGAAGTAATGAGAACAATTTAATGGGAAATCAATCTTCACAAAAACTACCAAGCCAAAGGCAATTAAGAGTTGGAGAACTAGTAAAACAAAATTTAGGCGAGCTACTAATAAGAAATGAAGCTAAATTACCTTCCATAAACTCGAAATTAATTACAGTTACTGAAGTTAGAATGACACCTGATCTAAAAACAGCCAGGGTATATGTTATTCGGTTGGGTGGCACTGATACTAAGGAAACAGTTAGGATCTTGACGGAATACTCACATCTTGTTAGAAGAGCGCTGTCTAAAAGGCTAGATATTAAGTTTCTTCCTAAACTCACTTTTGTAGAAGATAACTCATTTGAATACGCTGAAAAGATTGAAAGAATAATAAAGAAAAATAAAGAAAATGATAAAGAAAAAAATAGATACAATTAAATCTCTAGCCACACACGATAAAGATGTAGGATCAGCAGAAATCCAAATAGGTTTACTAACTGACAAAATATCAAAATTAGCAGAACATTTTAAAATCGCAAAAAAAGATAAACACTCTGCAGTTGGTATGACTAAATCAGTTAACAAAAGAAAAAAATTACTTTCATACTTGAAAAAGAAAAACCCAGACTCATATCAAAAAGTTCTAAAAGAACTAAATTTAAGGAAATAATGTTTAAAATTGAAAAAGAAGAAATAGAAATTAACGGAAAAAAATTAATATTAGAGACAGGAAAAATTGCGAGACAAGCAGACGGAGCAATAATCGCTTCATGCGGAGAAACAGTTGTAATAGCTACTGTAGTTGGTGCAAAAAAACTTAAAGATGGACAAGATTTTTTCCCTTTATCAGTAAATTATCAAGAAAAGTATTACGCTGCTGGAAAAATTCCCGGAGGATATTTTAAAAGAGAAGCAAGACCAACTGAGTCAGAACAATTGATTTCTAGATTAATAGATAGACCTATAAGACCTCTGTTCCCTTCTAGTTTTTTAAATGAAGTTCAATTACTTCCCACAGTTTTGTCTTATGATGGAGAAAATCAAGCCGATGTTCTTTCAATAATAGCTTGTTCTGCTTCATTAGCTATTTCAGGATTACCCTTTAGTGAACCTATCGCTGCTAGTAGAGTTGGTTACAAAGATGGTAAATATTTATTAAACCCATCTCCAGAAGAGCTAATTGAGTCTGAATTGGACTTAGTTGTGGCCGGAACAAAAGATGCTGTTTTAATGGTAGAGTCAGAAACTTCAGGGCTTTCAGAAAAAATAATGTTAGATGCTGTAAAATTTGGACACAAAAGCTTTGTACCAGTAATA
Organism: Pelagibacterales bacterium SAG-MED28; assembly: GCA_014653835.1. Lineage (GTDB taxonomy): Bacteria > Pseudomonadota > Alphaproteobacteria > Pelagibacterales > Pelagibacteraceae > Pelagilacustribacter. Next base: position 49,272 of record JACWDY010000003.1, read on the forward strand.
GAAGCAATAGAAAAACTTGCCAAAAAAGCCAGCAAGCCAAAATGGAAAGTTGAAGAAGTAGATCATTCAAACATTAAAAAGCAAATTGCAAGTGCTGTTGAGGCAGATCTTAGAAAAGCCTTTAAGGAAATAGATAAAAAGAAAAGATCAACCGCTATCTCAGAAATAGAGACTAAATGTAAAGAAATGTTTGCTGAAGACGAAAGTATAACCGAAAATCAAGCTATGGCTCAATTAAAATCTCTAGAAAAAGATATTGTTAGAACAGCAATTATAAAAGATAAAAAAAGAATTGATGGCAGAGGCCTAGCAGATGTTAGACAAATAAAATGTGAAGTAGGTGTACTACCAAGAACACATGGCTCTGCTCTGTTTACTAGAGGAGAGACACAAGCATTAGTAGTTACTACCTTAGGCATGTCTGATGATGAGCAAAGAGTAGAAAGCTTAAGTGGAATGCAAAGGAACAGGTTTATGTTGCATTACAATTTCCCCCCTTTTTCTGTAGGAGAATGTGGAAGAATTGGAACAGGAAGAAGAGAAGTGGGGCATGGAAAATTAGCATGGAGAGCAATTAATTCATCTTTACCAAAAGCTGAAGATTTTCCATACACACTAAGAGTAGTTTCTGAAATCACAGAGTCTAATGGATCTTCATCAATGGCGACAGTTTGTGGAACTTCACTGGCTCTTATGGACGCTGGTGTTCCAATAAAAGAACCAGTTGCAGGTATTGCGATGGGTTTAATAAAAGAAGGAGATGATTTTTCAGTGCTATCAGACATTTTAGGAGATGAGGACCACCTTGGAGATATGGATTTTAAAGTAGCAGGAACAAAGAATGGAATCACTTCGCTACAAATGGATATAAAAATAACAGGTATTACTTTTGAAATTATGGAAAAAGCTTTGGATCAAGCTAAAGGTGGTAGAGAGCATATTTTAGGAGAAATGAATAAATCATTAAAAAACTCAAGAAAAGAATTTTCAAAACATACTCCTAAAATGGAAATTATAAAAGTTGATAAAAAAGATATAGCAACAATAATAGGTAAAGGTGGAGCAACTATAAGAGAGATAGTTGAGACATCTGGCGCCAAGGTCGATGTCAAAGATACCGGAGAAGTAACAGTAGCCGCTCCAGACGAAGAATCTAGAAATAAAGCAATTGAATTCATTAAAAGTTTAGTAGCAAAACCTGAAATGGGAAAGATTTACAAAGGTAAAGTTGTTAAAATAATGGAGTTTGGAGCATTTGTTAATTTCTTGGGGAAACAAGATGGCTTGGTTCATATTTCTGAATTGGCTGAAAAACGAGTTGCAAAAGTTGGTGATGTTTTAAAAGAAGGCGACGAAGTTTCGGTGAAAGTAGTTGGATTTGATAGAGGTAAGGTTAAATTATCAATGAAACAAGCTTCTGCTTAGGCCATATTTTTAGGATCAGGCATACCAACCTTATTATATCCAGCATCTACGTAATGAATTTCACCTGTAACACCTGCAGCCAGATCACTTAATAAGTATAGGGCAGAATTTCCTACATCATGAATATCTACGTTTCTCCTTAAAAAAGAGTGATCCTCATTCCACTTATATAAAAATTTTGCATCACCTATAGCAGACGCAGCCAAAGTTTTAATTGGACCCGCACTTATAGCATTAATTCTAATTTTTTTTTGACCCAAATCTCTTGCTAAATATTTTACACTCGCCTCGAGAGCTGATTTACAAACACCCATTACATTATAATTAGGAATAGCTTTAGTAGACTCGTACGTAAGTGTCAGCATACTTCCCCCCTCTTTCATTATTTTAGATGCTTCTTTAGAAACTTCTGTAAATGAAAAGCACGAAATTAGCATACTTCGAAGAAAATTCTCTCTTGAGGTATTTAAATATTCCCCGGATAACTCAGACTTATCAGAAAATGCTACCGCATGAACAACAAAATCAATTTGACCCCAATGAGATTTGATATCTTCAAAAAGTTTTATAACTTCATTTTTCTTTTCAACATCACAGCTAAAAGTTAACTTAGAATTTAATTTTTCCGCTAGCGGAATAACTCTTTTTTTTAAGGCATCACCAAGATAAGTAAATGCCAGCTCTGCACCTGCGTTAGCAAGTTTTTGAGATATACCCCAGGCGATTGAGCGTTCATTAGCAACACCCATGACTAAACCTTTTTTACCTTTCATTAAATCCATTATTTATACCTTTTCAAAAACTAAAGTTGCGTTAGTCCCACCAAATCCAAAGCTATTTGACATTATAGAATTTAATTCAATATCTTTTTCAACTTTAGTAACAATAGGATATTTTTTTGCTTCGTCATCCATGTCGCTAATATTCGCAGAAGCTGCGATAAATTTATTTTTCATCATAATTAAACAGTAAATAGCCTCATGTACAGATGTGGCACCTAACGAATGTCCCGCCAAAGATTTTGTTGAACTTATTTTTGGTTTATCATCTTTAAAAACTTCTCCTACAGCTTTTAACTCAGTAATGTCACCAACTGGTGTAGAAGTTCCATGAGTATTAATGTAATCAATTTTATTTTTTGAAGTAGCTAAAGCCATTTGCATACATCTTACAGCTCCTTCACCAGATGGAGCTACCATGTCATATCCATCTGAAGTTGCCCCATAACCAGTTAGTTCTGCATAAATTTTTGCACCTCTAGCCTTTGCATGCTCATATTCTTCTAAAACAAGCACTCCGCCTCCACCTGAAATAACAAATCCATCTCTCGTTTTGTCATAAGGTCTCGAGGCTTTTTCTGGTGTATTATTATATTTGGATGATAATGCCGTCATAGCATCGAACATTGCTGTCATTGCAAAGTGAACTTCATCGCTACCTCCAGCAAAAACAATTTTTTGTTTTCCTAATTGTATAAGTTCCATAGCATTTCCTATACAGTGGCCACTCGTTGCACATGCAGAGCTGATAGTATAATTAACTCCCTTAATTTTAAAAGGAACTGCCAAAGTTGCAGATGCAGTACTAGACATTGTTCTAGGCACCACAAACGGTCCCATTCTTTTTGGACTTTTTTCTCTAGTTTTATCTGCTGCTAAAATTACGTTTTCAATTGAGGGACCACCAGAACCCATAATCATTCCTGATGAAATATTACTTATATCTTTTTCGTCTAAACCAGAGTCTTTCACTGCTTCATTCATAGCTATATAATTGTAAGCTGATCCAGGACCCATAAATCTTATAAATTTTCTATCTACGTGATCTTCAAGTTTAATATTAGGTTTTCCATGTACATTACTTTTAAGATTATATTCCTTATACTCTTCAGAAAAAGTAATTCCTGATTTTGCATTTAATAAAGATTTATAAACTTCATCTTGATTATTGCCTAAACAAGAAACAACCCCGAGACCTGAAATTACTACTCTTTTCATGATTTGAATAAACCTACTTTTAAATTTTCTGCTCTATAAATAATTTTTCCATCTGCTGATAAAATGCCATTAGCTAAACCAACAGCAGTTCCCTCTTTTTTTAATATCCTTTTAATGTGAATTTCATATGTCGCCATTTTTATATTTTTTAAAACCTCTCCAGTAAATTTTACTGAATTTACACCTAAAGCCCTGCCCTTACCAGGCTCACCAATCCAGCCTAAAAAAAAACCTACCAATTGCCACATAGCATCTAAGCCAAGGCATCCAGGCATCACCGGGTCTCCTTGGAAATGACAGTCAAAAAACCATAAATTATCTTTAATATCAAGTTCTGCTTTAATAAAACCTTTTTTAAAATCTCCAGTATTTTGTTCAATTTTGGTAATTCTATCAAACATAAGCATTGGTGGAAGAGGAAGTTTAGCGTTACCCTCTCCAAAAAGCTTACCTTTTCCACATTCTATAAGTTCGTCGAAGATATAATTGTTTTTTCGCATAAGATTAAACTAGCTTTTTTTTAGAGATATATACACTATTTAATTAATTAACACTTTAGAACGATTATAAATTGGTATATGTTATTTTAATGAACCAAAAAAATAAAATTACAAATAAATTACGTTCTTCTAAGTTAAGACCGACAAAGCAAAGAAGAAAGATAGCTGATTTTCTATTTAATAGAGAGAAAACTTTTCACTTCACCGTAGAAGAATTGAATAAAATTATAAATAAAAAAGATAATTTGCAAAAAATTTCTTTAGCTACTATTTATAATACTATTGATGCTTTTAAAAAAGCTGGTCATTTAAAAGAAATTTTAACTAACAATAACAAAAGCTACTATGACACTAATATTAGTTCTCATCATCATTTCTTCGATATTGAGACCAATGAACTGGAAGATATAAATTATAATGATATCAAAGTTGTAAATTTGCCGCATGCTCCAAAAGGCAAAAAAATTCAAGACGTAGAAGTGACTCTAACTGTGAAAAAATCCTAGAGCTTAAGTTGACTATTACTTTAGAATCATTATAAACTATTAATAATAAATATTACGGAGTTTTATGAGTGTAGAATTTAAAAATAAAAACGGTTCTGGTAAATGCCCCGTTATGCACGGCGGTGTAACAAAAACGGGTGAGTCTAATACTGCACGATTTTGGCCGAATAGTATTAATTTAGATATTTTACATCAACATGACACTAAAACAAATCCTCTTCCAGGATTTAACTATAGAAAAGAAGTCAAAAAATTAAATTTTAAAGCCTTAAAAAAAGATTTGCTAAAATTAATGACGGATAGCCAAGAGTGGTGGCCAGCAGATTTAGGAAGTTACACAGGCTTAATGGTAAGATTGACTTGGCACCAAGTAGGAACCTATCGAGAATTTGACGGTAGACCAAATGTTGGTTCACACAGATTTTCCCCTCAGGACTCCTGGCCTGATAATACAAACTTAGACAAAGCAAGACGTCTTCTTTGGCCAATTAAAAAAAAATATGGAAACAAATTAAGTTGGTCAGATTTAATGGTGTTAGCAGGAACTATGGCTTATGAAAAAGCTGGATTTAAGACTTTTGGTTTTTCATTTGGTAGAGAAGATATATGGGGCCCAGAAAAAGATGTTTATTGGGGTAAAGAAACAGTTCCCTTAGCAGTTAACAGATATAGCGATCCAGAGGATCGATCTTCTTTAGAAGCTCCACTTGCAGCATCTCATTTTCAACTTGTTTATGTAAATCCTGAAGGTGTAGAGGGTAAACCAGACCCACTGAGAACAGCTATGGATGTTCGAGAAACTTTTGGCAGAATGGGAATGAATGATGTTGAAACAGCTGCACTTACTGTTGGTGGTCACTCTATAGGAAGGGCCCATGGTAATGGAGACCCAGCAAATTTAGGTCCGGAACCTGCGGGAGCTGATATTTACGAACAAGGATTTGGATGGAATCAAAAAAATGGAACCGGCGTAAATCAAATAACTTCAGGTCTTGAAGGAGCTTGGACGACTAACCCTGATAAATGGGATCATCAGTATTTAGATCTTTTGTTGAATTACCAGTGGGAAAGTAAAAAAAGTCCAGCCGGTGCATGGCAGTGGGAACCTATTAACCTCGAAGAAGAAAAAAAACCAGTTGATCTAGGTGATCCTAAAAAGAAGGCTAGATTAATGTTTACTGATGCAGATATGGCTATGGCTATGGACCCAGAATATAGAAAAGTTTCTGAAAGATTTTACAAAGACCCTAAGTTCTTTGAAGACTCATTTGCTCGAGCATGGTTTAAATTAACTCACAGAACAATGGGAAATAAAGATAATTATATTGGTCCTTGGGCTCCAAAAGAGGATCTTCTTTGGCAAGGAAATGTTACCCCTGGAAAAAAGAAATATAATTTAGATAAAGTTAAAAAAATGATTGCAGCTAGCAAACTAAGTACTAGTGATTTAATCACTACTGCTTGGGATAGCGCTAGGACATATAGAAGGACTGATAAAAGAGGAGGAGCTAATGGAGCAAGAATTAGATTAGCGCCTATGAAAGATTGGGAAGCTAATGAACCTAAAAAATTATCAAAGATACTAAAAATATTAGAAAGTATAGCTAAAAAAACTGGTGCAACAGTAGCTGATACAATTATTCTAGCTGGAAATGTAGGGTTAGAGAGAGCAATAAAAAAAGCTGGCTCTAAAGTGAAAGTTCCATTTAATCCAGGTAGAGGAGACTCGTCTCAAGAAAAAACTGAAATTAAAAATTTTAAATGGTTAGAACCATTACACGACGGATTTAGAAATTATGTAAAATCAGATTACTCTGTGATGCCTGAGGAACTTTTATTAGAGAGGGCTTCTTTGATGGGATTAACTGCTCAAGAAATGACTTGTTTAATTGGTGGTATGAGAGTGCTTGGAACAAATCATGAGTCTGCTAAAAATAAAGGTGTACTAACTGATAAAGTTGGAGCTTTAACAAATGATTTCTTTATTAATTTGGTTGATATGAAATATATTTGGAAACCAACGGGCAAGAATTCTTATGATATTATTGATCGTAAGACAAAAAAAGTTAAATTTACAGCATCTAGAGCAGACTTAGTTTTGGGTTCAAACTCAATACTTCGATCTTATTCTGAGGTGTATGCTCAAGATGATAATAAGGAGAAATTTGTACAAGACTTTGTGAAGGTATGGACAAAAGTAATGAACGCTGACAGGCAAGAAGTAAGAAAACTTCACTAAATTTTTATATACTCATGAGAAACGTTGCATTTAATGATTTTTATCAAGTTCCAAATATAAAATTTGATATATTTAAGTTAAGGACAGATCTAGAAAAAATATTAAAAAATAAAAAGTTTAATTCGTTAGGTATAAAAAGTTTTGGTGCAATACCTTTAAATCAGATACCAGGTGATGAAGACTCCATTAAAGGTCACAATGTAAGAGGGACATATTGGACGCTTCCTGATGAAACTGGAAAAGAGGCGGAGAGAGATAAACCTATTGATGAGACTAAATATACAGAGATCACTTCAGATTTTAAAAACACATATTTTGAGGAAGTTTACAACACTCTAAAAAAGAAATTTAAACTTGGAAGAATTAGAATTTTACTAAAAGAACCTCGTTCTACTTTAAGCTGGCACAGAGATCCTGAGCCAAGACTTCATATTCCTATTATCACAAATCCCGGTTGTAGAATGGTTATAGAAAATGTTGCAAAACACATGCCTGCGGACGGTTCTGTAACTATAACAAACAACACCAAATATCACAATTTTTTCAATGGCGGTGAACAAGATCGTATACACATTGTAGCTTGTGTTTTAGAAAACCCCTTTAATTAAATGACAGAATTTACTCACGGAATATTTTCAGCCTCTAAAAATATCTACGAGAACAATAAAGGTTCCATTCTAAGAACTATAATCTATACGATTGGTCACTTTGCTATTGCTATAACGGTTTTAATGCTGATCGCAGATGTTCCGTTTTCTATAGCACTAACGGATGCTATTGTTGAACCACTTGCAAATGCTGTTTGGTATTTTGTTTTAGATAAAATTTGGACGGCGAAATATAAAAAATCCTCATAATAATCCCCACAGACCATTTTTACTTACCCAGCCTTTATATTTTCCAGTCTTAACTTTACACCATTCAATTTTACATTTGTTAATCTTAACCAACCTTCCTTGTTTTAGAAGAGCAACAGGATTTGAAAAGATTGTAGATTTACCAAACAAGATCAACTCTTCTTCGATTACAATTGCCGCCTTCTTTTTTGATAATTGAGAAATGTGTACCCATCCTGAATTATTTTCATGATCTCTAATTTTTCTAAAATTATCAGAGCTATCTTGTATTAATACTGGCAAGAACTTTTTTTTATATAAAATTTTAACTGGATAATCAAATGAAGGCCCCTGACGTAAATTTACTTTTTCATTTCTTAGGGTAAGAAAATATTCATCCTTAGAATACAAATCTTCGAATGAAACAAAAAAAATTAAGAAAAAAAAAATTAATATGGGCACTTTTTTAAACATCTAGGATTTTTAGTAATTTTAATTTTTCTCAAAGTCATATTTAAGGAATTAAATATCAAAACATTATTATTTAAATCATCTTTTAAACCTAAAATAGTTTTAATAACCTCATTTGCTTGAAGGGATCCCAGTATTCCTGCAACAGGAGAAAAAATGCCTTCTGTTTCGCAATTATTTTCTTCTATTGGTTGTTCTGGCATAAAACATCTAAAACAAGAGGCTTTTTTTTTAAAATCAAATTTAAATAGATGACCATCAAAAGCACTTATTGCAGCGGATATAAGTATTTTTTTATTTTTTTTACAATAATCGTTTATGAGATATCTTGTTTCAAAATTATCAGTTCCATCACAAATAATATCATAACTTTTGGAAATAGATTTGATATTATTTGATGATACTTTAATTTTATAATTTTTAATTTTGATTTTTTTATAAATTTTACTTATTTTAGACTTTGCTTGTACAACTTTATATTTTCCTAAATCTGCTGAGTTAAATATAATTTGTCTATTTAAATTTCCAATTTCCACTTTATCGTGATCAACTATTCCAATATTACAAATACCTGCAGAAGCTAGATAAGTTAAAAGAGGACATCCTATTCCACCCATTCCAATAATTAAAACTCTAGCCTGATGAATTTTTTTTTGACCGGCAATGCCTACCTTTTTGAGAATAATTTGCTTCTCAAATCTTTGAAAATCTTTGAGATTAAGTGACATTAATTTTTATTTAACACCTGTAGATCCAAAACCTCCTGAACCACGTTTGGTATTTTCAAGTGTTTCTACTTCTTTTATATTTGCTTTGATAATTGGACACAAAACCATTTGTGCAATACGTAATCCTTTTTCAACAATAAAATTCTTATTCCCAAGATTAATTAATATTACTTTTAATTCTCCTCTGTAATCAGCATCTATTGTGCCAGGAGTATTTAGAACACTAATTTGATTTTTAGCAGCTAATCCAGATCTAGGTCTGATTTGTATCTCAAAATTTTTTGGAATTGAAACAGCTAAACCTGTAGGAATTATCTCAGATTTTCCAGGTTTAATTTCAATGTTATCTTTAACATCTGCAGATATATCCATTCCAGAAGATCCATCGGTTTCATATTTTGGTAGTGGGATGTTCTTTGATAATCTTTTAATTAATATTTCTGTCATCAACTAATTTATCTAATAAAATTTGAGCAATTTTATTAGCAATAAAACTTTTTTTATTTTTAGGAATTGTTTTTATTTTCCCCTTTTTATCTATTACGGATACTTTATTGTACTCAGAATTAAACCCAATACCTTTTTTTGAAACATCATTTGCAAAGATAAAGTCACAATACTTATCTTTTAATTTAATAAAAGAATTTTTATTAACATTTTGCGTCTCTGCTGAAAAACCTGCCACGATACGAGGTCTATTTTTGTTATTTTTGGATATGAATTCTAATATATCGCGATTTTTGATAACATTTATTGAATTTAAATCTAGAGAACTCTTTTTGATTTTTTCTTTATTTCTCTTAGTTGGTTTAACATCTGTTACAGCTGCTGCGCATACGGCTAAATCTACTGGTAAAGTTTTTTTAACTTCATTAAACATTTCATCTGCCGAAGTAATTTTTTTTACCTTTATACTTTTTGGACTTATTAAATTGGAAGGCCCTGATATTAAGGTTGTTTTAATTCCAAGTTTATCTAATGCAATTGCTATTTCATAACCTTGCTTTCCACTAGACTCATTTGAAATATATCTTACTGGATCCAAATATTCTCTTGTAGGGCCAGCAGTTACTAGAGCTTTAAAATTTTTATTTTTAACAATATCTTTTTTATTAAAATAATTTTTTAAATAAGCAAAAATTTGTCTTGGACTCGACATTTTGCCTTCTCCAAATTCACCACATGCCATTTCACCCTTTTCAGGTCCAATAAACAAATATCCAAAATCTTGTAAAGTTTTTAAATTTGATTGAGTAGCTTTATGTAACCACATACGTACGTTCATCGCAGGCACCAGTAAAATATCTTTATTAGATGCCAATAGTACCGTAGTGGCCAAATCTTCAGCTTTACCTATTGATAATTTGCTCATGAAATTAGCGGTAGTTGGCATAACAATAACGATATCTGCCCATCTTGATAAAGCAATGTGATCTATTTCAGCCTCTGTGTCTTTATCAAAAATATTTTCAAAAGTTCTAGTACCAGTTAGGGTCGTTAAAGATAAAGGAGTAACGAATTCCCTACCACTTTTTGTAAGAATGGTTTTTATCTCAGCATTATTCTTTTTTAGTAATCGAATTAAATCTAGAGATTTATAGGCAGCTATTCCTCCGCCAATGATAATTAGAACTTTTTTATTATTTAAAGTCATAACATGAAGATTAAAATACTAATAAAAAGACAATTACAATACCAAAAAAACTAATAACAATGTTATTCCTGAAGTTTTTAAGTTTCATTTGCTCTATTTCTAAATTTTTATTGCCAACACCTAAATTTATTTTTCCCTCAGCCATTAATTTTAGTGCGTAATCTGCTCTATCCATTAAACCAGGGAAATCCGGTATACGTTTAATAATTTCTGCTGAGGTGCTTATGGCAGTATTAATAGTAGATTTTGGGCCTTTTAAATTTTTAAGCCAGTCCTCTAAAACTGGTCTTGAAACTTCCCAAATATTAGTTTCAGGATAAAGTTTTCTAGCAACTCCCTCAACTACAACCATTGTTTTCTGAAGTAGTAATAATGGAGGTTGTGTAGGCATATTAAATTTTTCTGTAATCTCAAATAATTGAGCTAATAAATTACCACCAGAAATATCTTTAATAGATTGACCAAAAATCGGTTCTCCAACTGATCTTAATGCTTGAGCAAACTCTTCTTTAGAGGCATCTTGTGGAACCAAGCCAGCCTGAAAGTGGACTTCAGCAACTTTTACATAATCTCTCTTTATAAAACCGTATAAAATCTCTGCTAAAAATTTTCTATTATTTTTATCTAATCGGCCCATAATACCAAAATCTACTGGAATAATATTTCCTTTAGAGTCGACAAATAGATTTCCTTGGTGCATGTCACCATGAAAAAAACCATCTCTAACTGCTTGTTTTAAAAAATGTTGAATTAAATCTTCAGCTAATTTTTTTAAGTTTATTCCTTGTTGTTCTAACTTTTTATGTTCTCTAATTGACTCACCTTCAACTTTATCCAATGTGAGAATTTTTTTTGTCGTATAATTCCAATAAATTTTAGGTACATTAAAACCAACATCTAATTTAGTATTTTCATATAATTCATTTGCGGCTGCTGCTTCAAATCTAAGATCCATTTCAATATTTGTAATTTCTCTTAGAAGATAGACAACCTCAACCAGCTTTAATCTTTTTGACTTTGAAATTGTGTTTTCTACAATATAAGCAAAAAGCATTAAAGCATCCAATTCTTCATTAAATAATCTTTCTATGTCAGGACGTAAAATTTTAATTGCTACTTGTTTTTCTTGGTTTTCATTTTTAATTTTAGCTAAATGTACTTGAGCTATAGATGCAGCTGCAATCGGTTCGCCTATTTCTATAATGTTCTGAAATTGTTTTTCACCAATTTCTCTTTTAATTACTTTTTTGGCCTCATAAAGATCAAAAGCAGGAACTTTGTCTTGAAGTTTCTCTAAATCCTTTGCCATTTGCTCCCCAATAATATCTGGTCTAGTTGCTAAAAATTGTCCAAGTTTAATAAAGGTAGTTCCCATGCCTTGAAGTGCAACACATAATTTTTCACCTGGATTTTTTTTATTATCTAGTCGATTTCTTTCAGATCCAATCGAAATTAAATTAAAAAACAAATTTATAGGAAGAGGTATTTGATGTACGTGGTTAATAGTTTCTATTGCACCTGAGGTAGATAGTTTTCTTGCGATTTGAAATAACCTAAAAACTCTTTTTAACATTTAAATTTTCCACCCTGAATGTATAGCTGAGACCCCATTAGAAAGATTTCTATACTCTACATTAGAAAAACCATTGTTTATCAGTAGCTCCAGTAGTTGTTTTTGGTTATAAAATTCCTCTATACTTTTAACAAGATAATTATAAGGTTCAGATGAGCCCACGACATATTTTCCAATAATTGGGATAGTTTTAGAATAATTTTTATAAAAAAAATTTAATATCTCATTATCTATTTTAGAAAATTCTAAACACATAAATCGTCCACCTGGCTTTAACACTCTATATGCTTCTTTTAACGTTTTATTGACATCAGTTACATTCCTTATTCCATAGCTTATTGAATAAAAATCATAAACATTATCTTTGACTGGTAAAGACTCTGCCTTAGCTTTAATCCACTTTATATTGTTATAATCTTTTAGATTGTTTTTTCCCTCTTGAAACATTTCATCATTAGGCTCTATGCAAGTAATTTCAGGTATATTCCTGTTTTTTTTTGAAAATAATTTTGCAATATCTCCTGTCCCTGACGCTACATCAATTAATTTTGCATCTTGAGCAGGATTCATCCAGTCAATAAGCTTTTCTTTCCAGACACGATGAATACCGAAAGACATTATGTCATTCATCAGATCATATTTTCTATATACTTTTGAAAATACTGAATTGACTAATTTAGTTTTATCTAGAATAGTGTTTTTCATATTATAATTATATGCCAGAATTACCAGAAGTAGAAGTTGTTAAAAGGTCCTTAGTCGATAAAATACAAAATTCAATTGTAAAAGCAGTAAAAATTAATGATGGCAGGTTAAGATATAGGGTAGATAAAAATAAAATAAAAAAGATTATTGGTCTTAGGATAAAAAAAATTTCAAGGCGATCAAAATTTCTTCTATTTTTTTTTAATAATAAAACTGTCATGATTGTTCATCTAGGAATGACAGGAAAATTTTTCTTTATAAACCAGAAAAATACAAAATATAAAACAAGTTTTTATTACGATATAAATGAGGATAAAGATAAAAGACATGATCGAGTGATATTTAATTTATCAAAAAATCGAAAACTAATTTATAATGATGTAAGAAAATTTGGTTTTATAAAATTTGACCAAATAAAAAACATAGATCAAAATTTACATTTAAAAAATTTAGGCCCCGAACCATTGAAAAAAAATTTCAATTTTAGTTATTTTAAGAAATATATAATTAATAAAAATAGAACCATTAAAGATATTTTAATGGATCAGAAATTTATTTCAGGTTTAGGCAACATATATGTTAATGAGACACTTTTCTTTAGTGGTATAAAACCCACAAAAAAAGTAAAGAATCTTTCTGATAGTGAAATTAGACAAATTATAAAATTTACAAAAAAAATATTAAGTAAGGCAATTACCTTAGGTGGTTCTTCAATAAAAAATTTTTCTAGCGACAATGGAAAAAAGGGTTCATTTCAGGAGTATTTTAGCGTTTATGGAAAAAAGGGAGATAAATGTTCTAAAAAAAGCTGCGATAGTGACATCATTAAAATTGTAATATCTAATCGAGCAACTTTTTATTGTAATAAATGTCAAAAATAATAAAGTTGACCGTGTTAAATTGCCAATATATACAATCCTAAATTATGCCTAATACCAAATCAGCAATCAGAAGAGTAAGAAGGGTTAAAAAACAAACCCAAGTTAATAGAATAAGAAAAAGTAAGTATAAAAATGCGATAAAACAGATGGAACTTCTCCTCAAAGGAAAAGAAAGAGAGAAAGCAAAAAAATACTTTTCAAAATTTCAATCAATTCTAATGCAGGTTGCTAAGTCAGGTATAATAAGCAAAAATACAGCAGCAAGAAAAATTTCTAGGACTTCAAAAAAAATTCTCTCTAAATAATCAATCTTAAGTTGATAGACCGTTAATAGCTTAAATTTTTAAATTAATAAATATCTACATTTAGATTTTTTAAACTAAATATTGAAACTTAAATCGAAGAGTTGCAAATTTTTTTTAATTCTATCTGAACGTTAATCGTACAACCCAACTTCAATTTTTTTTTTGTTTTTTATAAATAGTTGTTGCATATTTTTTCAAAAAGTCTTTATTAGAATTTCTTAATAATTATCTACATGGAAAATAATAATACAAAAAAACAAAATGCATTTATTTCTGAAGAAGAAAAAACGCTTAAATGGGATGAAATACAAAGCGCATTTAAAAAATCCTTTGGAAGTGAAATTTACAATAGTTGGTTGCAAAAAATTTCTTTAGTAAAAGAATTCAATGATTATCTTGTACTTGGGGTGCCAACGCGTTTTTTCAGAGATTGGATAGTCTCAAGATACCTGGATAAAATTCTTGAGCAAGTAAAAAGTTTCAAACTAAGTTTGAATAGAATAGAGTTCAAAATAATAGAGGAAAATAAACAAAACCAAGAATTTATTAAAATTGATGAGCTCAATAAAGTTACTGAAATCAAAGATTCAATTTTAAATTATAATCGATTAAATCCTAATTTAAGTTTTGACAGTTTTATTCAAGGGAAAAGTAATGATATAGCTTTATCTTATTCCAAAAAAGTATGTGAACATATCTCTCGTTATAATCCATTATATATATGCGGAGGTGTTGGTTTAGGCAAAACTCACTTATTAAATGCTATTGGTTTACAACTTCAAGCTGATAACAACGTGATGTTTATTTCCGCTGAGAGGTTCATGTATCATTTTATTAAATCTATAAAAAAAAATGATATGGTTAACTTTAAAGATTTTTTTCGAAAATCTTCTGTTTTTATAATAGACGATATTCAATTTATGAGTGGTAAGGAGAGTTTACAGGAAGAATTTTTTCATACCTTTAACAGCTTGATGGATAAAGGTTCCCAGATAATAATTTCGTCAGACCGCTCTCCTATGAAATTAGACAGAGTTCAAGACAGAATTAAGTCTAGATTAGCTGGGGGTCTCGTCGTGGATATTGAAACGCCAGATTTAGAATTAAAAATAAAAATTATTAAAAAGAAAATTGAAGAAATTCAAAATCAATTTAAAGAGAGTATCATTTTAAGCGAAGAAGTGATCAACTACATTGCTAGCGAAAGCAAAACAAACATAAGAGAGCTTATAGGAGTTTTAAACAGGTTAATTGCTTTTAGTAGAGTGCACAATAAAAATTTAACAATAAGTGATTGTAAAAATATTTTAAAGGATGTTTTCAACCAAATTAGGGTAATAACAGTAGATAAAATTCAAAACATCGTATCAAATTATTTTAATATTGCTTTAAGCGAAATGCTTTCGCAAAGAAGATCAAGACCTTTGGCAAGACCTAGACAGATAGCAATGTACTTAGCAAAAAAAATGACCACAAGATCTTTACCAGAAATTGGTAGAAGATTTGCAAATCGTGACCACACAACTGTTATTCATGCTGTTAAAACTATTACCAGACTTTCCGAACAAGATGATGAAATGAAAAAAAACATCAGTCAGATTAAAAGTTTATTATTAGAGCAGTAAATAAATGCAATTTGTTGTTAAAAGGGATATCTTACTAAAATCATTGAATTTTGTTCAAGGTGTAGTTGAAAAAAAAAATACGCTACCAATTTTATCAAACGTTTTATTGCAGCTTAAAGATAACAAGTTGTCAATAGTTGCTACAGATCTTGACATAATTTTTTACGATGAAATTAGTGACGTTAAAATATTGAAAGAAGGAAGCACAACGACTTCTGCGGCAATACTGTATGATATATTGAGAAAAATTTCGTCAAACTCAGAGCTTAACTTTGATTTAAAATCAGAAAATAAATTAAGCCTAAAAAGTGAAAACGCAGACTTTAATCTTTTATGTCTTCCAACTGATAATTTTCCAAGTTTTGCAGATGAATTTGAAGGTAGAGAAATTAGTTTAAACAACAACAGGTTTTTAAAACTTTTAAATAAAACTAGAATTTCAATATCTAATGATGATACTAGACATTATTTAAACGGAATATTTTTACACCTTACCGAGGCTCACGGAAGAAATTTTTTAACTGGCGTTGCTACGGATAGCCATAGACTATCTTCAAGTAGTCTAGAAATTGAAAAAACTGATGATTTTACGTCACTGATACTACCCAGAAAAACAGTATTTCAACTTTGTTCTCTTCTAGCAGAGACATCGGATCAACTCACTATGCAAACAAGTGAAAATAAAATCAAATTTAAAATTGGTAACATAAAATTAATATCTAAAGTGATAGACGGTAAATTTCCTGATTATAAAAAAGTTGTACCAACATCTAACGATAAAAGATTAATTGTATCTTCCAAAGATTTTATAAATTCAATCGAGAGAGTTGCAAGTGTCTCTCTTGATAGAAAAGAAGGTGTTAAATTAGTTGTAAATAAGGATAACGTTCAACTTTCTGTAAATAGTGCTAATTCTGGAGAGGGAAATGAGAAAATAAAAGCTGAATTTAATTCTGAAAATTTGAATATTAGTTTTAATTCAAAATATTTAATTGATATTGCATCAGAAGTAGAGGATAAAAATTTAAAAATGAATTTAAAAGACTCCGTATCTCCAGTTCTTATCGAGGATGCTTCAGATAAAAATAGTTTTTACGTTATTATGCCAATGAAAATCTAAATTTGCAGATTATTAGAATTTTTTTTATTTTAAGCTCTAAAATTGTTGGTAGGTAATCGTTTTAGATCACTTTTGTCACCGGCGATTTTATATTCAGTAAAAAAAATGATATACTTAATAAATTCAAAAAAAAATGTCTAAAAATTCTGAGCTAAAAAAACTATCTTATGGTGCTGAGTCAATCAAAGTCTTAAAAGGACTTGACGCAGTGAGAAAAAGACCAGGTATGTATATTGGTGATACAGACGATGGATCTGGTTTACATCACATGGTTTTTGAAGTTGTAGACAATTCTATCGACGAGGCACTAGCCGGCCATTGTAAAAATATAAATATATCAATTAATTCAGATAATACAGTTTCTGTTGAGGATGATGGTAGAGGTATTCCAGTCGACATGCACAAAGGGGAAAAAATGTCTGCTGCTGAAGTAATAATGACACAATTACACGCAGGTGGAAAATTTGATCACGACTCTTATAAAGTTTCAGGAGGATTACATGGAGTTGGGGTTTCAGTTGTTAATGCATTATCAGAAAAGTTAAATCTTAAAATATATAGAGATGGAAATGAATACGAAATTGAATTTAAAGATGGAAATTCAGTAAAGCCACTTAAAAAATCAGGTAAAACAAAAAAAAATGGTACTAAAATTACATTCTTGCCATCAAAAAAAATTTTTTCTTCAATTAAATTTAGTACATCAATTATTGAAAAAAGGATTAGAGAATTAGCTTTTCTTAACAAAGGAATAGCAATAAAATTAATCGATAATACCTTAAAAAAACCTAAGGAATTCTTACATAAATATGATGGTGGTATTCTCGAATTTGTTAAGCACATAAATAATAAAAAGCCTATTTTAGTAAATAAAAATGAGAAAGAAGTATTTAAAAAACCTGTTTATGTAACAGCAACAAAAAACAATGTTGTAGTTGAATGCTCATTTGAATGGAACGCAGGTTACACCGAAGAGGTTTTGCCATTTACTAACAATATTCCACAAAAAGACGGAGGAACACATCTTCTTGGTTTTAGAAGTGCGCTTACAAGAGTGATTAATAAATATACTTCAGATAAAAATAATAAAAAAAACAAAGTTACATTATCTGGAGAGGACATAAAGGAGGGTTTGACAGCTGTATTATCAATTAAGATGCCTGATCCTAAATTTTCATCTCAAACAAAAGACAAATTAGTATCATCCGAGATAAGAAATATAGTTGAACATATTATTAGCGAAAAAGTTTCTACGTGGTTTGATCAAAATCCATCTATTGCTAAAACAATTTTAGAAAAAATTACTCAAGCAGCAATGGCAAGAGATGTAGCTAGAAAAGCAAGAGATAGCGTAAGAAGAAAAGGAACCTTTGAATTATCAGGTTTACCCGGTAAACTTGCAGACTGTCAAATACAAAAACGAGATGGCACTGAATTATTTATTGTAGAAGGAGACTCTGCCGGGGGATCTGCTAAACAAGGAAGAGTAAGAGAATATCAAGCTGTACTTCCACTTAGAGGAAAAATTTTAAATACTTATGTTAATGGAAAAAGTAATGGAGAAGATCAATCGACAAAAGCTTTATCTAAGATGATGTCATCTAATGAAATAGTTACACTAATAAATGCTTTAGGTACTGGTTCTAAAGATTTTAATATTGAGAACTTAAGGTACGATAAAATTGTGATAATGACAGATGCTGACGTAGATGGATCTCACATAAGAACTCTTCTATTAACTTTTTTTAACAACCAACCCTTTAATCAATTAATTGAAAATGGGCATATATACCTTGCACAACCTCCACTATTTAAAGTTACAAAAGCAAATAAGAGCGTTTATATTAAAGATGAAAAAGCATTAGAGGATTACATCTTAAATTCAGGAAAAGTAGACAAAAAAATCAAAAAAGGAACAACTCAATATAATAAATTTATTCAAGAGCAAAGAGAAAAGCTTTCTATTCAACGTTTCAAGGGATTAGGAGAGATGAACCCCGAAGAACTATGGGAAACAACCTTAAACCCTGATAATAGGACAATGCTGAGAGTTCAATACTCAAAAGGAACGAAAGATAAGTCGAAAGAAGATCAAAAAATGATTAAGGTGCTAATGGGTGATGAGGTTGCTCCAAGAAAAGATTTTATTACAAATAACGCTTTAAACGTCGCTAATTTAGACATTTAATTAAGCGATGGATTTTTCAACTCTCTTTCGAACTAAAGAGAATTTAAATTTAGATAAAAGCACCTTAACAATACTAAGATATATTGCAATTCTTGGCCAATTCGCTGCAATTAATATTGTCTTTTTCTATCTTGATTTAGAATTTCCAATTAAAGAAACCTATATAATTATCTTTATAGGACTATTAACTAATCTCTTTCTTCAATTTAAAATTAAAGTAAATCAATTGAAAGATACATACGCTTCGTTGTTTCTTTTATATGATTTATTTCAACTTAGTGCTCTCTTATATCTTACTGGAGGGATTTTAAATCCGTTTATAATATTATTAATAATACCAACAATAGTGTCCTCAACTTTTTTAAGTATGGGGACTACAATTATTTTAGGAGTGATAACATCTTTCTTATTATTTCTCCTTACCTACACACATCATCATCTTCCATTACCCGGTCTAAATTCAGAAATATTTGAAGTTCCTAATTTTTATAAGCAAGGGATCTTAATAGCAATTCTAATAGGATTAATTTTTTTGAGTTACTTTGGAATTAGATTTGCAGGTGAAACAAAAAAAAGATCGGAAGCATTAAATAAATTACAAGAGGTGATTTCAAAAGAGTATGAATTAGAGTCATTAGGCGGTCAAGCAGCAGCAGCAGCACATTCATTGGGAACACCACTTGCTACTATTGCAGTTGTTGCCAAAGAATTAAAAAAAGAAATTGGTGATGACAAAAATTTCTCAAAAGATATTGATCTTTTGATTAGTCAAACAAAAAGATGCAGTGATATATTAAAAAAAATCTCTAAAAAACAAATCAAAGATGATATTTTTTTAAGTTCAATAAAATTTGAAGATTTATTAGAAGAAATTATAAATTCATTTAAAGAAACTTCGTCAAAAAAAATAAAACTTTCTATTCAAGATGATAAAAATAAAATTGATATAGATCGAACACCGGAAATTATTTACGGTTTAAGAAATTTTATAGGCAACGCTAATAAATTTTCAAAAAGTAAGGTTAATGTCTATTTAAAAAGTAATGATAGAGAAGTTACTGTAATAATCAAAGATGATGGCCCAGGATTCCCTGACGATATTTTTAATTTTTTAGGTGAACCATACATAAAATCAAAATCAAAAGAGACTGGTTCAAATGCAGGGCTAGGTTTGGGAACTTTCCTTGGTAAGACTCTTTTAGAAAAACAAGGAGCAAAACTAAGTTTTAAGAATCATCATAATGGAGCAGAAGTAAAAATAGATTTTACTTTATCAAAACTTATTAAATAGGCTCTTGTTGGGTCATACAGTGAATTGCACCGAATCCCCAAATTAATTCAGAACAATTAATAGGGATTATCTTTCTTGATTTAAAATTCTTTTTGAAAATATTAATAACAATTTTGTCTTTAGCATCATTAAAAACTGGAACTAAAACGATTTTATTAGCTATATAAAAATTTAAATATGTTGCAGGCACCCTGGTTCCCTCAATAATTTTAGGACTAGGCATTGGTATCTTTATTATTTTAAGCTTTTTCTTATCAATTATTGTTTTTTTTAAGATATCTAAATTTTTTTTTAAATTTTTAAAATTTTTATCTTTTTTTTTATTTTCTATTGCTAAAAAGATCTTGTTTTTAGATACAAATCTTGCAACATCATCAATATGTCCATGAGTATCATCACCGGATATACCTTTCTCTAACCAAATAATCTTTCTAACTCCTAATATTTTTTTAAATATTGTTGTGTAATCTTTTATACCTAAACCAGGATTTCTCTCTTGTATTTTGCTCAATAAACATTCTTTTGTAGTCAAAAGTAGGCCATTACCATTCACATCAATTGACCCACCCTCTAATGTAACAGGTTTATTTTTATATATAATATTTAAAATTTTATAATTTTTATTTTTTGAAATGTTTAAATTTATTGTGTTGTCGTTTTTAAAATTTTTATATTTTGCCCAAGCGTTAAAATTCCAATTTGATAAAATTATATTTTTCTTCTTATCTTTTAGAAAAATAGGGCCTGAATCTCTAACCCAAACTCTATCAGTTTTACATATTATGATTTTTATATTATTAATTTTTGCTTTTTTTTGTTTTAGGTAATTAATTATTTTTTTTTTTGATTTCTTATTTTGTATTAAGAGATTTACGGTTTGAACTTTTGAAATACATGCAATTATTTCTGCAAAAACATAAGGAATATTTTCAAATTTATTTGGCCAGTCTTTTTTATTATGTGGCCACGCAACCCAAGTGGATTTTTGTTTTTCCCACTCTGCAGGCATCCTAAGATGGTTTTTTAAAAAAACACTATCCATCTATTGGATTTTTTAAAATCTTTTTATAACTATCTATTCTTCTATCTCTAAAAAATGGCCAATGTCTTCTTGTTGTTTCTATTTTTTTTAAATCTATCTCACATATAATAATTGACTCTTTGGTATTAGCTTTTTTTAAAATATTTCCATTAGGATCAAAAATAATACTATTTCCCCAAAATTCTAACTTTTTTGAACCTTGTTTTTCGACTCCCACTCTATTTACTGCAGCAACGTAAACACCGTTTGCTATTGCATGAGATCTTTGAATAGATGTCCAAGACTCCAGTTGAGATTTTCCAAACTTCTTTTTTTCTTTTGGATGCCATCCAATAGCTGTAGGGTAAAAAATTATCTCTGCTCCTTGCAAAGCGGTTAGCCTTGCGGCTTCAGGAAACCACTGATCCCAACAAATTAGCGTTCCAACATTCCCTTGGGATGTTTTAAAAGATTTAAAGCCTAAATCTCCAGGAGTGAAATAAAACTTTTCATAATATTGAGGGTCATCAGGTATATGCATTTTTCTGTATTTTCCAATTATTTTTCCCTTTTCGTTTATTAAAATAGAAGTGTTATGATAAATCCCTGCAGTTTTTTTTTCAAAAAGAGATATCATTAATATTATTTTTAATTGTTTAGCTAAAGATGAAAACAATTTAGTTGTTGGTCCTGGTATTTTCTCTGCTAGATTAAAATTTGAATGATTTTCGTTTTGACAAAAATAACGGGAAGAAAATAATTCAGGTAAACAAATAATTTTTGCTCCCTTTTTATTTGCTAAACGTATTTTATTAATAGCATGACTTATATTTTTTTTTGGTTCAGATGACATTTTCATCTGTATCAAAGCTATTTTTGTCTTAGTCATATTATTTAAAAATTTTTTGGAAACTTCTTTTTTGCCTATTTTTCCAATGAGCTCTATGGTAAGCATCACTAGCAATTAATGGAAGAACACTTGTAGCTTCAGCAAAAACCATCTGTTCTTTAGTTACGTCTACTTTTCCCCAAGAGCTAGCCTCCTTTAATGTTGAACTACTGCACGCACCATCTCTTGTATCTGCGACTGTAACTTGAATTGCATATTTATGCATATCGACTTTTTTTCCCAGTAACTCGGCACATACAACAGTATCTTGAACAAAGTTTTTTGGCACTCCTCCACCAATCATCAATAAACCCGACTGTTTCGATTGCAATTTAATTTCAGTTAATTCTCTAAACTCTCTTACGGAATCTATAGTTAAATGTTTATCTGGATTTTGTTCTTGGTGCATAACTAGACCAAAACCTGCCGAACTATCAGTGAAAGCAGGGCAAAAAATTGGAACATCGTTGTCATAAGCAGCTTCGATTAAAGAACCTTTTTTTTTAGCATTTGTTTTTAAATATTTTCCTAATTCCTTGACAAATTCCCTTGAAGTATATGACCTTGGTTCCATCTTGTTTGCTACATCGCAAATGGCCTGATCGCAGGCTTGTAGCTCTTCCTCATCAATATAAGTATCGTAAATTCTGTCTATGTAGTTTTTTCGGAGCTCAGTGTCATCCTGAAATTGAGAACCCTGATAATGTTTAAAACCTAGAGCTTCAAAGAAATCCATATCAATTATAGAGGCCCCAGTAGCTACAATTGCATCGATCATATTGTTTTTAACCAAGTCAGTGTATAAATTCATACATCCACCCGCTGAAGTAGATCCAGCTAACGTTAAGAAAATAGAGCAATCTTTATCAGCCAGCATTTCGTTAAAAATACCCGCTGCTCTAGCAGTATCTCTGGAAGTAAAAGACATTTTACCCATCCCATCTATAATTTTTCGAGCATCAAATGATTTAATATCGATATGTTCGACCGGGCTATTTAGAAGTGATTTTTTATTGTGTCCGATATTCGAACTATTTTTTTTGTCCATTAAGCAACCAAAGAATCAACTTTTTCATTTGACTCCTCGTACAAGGACATAATTGGTTTATCTTTTACTTCAAAAATTTCATTAGAATAGAAACCATTAAAATTAGTTCTAAAAGTTAAGCCATAGGCACCAAGTTGACCTAATTCTATATAATCTCCTTCCTTGATGTTGTTTGGCAAAAGAAAAGGACCTTTCATAAAGTCTAAACTATCACAAGTAGGGCCAAAGAAACTGAATGAGGTTAATTTTTTTGATTGAACTCTCCCGTCAGTAATCATCCTTGTAGGAAGAACAAAATTTGGTACACCTGCATCAAATAAAGAGCCATAAGTTCCATCATTTAAATAAAGATTTTGTTTTTTTCTTAAAATTACCTTCACTATTGTTGAGCCACTCTCTGCTACGATCGCTCTACCTGGTTCACAAATAATTTCTGGTAATTTATTTAATTTTAAATTTCTAATACCCTTCTTTATTTCTTCCATATAATTAATTAAAGGCTCTGGTTTTAAATCAGGATAGATCGCAGGAAATCCTCCACCGATATTAATAGTATCAGGAATAATTTTTGTTTTTCTAATTATATTTTCAACCTCTTTTAACCCTTTAGAGAAAGAAATTTTATGCATACATTGAGAACCAACATGAAAACTTATGCCTAATTTTTTTGAGTGATCTTTGCATAATCGAACAAGACCAAGTGCTTCAGATGGGTGAGCACCAAATTTTCTTGACAAATCAATTTCAGCATGTTCGTTTGAAATTGCAATTCGTACAAATAGCTTTAAATCCCTCGCTTGGTTTGTTGCCTCAAGTATTTTTCTAAGTTCATCTTTATTATCTAGAGAAAAACTTCTAACCCCATAATCAAAATAAGCTGATGAAATACTTTCTTTACTTTTAACTGTATGCATGAAGTGTAAATTTACTTCAGAATTAATTTTTTTAATTAGTTTAATTTCATTTAATGAAGCAACGTCAAAATCCTTTATACCATTAGCTATTATATGTTTTATAACTTTTTCATGAGGATTTGTTTTTACAGCGTAGAGTATCTTACCTGGAAAGTTTTCTTTAAAGAATTTTACAGATTTTTTAATCTCTTCCGTCCGTATGCAGTATACGGGATAGTCCGGCTTAAGTGAGTTAACTAATTCGTTAACTGTATTAAATTTTCGCATTTCATGTGTCCCTCTTTTGTTTACACAAAGGCTTTTTAAAAAAATTTAGTAAAAAAAACCTAATTAATTCGCGTTTAAGGTTTTTTTCACTTTATGTAAAGAAAAAAAATCATTTTGAGCTGTTGTAATTATACACTTTGCCTCTATATATAGTGTTGTATGAGAGCGCAAAAAAATATTCCTGAGCAGCTAAAACTGTCCGATTTTGAGGACAAATCACTTCTTATATTGGATGATGATGATCCTTTAAGAGGTAGGCTTGCCAGAGCTATGGAAAAGAAGGGATTTCAAGTAAAAGAGGCTAAAACAGTATCTGAAGGACTTAATATAGTAAAAACTACGCCTCCAGGATTTGCCTGCATTGATTTAAGACTTGAAGATGGCAATGGTCTGGACGTTATAAAGGAGCTCTCAAAGAATAAAAGCGATTGTAGAATAGTAATGTTAACGGGATACGGGAATCTACCTACAGCTGTAGCTGCTGTTAAAGCCGGAGCTATAGATTATATTGCAAAACCAGTAGATGCAGATGATGTTGAGTCGGCATTACTAGCTTCTCCTGAGTCGAAAGCAGCGCCACCAGAAAACCCAATGTCAGCTGATAGGGTTAAATGGGAACACATTCACCGAGTATTTGAATTGTGTAACAGAAATGTTTCAGAAACTGCAAGAAGACTTAAAATGCACAGAAGAACACTTCAAAGAATTCTCTCAAAAAGATCACCTAGATAAATTAAACTAATTTTTTTATTTTTTTTATTTGGCTTATAGCAAAAGTAGCGATAAGTATTTTAAATAGTTCTGCCAATAAAAAAGGTTGAGCACCTAATTGAAAAATAGGTTTATCCCAACCTATTAAGTTTCCCAACCAAATCATGCCAATGAGATAGATAAAACTAGTAGCAAAGAATAGTTTAAAAAATGTTTTAATTAAATTGCTGTCGTATTTAAACTTACCAGAAATATAAACTGCTACTAAAAATCCTAATAGATATCCCATAGTGGGACCAGTAAAGTAAATTAGTCCAATACCTTTTTCTGGTGTACCCGAGAAAACAGGTAAGCCAATTATCCCTTCAAATAAATATAAAGAAACCGTAGCTAATCCAAGTTTCCAACCAAAAGCAATACCAATCATAAGCACTATTAAAGTCTGCATTGTCATTGGCACTGGATAAAAAGGAATTCTAATTTTTGAAGAAATAGCTAAAACAATACTCCCCATTAGAGCTAAAAATATATATTTAATTAATTTTGATTGTTTAAAACTTTTTACTAATTCCATTATATTAATTTAACTTTTTTTTCATTAAAATCTAGTGCTTTGTTAATTGTACGAAAACATCCTCTAAATCACCATCATCGGTAGCAATATCTTCAATTTTAATATTATTTTGATTAAAATAATTTACTATTTCTCCAAAATTAAGTGAACTTTTCTCATAGGAGGCAGTAATCAAATTTTCTGAAATAATCTTAAATTTGATCCCTTTCATGGATAAAGTTTTATTTAGATCTACACTTTCAACTTTAAAATTTATTTTTTTAGTTTGAATTCTTTCTAAAAGTTTTTTAGTTGTGTCCAAAGCTACCAGATTTCCTTTATCAATAATAGCTATCCGGTCACACATTTCTTGCGCTTCCAAAAGATAGTGTGTAGTCAAAATAATTGTAACACCCTCTTTGTTGAGCTGTTTTACATTATTCCAAAGGTTATTTCTCAGCTCTACATCTACACCAGCTGTAGGTTCATCTAAAATGAGAATGGGAGGTTGATGTACCATTGCTTTGGCTATAAGCAATCTCCTTTTCATACCACCAGATAAACTTCTTGAATAAGCGTTAGCTTTATCCTCCAGAGCTACCATTTTTAAAATTAAGTCAGTAATTCTGTCTTCTTTTTTTATTCCATATAAACCAGCTTGTAATTCTAATAATTTTTTGGGACTGAAGAAAGCATCTAAGTTTACTTCTTGAGGAACGATTCCCAAAGACGCTCTTACCTGTCTTGGGTTTTTATCTAAATCAAATCCCCATACATTCACATCACCGGATGATTTAATTACTGTTCCACCAAGAATACTTAAGAATGTAGTTTTACCTGCTCCATTAGGACCTAGCAGACCAAATACTTCTCCTTCTTTTACATTAAAGGTTAAATTGTTGAGTGCTTTATTTTCTTTTTTTGATTTAGAGTTTAAGTAAATTTTAGTTAGATTTTCAACAGTTAAAGCATTTTTAGACATAGTTTTATTAATCTTAGGAAAGAATTCAATGTAATATATATATATGAGTTCAATAAAAAAAACAGATCATTTTTATCTCATAGATGGATCGGGATATATTTTTAGAGCCTACTACGCCTTACCCCCATTATCTAGAAAAAGTGATGGTCTGCCTACAGGCGCAGTAAGTGGTTTTTGTTCGATGCTTTTCAAACTTTTAGAAAACGTAAGATCAGATGACTCCAAACATAAACCGACTCATTTTGCAGTTATATTTGACTCTGCAAGAAAAAATTTTAGAAACGAAATTTATAGCGAATATAAAGCTAACAGAACCGAAGCGCCAGATGATTTAGCGCCTCAATTTGAATATATTAGAAAGTCTGTTGAAGCATTTAATTTACCTTCTATTGAGATGATAAATTACGAAGCTGATGACCTTATAGCCACCTATGCAAAAAAAATTACTGAGGCTGGAGCTAAGGTGACTGTAATATCTTCAGATAAAGATTTAATGCAGTTAGTTTCAGATAAGATCAGACTATTCGATCCAATGAAGAGCAGAGTCATAGGTGAAAAAGAAGTAATAGAAAAATTTGGAGTAAAACCAAATCAAGTGATAGATGTTCAATCACTTGCGGGAGACAGTTCAGACAATGTACCAGGAGTGCCGGGTATTGGTGTGAAAACTGCAGCTGAATTAATAAATAAATATAAAAATTTAGAAAATTTGTTGGATAAAGCTTCAGAAATTCCTCAGAACAAAAGAAGAGAGACACTTTTATCCAATAAAGATAAAGCCTTCATTAGTAAAAAACTTGTTACTTTAAAAAATGATGTGCCTATAAAAAATGATCCTAATGAATTTCTTATTAAAGATATTAATAAAGACAAACTTTATGAGTTTTTAAGGAATATGGAGTTTAATAGATTATTAAGCCAAGCAATTAGCTTTTATGGAGAACCAAGCAATAAAGAAATTAAAGACCAAACTATAATAAAGACAACTTCTAAGATAAACACAAAATCATACAAAAGCATTCTCAAAGAAAAAGAACTTGATGATTTAATTGAAAAATTAAATGAACAATCTATAATTGCTGTTGATACTGAAACTTCCTCACTAAATCCTCAAGAGGCTAATTTAGTGGGTATCTCTGTTAGTTACGCACCAAATATAGCTTATTATATCCCACTTGATCACAAAGAAGTTAAAGGAATAAAAAAAGAAATAGTTTTAAAAAAACTTAAGGTAATTTTAGAGGACCCGAGTATTAAAAAAGTAGGTCAAAATATAAAGTATGACTTTATAATTTTCAAAAATAACGGAGTTGAACTTAATCCAGTCGATGACACAATGTTATTGTCTTATACGCTAGATGCAGGAAATAATCGGCATAACATGGATACTCTATCCGAACTACATCTTGGTCATAAAACAATTTCATATAAGGATTTAGTTGGTACAGGCAAAAAACAATTAAATTTTTCAGATGTAGATATAAAAGCAGCCACAGAATATGCAGCTGAAGATGCAGATGTGACTTTAAGATTATACGAGATCTTATCAAATAGGGTATCTAACGAAAAATTGGAGAAAATATATGATGTATTTGAGAAACCAATGATAAAAATACTATCAAAATTAGAGACTAATGGAATTAAAGTAGACGACTCTTACCTTAAAAAACTTTCAAAAAAATTTGAAAGTCGTTTAGAAAAAATTGAAAAAGATATTTACAAACTTTCAGGTAAAAAATTTAATATCGGATCTCCAAAACAGTTAGGTGAAATTATTTATAATGATTTAAAAATCGCTAAGTTAAAAAAGACAAAAAAAGGTAGTCTCGCAACTAGTGCTAAAATTTTAGAGGACTTAGCCTTAACAGGTCACAAGTTTCCTAACTTAGTATTAGAATGGAGACAGGTTTCCAAATTAAAGAGTACGTACACAGATGCCTTACAAGAACATATTAGTAAAAAAACTAAAAGAGTTCATACATCTTTTTTACTCGCAGCTACTAATACAGGTAGATTGGCTTCTAGTGATCCAAATTTACAAAATATCCCAATAAAGACATTAGATGGTAAAGAAATAAGAAAAGCATTTATAGCTGAAAAAAATAATGTACTTATTTCAGCAGATTACAATCAAATTGAGATGCGAATATTAGCTGATATGGCTGATGTAAAAGAATTAAAAAAAGCTTTCAAAAACAATCAAGATATTCACGCATTAACAGCAAGCCAAGTATTTGATGTTTCAATTAATAAAGTTACAGATGATTATAGGCGTAAAGCTAAAGCTATAAATTTTGGAATAATTTATGGAATTACTCAATATGGACTAGCAAAACAAATTTCTGTATCTAATCAAGAAGCGCTAGATTTCATTAATGCTTATTTTAAAAAATTTCCTGAAATAAAAGAATATATGAGCACAACTATTAAAACTTGCAGAAAACAAGGTTATGTCACAAATATTTTTGGAAGAAGGATACACTTAAGAGGTATTAATGATAAAAATTTTAGTGTTAGAAGTTTTCAAGAACGTGCAGCAATTAACGCACCTATACAGGGGTCTGCGGCGGACATAATTAGATTAGCTATGATCAAAATAGATAAAATCCTCGAAGAGAAACAAAATGCAAAAATGTTGCTACAAATTCATGATGAATTGATTTTTGAATGTGTGAAAAAAAATGAAGCAACAGTTAAAAAAATTATTAAAGATGCCATGGTATCCGTTTCAAGTTCTGACCATCACATGTTTTCAATACCACTTGAAGTAAGTATTAATTCAGGTAACAATTGGGGAGAAGCCCATTAAACGCCTAAATTTTGACAATAAAATCAGGAGAATAAAAATATGTCACAAACCATTGCATTAGTTGATGATGATAGAAATATTCTCACAGGGATTAGCATGGCTCTTGAAAGAGAAGGTTTTAAAGTTCAAACATATATTGATGGTGAGTCCGCATTAATTGGCTTAACTAGAAATCCACCTGATCTTGCTGTTTTAGATATTAAAATGCCAAGAATGGATGGAGAAGAACTTCTAAAAAAATTAAAAAAAAAAATGTCAATTCCAATAATTTTTTTAACTTCCAAAGACGACGAGGTTGATGAACTTCTTGGTTTAAAACTAGGTGCTGACGACTTCGTTAAAAAATCGGGTGGTTTTTCAACTAAAGTACTAATCGAAAGAATAAGAGTACAACTAAGGAAAAAAAATAACGTTGTAGATGACACTAAAAATATTATCAGTCATGGAAAATTAAAGTTAGATCCCGCTCAATTAGAGTGCGAGTGGAATGGAAAACCATTACCTGATAAACTAACAACTACAGAATTTTTAATAGTCAAAGAACTCGCCAAAAGGCCAGGTGTGATAAAAGAAAGAGCTCATTTAATGGATATTGCCTATAAAGAAAACACTGAGATTGAAGATAGAACAATTGATAGTCACGTCAAAAGGATAAGAAAAAAGTTCAAAAAAGTAGATGAAAAATTTTCTGCAATTGAAACTAGATATGGAAGTGGGTATAGATGGAATGTTAGTTAATGAAACAAAAAAAATCTGCTTCCATTTTAAAGAAGTTTTTACTTTTTAATTTAACCGTATTTTCGATACTCGGACTTTTTACTATTATTTATCTTGAAGCCATCCAGCCAACACTTGTAAGTGATAGATCCTCAAATCATAAAGTTGTAATAAATAATACAAAAGAAAATCTTGAAAGACTTAATATAGAGTACACAAAAAAAGGAATTAGAGAGTTTTTGCTATCAACTAGATTTTTATTCCAAAGCTTAGACCGAGTTCAGTTTTACGACTTATTGGGAAATCTTATCGGAGATACAAATATCTTAGATTTAGATCAAAGTGTTTTTTCAAGATCAGAAATTATATTTGAAGAGATACTCGGTGAAGATGTAATTACTCCTGAAATAGAAGAGAGACTTGAGGAAGAACAAAAAAATGAAATTAAAGATATTATAATAAATAAATACGATGAAGAAATAATGACATTTACAGATGACGAAAAAAATAATTTCATTGTTAGTACTTTAAGTAAAATTAAATTTCAAGAAAGAGATATTGGATACATTGTTGTATCCGAACAAGCCAATGACATTATTATAGCTGTAAAAGAGAGAAAGGCTTTTATAATTAGAACTATGATTGCAGTAGCAATTGTAATTTTAATTTTTTCTCTATTTTTAAATAAATATATTTTAAAGCCTATTGGTCTATTAGTTAAATTTAGTGATGCGATCAAAAAAAAATCAAATCATAATTTAGATATGAAAAAAGTTTTTATAAGAGATGATGAAATAGGAAAGTTAACACTATCGATTGATGAGATGACTAAAGAGTTACAACAAAGAACCAATAGAGCCGAAACTTTTTCAAACGACCTAGCGCATGAAATTAGAAATCCTCTGGCATCTTTGAAAAGTGCTTCTGAACTTTTAGATAAAACTACAGAAAAAAATGATAGCGAAAAATTATTGAAAATAATTAATCACGATGTTGAACGTATTGAAAGGTTAATAACTGATTATTCTCAAATGCTTAAAGATGAAGCATCATTGTCTAGAGAAAAAATGAGTAAAATTAACTTAATAGAAATTATAAACAGTGTTGTAGAAGATTTTAAACAAGATTTAGTCAACCAAAATAAAAATATAAAAATTATTGTAAGTGACGGAGTGAAAAGTAAAGAAGGATACTTCATTTTAGGAATAGGAAATAGGCTAGAACAAGTCGTAGCGAATTTACTAGATAATTCAATTTCATTTAGTCAGGACAGTCAAAAAATTGAGATCAAGATAGAGGAGACCTCAAACAACTTATTGATGACAATTAAGGATGAGGGACCAGGCTTTTCTGAAGCATCACCACAAAAAATTTTTAAAAGATTTTATAGTAATAGGCCTAAGAGTTTTGGCAAACATTCAGGATTAGGTTTAAATATTGTAAAGAATATAGTTCAACTTCATAAAGGAACAATTGCTGCTTCAAATAGACTAAATACCAAAGGAGCACAGGTAGAGGTATTATTGCCAAAATTTTCCTAGTATTCTTTCTTGCTATGGATAATTTAAGTTGATAATAACATTTTCAATATGGCCCAAGATTATAAAGTAAAAGACATAAATCTAGCAGATTTTGGAAGAAAAGAGATTTCTCTAGCCGAAACTGAAATGCCAGGTCTAATCGCTTTAAGAAAAGAGTACAAAGGTAAACATCCCTTAAAAGGAGCAAAAATTTTAGGGTGTCTTCATATGACTATCCAAACTGCTGTGCTAATTGAAACATTAGTTGAGCTTGGTGCAGAAGTAAGATGGTCTTCCTGTAATATTTTTTCTACGCAAGATCATGCAGCTGCAGCTATTGC
This sequence comes from Pelagibacterales bacterium SAG-MED28, assembly GCA_014653835.1. Taxonomy (GTDB): domain Bacteria; phylum Pseudomonadota; class Alphaproteobacteria; order Pelagibacterales; family Pelagibacteraceae; genus Pelagilacustribacter. Next base: position 81,088 of record JACWDY010000003.1, read on the forward strand.
TAAAGCTGGTATTCCTGTATTTGCCTGGAAAGGTGAAACAGAGGAAGAGTACTGGTGGTGTGTTAAACAAACTGTTGAGGGTAAAAAGGATTGGAAACCAAATATGATACTTGATGATGGTGGCGATCTAACAGCTTTAATGCACAAAGAATATAAAAATTTATTAAAAGATGTAAAGGGTGTTTCAGAAGAGACGACAACAGGTGTTTTAGCTCTAAAAAAAATGGAATTAAATAAAGAACTATTAATTCCAGCAATAAATGTAAACGACTCTGTAACAAAATCTAAATTTGATAACTTATACGGATGTAGAGAGAGCCTTGTAGATGGAATTAAAAGGGCAACTGACGTGATGATGTCTGGCAAGGTTGCAATTGTTGCAGGATTTGGTGATGTTGGAAAAGGAAGCGCAGCTTCATTAAGACAAGCTGGAGCTAGAGTTATGGTAACTGAAACTGATCCTATCTGTGCTCTTCAAGCTGCTATGGAAGGCTATGAAGTTGTAGTAATGGACGAAGCAATCAAAGACGCAGATATAGTTGTTACAGCTACTGGAAATAAAGATATTGTTACTGCAGACCACATGAGAGATATGAAGGATCGAGCAATATTATGTAATATCGGTCATTTTGATAATGAAATTCAGGTTGAAGCATTAAAAAACTATAAGTGGGACGAAATTAAACCCCAAGTACATGAAATAGAATTACCTAGTAAAAAAAGAATTATACTTTTAGCAGAAGGTAGATTAGTCAACCTAGGATGTGCAACAGGACATCCAAGTTTTGTTATGAGTGCATCATTTACCAATCAAGTTATTGCGCAGATCGAATTATGGAATAATTCAGATAAATATGAAAATAAAGTCTATGTTTTACCCAAGCATCTTGACGAGAAAGTAGCAATGCTCCATCTAGAAAAAGTTGGTGCAAAGTTAACAAAAATGTCAAAAGATCAAGCCGATTATATTAGCGTTAAACCATCAGGGCCATTTAAACCAGATACTTACCGCTACTAAATAAAAAAGTAGCTAATGATTGTTAAATCTTTAGAACATTTAAATTCTTTATCAAAAATAGTCGCAGATCAACTAATTAAAAACGATTGCATTTTTTTAATTGGTGAAATTGGCGTAGGAAAAACTACTTTTACAAGATATTTGATAAATTACTTACAAGAAAAAAATGGAGAAAAAATAACAGAAGTACTTAGTCCTACTTTTAATTTACTTTATGAGTATGACTTAAATAATATTAAAATTATGCACTATGATCTTTACAGAATAGCAGATGAAAGTGAATTAAAACATTTAGGTATTTTTTCAGATAAACAAGAAACAATAAAAATTATAGAGTGGCCACAACTCATAAATATTCCATTTATTGATAAGTTAGAAGTATACTTAGATTACGCTAAAAATGAAAATGAAAGAGAGATTAAATTCATAGGTTCAGACAAGTGGAAAATTTTAAATGAATTATAAACTTAAAAAAATCTCAGGAGATGCTTCATTTCGGGTATTTTATAGATTACAAAAAGGCAAAAATACATCCATTATTGTTCAAGCTAGAAAAGAAAAATTTAAAAATTTAATTACCTATTCTGTAGTTAACAATATTTTAACAAAAAATAAAATTTATGCACCAAAATTAATTCAAAATTATTATGAGAATAATATAATTGAGATAACTGATTTAGGAAGAAAATCTTTCTATGATGTGGTAATCAAAAAAAAAAATAAACTAAATAATTACAAAGATTTAATTAAGTTAATAATAAAATTACAAAATATAAAGCTAAAGCAAACTTACCGTTTTGGAAAATTTAAAATCAATTTTGAGACATATACACTTAAAAATCTTCATAAAGAATCAGATTTATTTTTCGATTGGTATTTAAAATACTCTTCAAAAAAATCAAAAATTAAAAAAATTAAAAATATTTTAAAAAAAGAATTAAATAATATTTATAAAAAAATTTATTTTACTAATAATGTTTTCGTTCATCGAGATTTTCATGCTTCAAACATAATGGTTTATAAAAATAACTTTGGATTGATAGATAGCCAGGATGCAATACTTGGCAATCCCTTATATGATGTCGCTTCTTTAATCGATGATGTTAGAATAAAATTATCTTCACATATCCAGGAAAAATTATTCAATTATTATTTTAGAAATTCAAAGTTAAAAAAAGAAAAATATGAAAATTTAAAAAATGACTTTGAAATATTATCTGTTCAAAGAAATTTAAAAATTTTAGGAATTTTCGTAAGACTTTATAAAAGAGATGGTAAATCTAATTATCTTAAATATTTACCACACACTTGGAGCTTAATTGAGAAACGACTTAAAAATCCTGTGTTTGAAAATTTTAATTATTTACTCAAAAAATATTTAAAAATTAAAACTTTAAAAAAAATTAGTAATTTATGAAAATAAAACATGGAATGATATTGGCAGCTGGCTTAGGGAAAAGAATGCAACCTTTAACTTTAAAGATACCTAAGCCACTATTAGAGATAGAAGGTGTAACGCTTCTAGAAAGAGCTCTAAACCTCTTAATAAGTAATGGTGTTGAGGAAGTAAGTATTAACATTCATCATCTCAGTCACCAAATTAGGGAATATCTTTCAAAAGCTAAACATAAAGCGAATATAGAAATTTCGAATGAAGAAGATTTACTATTAGATACTGGAGGTGGAGCAGAAAAAGCAACAAAAAATTTTAAAAAAAATCCATTTTTCATTATTAATCCAGATACACTTTGGAGTGATAAGTATTATAAGGAAGTTCAATTTCTAGAAAAAGTATATATCGAAAATAAAAAACCATGTTTATTGTTAGTGAAAAAAGATTTATCACTAGACAAGTCTTTCGAAGGAGACTTTAATTTAGATGGCAAATTAGTTTCTAAAGACGCAAATAATAAATACATCTATACAGGCCTTCAAATAATCACAAGAGATTATCTTAATTTGATAAATAAGAAAGTATTTTCTATGAATGAGGTTTGGAGCAAATTAATCAATAAAAAAAATTTATACGGAGTAGAAAGCAACCAAAAATTTTATCATTTAAATTCATTGGAAATGTATGAAAAAATATCTAAAATAAACAAAGTTTAAAATCCTTGAGTATTTTGCTCTAAAATAGGTGTTTATTTTCTATTCAAAAAAAAAATAATTTATTTAATATGCAAGAAAATTATGAAAAATATCAAGTGGATACTTGTAACTTTATTGTTATCAATCCCAATTAAAGCTGTTGCTAAAAATGTCACTTTTAAACAACTTGCATCAGTTGAGACAGGTACAGTAGTTCAAGGCGCTCACTTTAATGATGATGGAAAAAAATTATTTATAGTATACAGGAATAAAACTGTTGATGAGACTTTTGTTGAGGTAAGAGAATTTAGCTTAAGCAAAGCATTTGATGTATCTACACTCTCAGATAATGGTGACGCTGAAGTTTGTGTATTAAACGATGGTAGCAGTGATAGTTTAGGACCTATTAATTCTGTATTTGATATTGAATTTTCTAATGACGGTTTAAAATTATTTGTGGGTAGGGGCGCGAGCACTAGTAATAATCGCGAACATCAAGATAAGGTTTTTAGATTTGATTTGACTTCTCCTTACGATGTTTCAACCTGTACATTTGCTAACAATACATCAGAGCTAGATTCTGAAGATAATACTAATGGAACTTTAGCTGGTAACAGAACTGTTAGTAATACTGGCATGCAACATAATCGTCTACAGGGCTTTGAATTAAGTAATGATGGAAAAAAATTATTCACTTTATTCCATGGACAAGGCTCTGAGAAACCTAGGTTAATAGAATATGATCTTTCAACTGCTTTTGACTTATCTACTATGTCAAAAGTTACCACTGCAGGAATTGCCCTTGATGAAACTGCTGTTACAAATCCTATGGGCATGAGATTTAGCCCAGATGGAAAAAGATTCTGGATCACCAGTCATACAGATAATTCTCAAAATGTTGCTCAATTTTCTCTCGACAGAGCGTTCGATACATCATCGTACAATGAGGATGGTAATTACGATATACAAAGTATCGTTACGCAACCAAGAGGTATAGCATTTAGTAAAAATGGTTTGAAAATGTACGTTGGCAGTGATGCCGATCAGGGTGCTGAGGATCAAATTTATGAATTTGATTTAGCTTGTCCTTTTAACATTATCTCTGGTAAATGTCCTCCAATAACAGAAAATAAAGACAGGTCTGGAATAGCGGAAGCACAAATTGAAATGGCTAAAAGAACCATTGAATATTCAACAGATAGTGCTTTAAACCGTCTAAAATGGATAAGACGAAATAAAGAGAGACAGAATCTAACAAATCATAATATTAATTTTGACTTTTTAAATCCTAAGATTACTAAATTTACTAAAAAAATTGGTAGTTTAAATACTAAAGAGAAAAAAACTGATAATAAACAAGATATATTTTATTGGAGTGAGGGAAGTATTGCAGTTGGTAAAGTTGGTGATACTAGCATATCATCAGCAAAAAACATCGATACAAACTCAATAACCTTTGGAGCAGATAAGTTCACTGAAAATAATGGTATTCAAGGTTTTGCATTCAGACTCGGAAAAGATGATGTTGACGTAGGTTCTGCGGGAAGTAATTTAGACACTGATACGTTTAATTTAACTTATTATTCAACTTCTCAAATCGATGATGACACAAAACTTCTTGATACTATATTTGGTATTGGAAGATTAAATTCAGATATTCTAACAGTAATCGATGGACAGAATTTATCAGCTGATAGGTCTGGAAACCAATTATATGGGGCTTTTAAAATAAAAGATGAAATTAAAAATGGAAAATTCACTTTAGTCCCCTCAGGACAATTTGACTTTGGCCACACAATATTGAGCGCATATAAAGAAACTGGTCTAGGAGCAATTAAAAGTGAAGATCAACATGTCAGGACAAGAAAATTAAGGACCGCGATGGCGATGATTCAAGATTTATCAAAAGATAATTATACATTCAAAACTCATAGTAAATTAGAATATTTAGCTGACCTAGAGCGCACATCTAATTTTAAATATACTTATCTTTCAGATGAGTCACTTAGTTATGCAGAGAATTTAAATGCAGGGGCTTTACATAATTTAAACGGTGAGATTGGTATAGATTTTGTTATGCCAAATAGTTTTAGTTTGTTTTTAATTTATGAACGAGATCTTGCTTTTAAAAAAGGACATACAGATAAATTACATATTGCTTTGGGTTACTTACCTAACAAAAACACAAATTATGCTTTTACTGTAGACGGAACTCAAAATTTACTGTCTAATTATACTATCAGTAAAAAAATTAATGATCTTTCATTAGATTTTAAATTAACCAATGATTTGATGAGACCTGAAGATTATTTAGGGGGGTCGGTAAATTTAACAGGCAAATTTTAGTAAATGAGAAGAAAAATTTTTTTTACTTTATCCCTAATTTGGGTAATTTTAGTTGGGTATCTAGTTTGGGCAAATGGTTTAGCTTCACCAGATAAAAAAGCTTTTAGATGGGATGAATGGATTTGGTTTGGATTTGTTCCTGCTATTGCTCCATATTTATTTTATTTGATATGGAAACCAGAGTATATTAAAAATTTTTTAGATAAAAAAAAATAAACATTTATGAAAATAGTTATCTCTACACCAAATTTAGAGAGTATATATGAAAACGGTGTACTTTTAGTCAATTACCTGTATCAAAACTTTATTTATTTAACGACTGTCATAAATTTATAATAACCTGATTTCACTATTTCCATTATTTGCATTTTTTCTAGGAACTTTTTTGGGAAGTTTTGCTAATGTCTGCATATATCGTTTACCAAAAGGAGAACAGTTTATCTTTGGTAGATCAAAATGTCCAAAGTGTAAAAAAAAAATTAATTGGTCTGATAATTTACCTCTTATATCTTTTCTAATTCTTAATGCTAAGTGCAGAAACTGTAAAAAAAAAATTTCTTTGCAATATTTCCTAGTAGAACTCGTTTCAGGTTTTTGTACTTTTTATATTTTTCAAAACTATAATAATTTTACTGAAATATTTTTCTTACAAATTTTAGCTTTGATCCTTTTAATTATTTTTTTTATCGATTTAAAACATTATATGATTCCTGATAGTCTTAATTACTCTTTAATTTTTTTAGGTTTAATTAAAATCTTTTTTCCTAGCGATACATTAAATTTTGAATATGATATGGTTAATTCCTTTATTGGAGGCATGATTGGTTTCTTTATAATATTTTTAATAATTTATTTATATAAAAGATATAAAAATATTGAGGCAATGGGTTTAGGTGATGCAAAATTTTTAGCAGCTGTAGGCCTATTTTTTGGTTGGAAATCAAATCATTGGTTAATTTAAAATCTAATGAAAGATCAT
>JACWDY010000030.1 GCA_014653835.1 Pelagibacterales bacterium SAG-MED28
CTCCAGTTGTACCTGCTAAAAACTCAGCAGCTACTAAAGTACCCCAGCACATTCCTGTAGCCACTCTAATACCTGTTAAAATCTCTGGTAAAGAATTTGGAAATATCACATGTCTAAGAATTTGCCATTTAGATGCACCAAGTGAATGAGCTGCATGTATTTTTGATAGCTGAGTTCCAGATGCTCCAGCTCTAGCTGAAATTATCATAATAGAGAGTGAAACCATAAATAACAAAAATACTTTTCCAAGATTATCTATACCTAATACCGATATAACAAGTGGCGCCCAAGCGAGTGGTGGAACTGGTCTATATAATTCAATTAATGGATCAAAAAATCCTTTAGCAAATCTATTTAGTCCCATAAACAAACCTAAAGGAACACCAACAATTATCCCCGCTACTAGTCCGAGAAAAACTCTTAAAAAAGAATCCCAGATATGACCTGTAGGTATTGGAATCTTAAATAATTCAAAATCACCAGTAACTAAACTTAATGCTTTACTCTTAAAGTTTGATTTAATTTCCCCTTGTTCATTATGAACTGGATATTTTCCAGGCAATACATCAGCAATCCAATCAGGAAGAATAAAACCAACAATTTTACTAACATCCATCATCTCATACCAAATTAATGGAATTTGTTTAAAACCAACTTTAGGATTTAACATTAGTGTAAATTTGTTAATTGTATCTGAAGGTTTCGGTAACCATCTCCCAGATCCTTGCTCAGAACAGCTAGGTCCACTAGAAATAATTGTTCCAGATGGGAATAGAAGAATATCAACCCATCTCAATCCGCCTTGCTCTTTTTTTTGAATGTTGTCAAAAGATACTATTGATAACTCCATACCTTTTAAAGTATTAGGTGGAAATATACTGGCGTATTCAATTCTTCTCGCAATTTTAAGGATATCTTTTGCTAATGAGGATGAAATTTCATCAGAGTTGTCAAAATTGGATCTGTATTCTTTTATTCCTTTTTTAAGATTTTCTAACGTTGAAGTATACCTATCATTGTGATTTCGTAGTTCAAAAAACTCATCACTTATTGAATTTAATTCTTTTGCAGCAGTTTGAAATTTTAAACCTCTCTCGGTTTTTGGTATTGAAGGGATCTCAACAGTATTTTCTATCGAGGTACTTGATGCACTCCACGTTCCTTCCTGTCCAGCTGCTTGTATTCTTTCAATTCTCTCTTCAGCGCTTTCATTGGAATAATCATCTCTTACAAAATCTTTTGACAGAGTATTAATTCTTTCAGTCAAAATCCTTATATTTTCTTTAGTTTCAAAACTTAAGAGCTTTTCATTTGTAAGTAATGGAATTGTATTTTTAGTCTCGGTTATAAAATTTAATAGTTTACCTTTGTTTTGTTCACTTACTTCTTCCGAATTTTTTATTTCAAATATTATTTTATTTAAATTTTCTGTTTCAGTTTCTATGACCGAAGTACTTTTTAATTGACGTTCATCAATAGGAAAAAGATATTTTAGTGACATTAAGGACTCATTCACTTTTCCAACCTGACAAAGCTCATTTGCTGATCTTGGGAAGAAAGATTTAGCTATATCCCATGAGTAATAAAGCCATATTAATAGTAAAAAACTACTTCCAACAATTACCCAATGAATTCCACCTTTAGCTCGTTCTGGAT
>JACWDY010000031.1 GCA_014653835.1 Pelagibacterales bacterium SAG-MED28
GGATCTGGGGCTCAAATTTTAGGTCCAATAATAATCAAAAAAAATTCTTTAATTGGTGCAAATGCAGTTGTTACAAAAGATGTACCTGAAAATTCTGTGATGATTGGAATACCTGCGAAAGTTATTGGTACAACTTCTGGCGAATTTAAACCTTACGCAGTAACAGAAGACTCAAAAAAAGATAATTAATGATAAAAAATCAAGAAAATTTTAGTGCAGGTATAGGCAATACTCCTTTAATTAAATTAAAAGCAGCATCTGAGATAACTGGATGCAATATTTATGGTAAAGCTGAATTTCTAAATCCTGGTGGATCGGTTAAAGACAGAGCTGCTTTAGCCTTAATTAAAGATGCTCAAGATAAAAAATTAATCTCAAAAGGTGGTACTGTTGTTGAGGGTACTGCGGGTAATACCGGAATTGGTTTAGGACTTTTAGGAAATTCTTTAGGATATAAAACAATTATTGTGATGAACGATAATCAAACTCAAGAAAAAAAAGATATTTTAAAAAATCTTGGTGCTGAATTAAAATTAGTGCCTGCCAAACCATTTAAAGATGAAGATAATTATGTAAAAGTAGCCTCAAGACTTGCAGATGAATTAAGACCAAATAATAATAATGGTGTTATATGGGCGAACCAATTTGATAATACTGCTAATGCTAAAGGTCATTATGAAGGCACTGGTAAAGAGATTTGGGATCAAACAGATGGTAAAGTAGATGCATTTATATGTTCATCCGGCACAGGGGGGACAATTTCGGGAGTAAGCAACGCACTAAAAGAAAAAAATAAAGATATTAAAATTTACTTGTCCGATCCTAAAGGATCATCGCTTTATAACTACATTAAGAATGGTGAATTAAAGTCTGAAGGTAATTCCATTACAGAAGGAATTGGTTCAAGCAGAATTACTAAAAATTTTGAAAATGCCAAAATTGATGATGCCTTTTCAATAGATGATCATGAAGCATTACCTATCCTTTATGACTTAATCAAAAACGAAGGTTTAAGCCTAGGAACTAGTTGTGGAATTAATATTGCCGGCGCAATTAGACTTGGTAAAGAATTAGGTCCAGGAAAAACTATAGTTACTATTCTCTGTGATAAGTCTGACAAATACGCATCTAAAATGTTTAATAAAAAATTTTTAGATGAAAAAGGTCTTAATTATCCTGATTGGATTAAATAGATCATTGGTATTCGTTATCTAAATAGTAATCAAAGAAATTTGATAAAAGCTTATCTATTTTATAAAAATTTGGCACTAGAAATGGTCTTCTAGCATGTACTCTATCATTTACCCAATACTTTGACCATTCTGTAGTTGTTTCAACACATTGTTTTGGAAATTCGTTAATTTTATATCTCTCCTTAATCTGAAAACAACCACCTATAAATAAATCAACATAGGATTGAACAATTGGGTGACTCCTACTTGGTTTTTTTATTTTTCCAGGATTTGCTGCATAAACCCAAAAATTTTTATTTTTAGTCTTAATTTTTTTTCCATAGAAACTTAAGTCTTTACCTTCTACTTTTACTCTACAATAGCCACTTTCTCTCCTATCAGTTTTATTCAAAT
>JACWDY010000032.1 GCA_014653835.1 Pelagibacterales bacterium SAG-MED28
CTGAGGAAAATTTAGATTTTTTAGGATCATCAAATAATTTGAATGAACCATTTAAAAGAACAACCAGTCGACTATATGAACTAACTTCAAAGAATTATTTATAGAAAATGAGACAAGAATTTTTTAATTATCAAGTCAATACAAATGGCCAACAGCTTTATGAATTCACTTCGGAAATAGTTCAATGGGTAAATAAAAATAAATTTAAAAATGGTATTCTAAATTTAAATATTCAACATACTAGCGCATCGTTAATTGTTCAAGAAAATGCAGATCCAGATGTACAAACAGATTTAGTAAATTATTTTAATAAACTTGTTCCAATGGATAAATCTCTTTATATTCATACCACAGAAGGTAAAGATGATATGCCAGCTCATATTAAATCTTCTTTAACAAATAATCAGATAACTTTAAGTATTAAAAATAGCGAAATTATACTTGGAACATGGCAGGGATTATATCTTTTTGAACATAGATTAGATCCTCAAATAAGAAAAATTTTATTCCATTTTTTAGGTGATTAAAATTTTTATCGGTATGGATCGTAAGCCCACTGTAATATTGCTTGTCTTTGTCTCTTTCTACATCCTAAGTCACCTTTTTCACAATTTTTTTCTATTGCCAAAACGTGTCTTCTAAAGTTTTTCCATCTTTTAATTTGGATTTCGTCTATATGAGGAATTCTTCTTCCATTAGTATATCTACAATACCATTGAAACCAACCCAGAGGATCCTCTTTGAAAATCCATCCCTTTTCAATCCAGTGTTCTCTTGATAATCCTGATACCACTTTAAATCTATTGAGATTAACATCAAAAGTTTTGCTAATTTTTACATTTTTAAACCATATTTTTGGATATTCTTTTACATCTAATCCAAAATAAGATCCTCCAAACACTCCTAACTCCATCATTCTTTTTGGTGTTAATTCTGGTTTAAAAATTTTATAAAAATCTAAATTATCGACTTTGTTTTTTAAAATTTTTTTCATTAAAACTTTATTTTATTGATTTATTAATTTTTGATACATTTCTTTGTCTGTATCCCCCTCACATCCAATTAGTAAAACATTTGAATTTTTATTTAGTTGCATTTTTTCTTTTATTTTCTCATTTTCACAACTTGAAATTAAACTTATTACTCCTGGTGTTGAGTTTTCTCCTGCAATAATTTTTTCATCACTAAAGTTTGCATTTCCAAGTAATTTCATAGTTTTTGCAATATCATCATCTGGTAAACTAATACAATATTTAACTGAATTTTTTAAGATTTCCCATGGGACCAAAGATACTTCTCCACAAGACATTCCACCCATTAAACTTTCTCTTATAATGTCAATTTTTTCTATTTTGCCTGTTCTAATACTTTCCAAAACACATGCTGCACTATCAGGTTCTACAACTACAGTTATTGGTATATTTTTAAGATATCTTGCAACACCAGCAATCATTGCTCCAGCCATACCACCCACACCTGCTTGTAAAATTATGTGAGAAATTTTGTTATGATCAAGCTGGTCAACAATTTCTTTCATCATAACCGCATATCCAGCCATAGT
>JACWDY010000033.1 GCA_014653835.1 Pelagibacterales bacterium SAG-MED28
AATAATCCATCTACTTTTAATTCTGACGATTTATTATTTTTTACATTTTTTAATTTAATTCCATTTACAACTTTTGGCTCATCTGTTCCTAAAACTTCCTCAACAACGCTGTCCCAGATAATCTCAATTTTTTTGTTAGCTTTTAATTTTTCCTGAAGTAACTTTTCTGCTCTTAATTCATTTCTTCGATGAATTAAATGAACTTTGGATGCAAATTTTGTTAAAAACATTGCTTCTTCAACCGCAGCATTTCCGCCTCCAACTACTGCAACTTCTTTATCTTTAAAAAAGAAACCATCACATGTAGCGCATGCAGAAACTCCAAATCCCCTAAATTTTGTTTCCGAGTCGAGGTTTAACCATCTTGCTTGAGCTCCTGTGGAAATTATAATTGAGTCAGCTGTATAAACTTGACCATTGTCACTTGTCGCAACAAAAGGTTTTTTTGATAAATCAACTTTGCCAATATGATCTTGGATCATTTCTGTACCAACCGCTGCTGCCTGACCTTTCATTTCTTCCATTAACCAAGGACCTTGAATCACCTTTGAAAATCCTGGGAAATTTTCAACATCTGTTGTTGTTGTTAATTGACCACCTGGTTCTGCTCCAAATACCAATATTGGTTTTAATAAAGCTCTTGCGGCATAAATTGCAGCTGTATAACCAGCTGGACCTGATCCAATAATTAACACTTTTGTATGTTTAGTTGATTTATTATTCATCCTGTTATGATTATATATAGTTATTTATGTTGGAATTAAAAGCTCTTCTTTTAACGCAAGGTATGCACGGCATGGTCAGCCAAGTTGAAGGACTGGCAAGAGCTTTAGGACTTACTTATAAACACCAGTCAATTAAATTAAAACCTCTGTGGAGCTTACTACCACCAAAATTTACACCAATTTCTGAAAATCTTGTTAAGGAAAAATTTGTTTGTGATTCTAAAATTATTATATCTTGTGGACGAAAGAGTGTCATACCATCTATTGCCCTTAAAAAGAGACTTGGTAAAGAAATATTTACAATACACATCCAAGATCCAAAGGTTTCATTAAAACATTTCGATTTAGTAATAAGCCCTGAACATGACAACGTAAAAGGGGACAATGTTCTCACAACTAAAGGAGCCATTCATTATTTAACCAAAAAGGAAATTAAAGATAATTTAAACTATCTCAATGTTAATAAAGAAAAAAAGAAATTAGTAGCTTTTATTATCGGAGGTCCTAATAAGTATTACAATTATAATGAACAAGCTATTCAACAATTATTTACTAAAATAAAAACGCTATTCACGCCTGACAAGTATAAAATAATTATTGTCCCATCATATAGGACACCAGAAAAAATAATAAAAAAGGCTTTTGATACTTTTAACTTT
>JACWDY010000034.1 GCA_014653835.1 Pelagibacterales bacterium SAG-MED28
TGAAAGCTTACGAGAAGTACTCGAAGGTTGCCAAAGATTTTAATATAACTATGGTTCAGCTTGCTCAATCTTTTGTTAATTCAAGACCATTCGTTACGAGTAATATTATTGGCGCGACTACAATGGATCAACTTAAAGAAAATGTTGAAAGCATAAATATAGATTTTACTGATGAGATGATGGATAGAGTTAATGAAATTCATAACAACAACCCCAATCCATCTCCTTAATCCATCGTTGAAATCAAATTTATATAGTATAAAAACAAATCATGCTTGTTAAAAAAATTTTACTACTTGCACTTTTTGTAATTTTCTCATTTAGCGTTCTTGCAAATACTCCAAGATCGACCGGTAAATACAAAAATTGGGAAAGTTTTGTTGCAGAAACAGAAAAAGGTAAAATATGTTTTGCGCAAACTTTACCAACAAAAAGAGCTCCGAAAGCGGTACAAAGAGACAAATCAAAATTATTTGTTACTTTTAGACCAGGAAAAAATATAAAGGATGAAGTTAGCATTACCAGCGGACACAACTATAAAAGCTCAAGTGTTACTGCAAGTTCTGGTAAAAAAAAATATTCCTTCTTTTCACAAAAAAATTTCGCTTGGTTATTGGATGATCAGGAAGAGAAAAGTTTCATTAAGTTAATGAAAAGAGCTACAAATTTAATTGTAAAAGCGAGAACAACAAAAGGTGCAGAAACTACAGATCATTATTCAATGATGGGATTTACAAAAGCTTACAACACTGCAAAAAAAACCTGCGGGTAGATGAAAAAAATTGTATTAGCTTATTCTGGCGGGTTAGATACTTCAATTATATTAAAATGGTTACAAGAAAATTATAATGCAGAAGTCATTGCCTATACTTCAGATATCGGTCAAGAGATAGATAGAAAAAAAATATTTAGAAACGCAAAGCTTCTTGGTGTAAAAAAAATAATTATAGAAGATCTAAAAAACATCTTTGTTAAAGATTATGTTTTTCCAATGATTAGAGCGCATGCAGTTTATGAAGGCATTTACTTGCTTGGTACTTCAATTGCAAGACCTTTAATTGCCAAAAGACAAATAGCGATAGCAAAAAAGTTTAAGGCTTATGCTGTATCCCATGGAGCAACTGGGAAAGGTAACGATCAAGTTAGATTTGAACTAGGTTATGCTTTTTTTGGTAGAGGTAAAATAAAAACAATCGCGCCTTGGAGAGAATGGAAATTACAATCTAGAGCAGATTTAATAAAATACG
>JACWDY010000035.1 GCA_014653835.1 Pelagibacterales bacterium SAG-MED28
GATTTAAGAATTTCTTAGATCAAAACCTCACCACGCATAAGTGGTCTGAAGGTTCTGTAAAAAATAGCAGATTTTGCAAAAGGCTTTCCATCTTTACTCTCAATAACAGCTCCTGCTGTCATTATTCCTGATGGGTTTCCAGCTCTTAGTTCCATTGGGTTAGAATCTTTTCTTTTCACATTATTTGCTATAGTGCCCTCAATAGCGGCTGCAACACCGATGTTTACTCCAGCGGTGCCCATTATTGCTTTGTGAGTCTTTTCCATCGAAAACATTCTAGTTGTAATGTCCTGATCGTTTGAATTAATTTTTGTTCCATCTAAACTAACATAATCTTTTGGAGAAGTTACAATTCCAATTCTAGGCGTATTCATCGGTGCTTCATCCTCTGATTTTGATAAACCAACAATATATGCAGCTTTACGTCTTATTTTTTGTATTAAATTCATTTTATCAACTTGTGCATCAAGTTCATCTGGAGTTTCAGTGCCTTTTAAACCAATATCCTCTGCAAGCAAATATACAAGGGGTGTTGCAGCATCAATTATACTAATTTTGATTTTACCAAAATCTTTTATTTCTATTTCATCAATTACATTCCCTGTAGGAAGAAGTTTTCCTGTTCCAGAACCTCCAGGCTCAAGATAGTCTAATCTTACTTTTGATCCAGTGCCATGAACTCCAGCAATCGAATAGTCTCCTTCAATTAATGGTTTTCCATCCTTAACATTAAAAGTTGAATGTATGATTTTATCAGTATTGACTTGGTAAATCCTTATTTTATTTTCACCTTCTTTTGCTTTGATTATTCCTTCTTGAACTGCATAGGGCCCAACTGCTCCTGATAAATTACCACAATTGTTATTCCATTCGGCAATAGGTTTATCTATAGCAATTTGAATAAAGTTATAATCAACATCTGCATCATCTCGATCTGATGGACTTATTATTACACACTTAGAAACTGATGATACTCCACCACCCATTCCGTTGAGCTGTCTTTTATTAGAGTCTGGACTTCCAATCACTTTTAAAAATAAATCATTTAATTCATCTTGATTTGAGGTAGGTAAATCTTTCTTTTGAAAGAAAACACCTTTACTCGTTCCACCTCTATAATATGTAGCCTTGATCCATCTTTGTGTCATTAATCTTAAGCCTCCTTATAAGCTGTAGGTAAAATCCCACCATTTTTCCAAAAATTTACTTCCTCTGGAACATCTAATCTAGCATTAAG
>JACWDY010000036.1 GCA_014653835.1 Pelagibacterales bacterium SAG-MED28
GTTATCGGATCAGGGATCTCAGGTTTATCCGCAGCATATCATTTTTCCAAAAATCACAAGGTTGATTTATTCGAGCAAGACGATCATTTTGGAGGTCACTCTTTAACTTATGATATAAAAGAAGAAGATAAAGTTGTACCTGTCGATTTAGGTTTTATTGTATTTAATGAACAAACATACCCAAACCTAATAAGTTTTTTTCGTGAACTAGATGTTCCTTTTGAAAAAAGCAATATGTCCTTTTCAGTATCCGTAAAAGACTCTAATGTTGAATATGGTGGTAGTGGTTTAAATGCAATTTTTGCTAATAAAAAAAACTTGTTAAATTTAAAATTTTTGAAGATGATTAATGAAATTATTAATTTTTATAAAAAAGCTCCTTCACTTCTTAATCATAATTTAAGCGAAGACACATTGGGAAATTATTTAGAAAAATCAAAATTTTCAAAATATTTTATTGAATATCATATTATTCCAATGGTCGCAGCGATATGGTCTATGCCATTCGAAAAAGCAAAAGATATGCCTTTAAAACTTTTCTTAAATTTTTTTATAAATCATGGTTTATTTAAATTAAAAAATAGACCCCAGTGGTATACCGTTACAAATCGAAGTAGAGCTTATGTAAATAAAGTTCTTGAAAAAATTAGCGGAGAAGTCTTTAAAAATTATAAAGTAAGTAAAATTTTAAGAAGCGAAAACAACGTGAGAATTTCTATTGGTAATGAATATTTAGATTATGATCACGTCATTTTAGCCTCCCACGCAGATCAAAGTTTAAAAATTTTAGAGGAACCAACTTCTGAAGAAGATAAGATTTTAAAGAGATTTTCTTATGTATCAAACAAAGCTTATTTACATATCGACGAGAATTTAATGCCACTTAGAAAATCAGCATGGTCCAGTTGGAACTCTATTACTAAGGATAATAGAACTTGTATTACATATTGGTTAAATAAATTACAAAACTTAAAAACTTCAAAAAATTATTTTTTAACCTTAAATCCTGTAGAGCAAATTAATAATAATAAGATATTAAAGAAAATAGATTTTACCCATCCTTACTTCAATAAAGAGAATGTAAAACTCCAAAAAGATTTACACAAACTTCAAGGAAAGAAAAGAACTTGGTTTTGCGGTAGTTATTTTGGCTATGGTTTTCATGAAGATGGACTAAAATCATCTATAGATTTATTTAGAAAATTTAAGGACTGATGAATTCTTGT
>JACWDY010000037.1 GCA_014653835.1 Pelagibacterales bacterium SAG-MED28
AGCAGTTTTATTCACTTTTACTATTGCAGTTGCAAAATTTTCATTAATATTTTTGAATATGGATGCATCTAAAACAATTCTTTCATCAGAATAATCTGTTTCAATAGTTATAACTTTTTCGCAGCTGCTAAAAAATAATATCAAGATGTATAAAAAATATTTTTTCATTTAAAATTTAAAATTATAAGTTATGCTTGGAACAATTCCGAAAATTGATAATTGAATTGCTTCATTTTTCTGAGTTTTATCATTTTGTTTAAACGATATGGAATTTGCATTATCTCTGTCATAGATATTATAAAAGCCAAATACCCATTCACTTTTAAAGATTCTTTTTTTGTTTTTAGCAGGAATTAGAGTTAGAGATATATCAAGCCTGTGGTAATTTGGAAGTCTATTTGAATTACGCTTTCCATAATTTGGTATGATTAGATCCATGTAAGTATATTGACCAGTAGGATAATTAATTGGTTGGCCTGTTTGAAATATAAAATTAGTATTAAAGGTAAGTTTATCATTTAATTTAAAATTTGAAACAAAACTAAAATCGTGAGTTTTATCATAACCAGTCTTATACCAGTTTCCTTTATTAATTCCAGTTTCAATTGAATTCCTTCCAGATGTTTTTTGTTCGGATTTAGAAATTGTATATCCAAGCCAATAATTGTGTCTTCCTTCATTCTTTTTAAATAAAAACTCCAATCCATATGCTCTAGCTTTTCCAGCCAATAAGACTCTTTCCACAGCTGAATTAGCAACTAAATCAGCTCCTGGAATATAATCCAGTCTATTTTTAATTTTTTTATAAAAAACTTCAGTTTCTAATTTGTTTCCATTTTTTAATTTAGAGTGGTAACCTAAAGCTAATTGATCTAATTGTTGTGGTTTTAAGTAAGGTCCGCTAGGAGCCCAAATATCTAGTGGAGCAGGTGCATTGGTATTAGATATTAAATGAATATATTGATTTAATCTGTTGTAGCTTGCCTTTATAGATTGATTTTTAAAATTATATGATAAATTAAATCGCGGTTCGATATTATAAAATGATTTAATGGTTTTTGAGTTATCTGGATTTAGGTATTTTCCGATTATTTCGCCCTCTTTGTAAATACCAAGATTTTGATCAAAACTTACAGGGTTGTCGTTTAAATATCTGTTCAGACCATCTTGTCTAAATCTTAAAAATTGATTTAATCTTAAACCATATCGAAAAGATATTTT
>JACWDY010000038.1 GCA_014653835.1 Pelagibacterales bacterium SAG-MED28
ATTTCTTTTTTTACTGTTTCAGCAGTAATTTTATTTTTTTTATTATATTCAAGTTGCTTATTTCTTCTACGGTCAGTCTCTTTTTGAGCATTAGTTATACTTTTAGTAACTTTATCAGCATACAAAATTACTTTACCGTCAATATTTCTCGCAGCTCTACCTATTGTTTGAATTAGTGAAGTCTCTGATCTCAAAAAACCTTCTTTGTCAGCATCAAGTATAGCTACTAGAGCGCATTCAGGTATATCCAAACCTTCTCGTAATAAATTTATACCCACAAGAATGTCAAAAAACACCCATTCTTAAATCTCTTATAATTTCAATTCTTTCCAGTGTGTCAATATCAGAATGCATGTATCTTACCTTAAGACCATTCTCGTGGAGGTATTCCGTTAAGTCTTCAGCCATTTTCTTTGTAAGTGTAGTCGCTAAAATTCTGTAACCTTTTTTTACAATTTCTTTAGCTTCGTGCATTAAATCATCCACCTGTGTTTTAGCTGGTCTAATTTCAACTGGTGGATCTATTAATCCAGTTGGTCTTATAATTTGATCTATATGTTTATTGTCAGTTTGTTTTAATTCCCATGGACCTGGTGTTGCAGAAACAAAAACTGTTTGAGTTCGCATTAAATCCCATTCCTCAAATTTTAGAGGTCTATTATCCATACAAGATGGTAGTCTAAAACCATATTCAGCTAGTGTGCTCTTTCTTGTTCGGTCTCCTTTGTACATACCATTTAATTGAGGAACAGTTACATGACTTTCATCCACAAATATTATTGCATTATCTGGAAAGTATTCAAAAAGAGTAGGAGGAGGTTCACCTGCTTTTCTTCCAGATAAATATCTAGAATAATTTTCAATTCCTGCACAAGTTCCGGTAGCTTCTATCATTTCTAAATCAAATTTTGTTCTTTCTCTTAATCTTTGCTCTTCCAGTAATTTACCATCAGCTCGGTGTTTTTTTAAAGTTTCAGCAAGCTCTGATTTAATTTGCTTGATTGCTTGATCTATAGTTGGTTTAGGAGTTATGTAATGACTATTCGCGTAAATTTTAATTATAGAATAATCATTTGTTTTATCACCTGTTAAAGGATCGAACTCTTCAATTTTTTCAAGTTTATTAAAATTAAAACTTATTCTCCAAGCTCTATCCTCT
>JACWDY010000039.1 GCA_014653835.1 Pelagibacterales bacterium SAG-MED28
ATTGATGAGCTGCCAAACAAAGGCTATGCAACTCAAGTATATAACTGCATGTCTATAGGCGCAACTAGAATGGAAGAATCCAAAGTTGTTACTATTCAAGCACATGAAGCGTAATAGGAGGAACTGAAAATGGGTACTAAAAATACAGATCTAGTAGCTAACTTTGAAGCTACTCCTCAAGTTAAAAACAACGCAGCAGAACTACATGGTGTTCTAAGAACAGCACATGGAACTGTTGAGTTGGCGGCTGGTGATAGTGATAATGACGATGTTGTTATGTTAGCACCGATCCCATCAAATGCAGCTGTACCAAGTTTATTCATTGGTTCAGACACATTAGGTGGATCGTGTACTTTCAATGTTGGAATATACACTACAGATGGAACAGTAAAAGACGAAGATGTTTTCGCAAGTGCGGTGGCTGATGAAGCTGCTATGGCGGATGTTCGTTTTGAAGCTGCTAACATCGATACGGCTAGCAAAAAAATGTATGAACTTGCTGGTGACACTACAGATCCTGGAGGACACTACTATATAGCGGCTACAATGGCTGCTGCTGGTGGTACTTTAGGAACTATGTCATGGAACATTTCATATGTTGTTAACTAGGAAGTAGATTTATCTACAATTAGGCTAGGCGGTATCAAAGCCGCCTGGCTTACCAATCATGAAATATTTTTTAATTTTATATATGTTTAGTATGGGTGAAACAGGATCAAAACTAATTGATCAAAAAACTTTACCAATAGAATATCCAAATTATTACGACTGTTTAAGCGATGGATATATTAGAGCTTACAGCACAATTATGACTTTAGGACCAAAAAAAGTCATGGAACAAAAACTTTTAATAACATTTAACTGCAAGGAAAATAATGGCATCAGTAGTTGATATTTGCAACTCAGGATTAAATTTACTAGGCGCTTCTACAATCACACAATTAACAGATGATAGTAAGAATGCTAGGTTATGTAACCAAAGATATGAGCCTATTAGAAATAGAATTTTTAGATCACATGCTTGGAACTGTTTAACTAAAAGAGTTCAGTTAGCAGCTGATAGCGCAGCTCCAGTAGTAGAGTATTCTAATCAATATACTTTACCAAGTGATTGCTTAAGAGTTTTAAAAATACATACAGGTTCAACAGATAGT
>JACWDY010000004.1 GCA_014653835.1 Pelagibacterales bacterium SAG-MED28
ATTTAAAGATTTGATAAAAAAAATTGGAATAGAACGAAGAGTTTATACAGCTGGAAAAAACAAAAGTACTTTAGATCCATTTGCAGATGAAAAAGAAGAAGATGTTAAAAGATTAAAAAGTATTCAATTAGAATTGCATGCTGACTTTATTAAAGTAGTTGAAACAAGTAGGGGATCCAAGCTTAAAGATCCAGAAAAAAATAATATTTTTACTGGAGAATTTTGGACTGGTAAAACTGCGTTAAAAATTGGATTAATTGATGGAATTGGAAATGCTGATCAAATTTTAAAAGAGAAGTTTGGTGATAAAGTTATCATTAAAAGCTTTGAAAAACCAAAAGGATTTATTGCGAGAAAATTATCTTCTTCAATCCAAGACCCCGTTGATAGATTGGCTAATATCATAGAAGAAAAATCGATGTGGCAAAAATTTGGTTTGTAAATGCCAGCAAAAAAAAAAGTTAAATTAAAAAAACTTAAAAAATTAAATTTTCTTTCTTTTCAAGACATCATAATGAATTTACAAAAATTCTGGGGTAAAAATGGTTGCGTTATTTTACAACCTTACGATATGGAGGTTGGAGCGGGAACTTTTCACCCAGCAACGACTTTAAGATCTCTTGGCCCTAAACCTTGGAAAGCAGCGTATGTACAACCATCAAGACGACCCACTGATGGAAGGTACGGAGAAAATCCTAATCGTTTACAGCACTACTATCAGTATCAAGTTATCATTAAACCATCGCCAAAAAATATTAAACAACTTTACTTAAAAAGTTTAGCAACCATTGGTATAGATGTAAAAAATCATGATATCCGATTTGTTGAAGATGATTGGGAAAGTCCGACTTTAGGAGCAGCAGGTTTAGGTTGGGAAGTTTGGTGTGATGGAATGGAGATAACACAATTTACTTATTTCCAACAGATGACAGGAATGGAATGTAAACCTGTACCAGTAGAGATAACATATGGTCTTGAAAGATTGTGTATGTTCGTTCAAGGTAAAAATAACGTATTTGATCTAGATTGGAATAATGAGGGTGTAAAATATAAAGAGGTTTTCTTTCAAGCTGAAAAAGAATTTTCAGCTTATAACTTTGAATTCGCAAATACTGATACCCTGTTAAAAAATTTTGATAGCACAGAGAATGAATGCAAGTCTTTGCTTGAAAAAAAACTTTCTCTTCCAGCTTATGATCAATGTCTAAAAGCAAGTCATATCTTTAATTTGTTAGATGCCCGAGGTGTTATTGGAGTAGCGGAAAGAACGGGTTATATAACTAGAATTAGAGAACTTGCTAAAGGTTGTGGCTCGTTGTGGCTAAGCTCACAAAATTAGATTATGGCAGAACTTTTATTGGAACTTTATAGCGAGGAAATTCCTCCCCAACTGCAGATAGAAGCAAGATTCCAACTAAAACAATTTTTAGAAAACTCCTTCAAAGAAAATCATCTAAAATTTAAAGATTTAACGGTCTATTCCTCACCTACAAGACTTACTCTTTATGTAAAAAATCTGAGTGAAAAAATTCAAATTGACGCAAAAGAGATCAAAGGACCTAAGGTAGGTTCTCCTGATCAAGTTTTACAAGGTTTTATAAAAGCAAAGAGTGTTTCAGAAAAAGATTTAATTGAAAAAGAAACCGAAAAAGGAAAATTTTTTTTTATCAAAACGCAACCTCAAGAAATTTTAACAGAAGAATTATTAAAAAAAATTGTTCCAAAGGCAATTGGATCTATTAACTGGAAAAGATCAATGAGGTGGTCTGATTATAATCTAATGTGGGGAAGACCCTTAAGATCTATATTTGCAAGGTTTAACAACAATAAGCTTTTGTTTAAATTCGACCATTTAGAAACAAATGATGAAGTTATTATTGAGCAAGACTTAATCATAAAAACTAAAAAAATTAAAAACTTTGCAGAATATTTGGCCTTTTTAAAAAGTCACGAAATCATTGTTGATCATGAAGAAAGAGAGAAAATTATTCTCAAAAAAATTAATTCTGTAGCTAAAGCAAAACAATATAAAGAGCACTTAAATTCAAAACTTTTAGAAGAAGTTGTTAATATTGTAGAAGATCCAAATTTACTTCTTGTAAATTTTAATAAAGATTACTTAAAGATACCTCAAGAAATTATTATTTCAACTTTAGAAAAAAATCAAAGATATTTCCCAATTTTTGATAGCAGAGATCGATTAACGAATTATTTTTTTGTAATAGCAAATAAAAAAGACGAAAAAAAGCTTATTACCGAGGGAAATAAAAGAGTTGTTGAAGCAAGATTAGCTGATGCTAAATTTTTTTGGGACAAAGATAGATCTAAAAATTTAATTAAACAAATTGGAAATTTAAAATCTATTACCTTCTATGAAAAAATTGGAACTATCTATGACAAAACACAACGATTAAGACAATTAGCTGGATTACTATCAGATGATTTGAATATTAATAAAGAAAAAGTTCAAATCGCAGCATCTATATCTAAATCTGATTTATGTTCTGATTTGGTTGGAGAATATCCCGAGCTTCAAGGTGTAATGGGAAAATATTTTGCTTTAGCACAAGGATTTGAAGAAGACGTTGCCAATTCAGTTAGTGATCATTATCTACCTACCGGATTAACCTCAGCCTTACCCAAGAAACCTTTTAGCTATTCCATCTCTATTGTAGATAAAATTGATACTCTCGTTGGATTCTTTGTTATAGATGAAAAACCAACTAGCTCGAAAGATCCTTTCGCATTAAGAAGAGCTGCGATTGGATTACTCAGAGTTATAATTGAAAACAAATTATCATTTAAACTTAGAGACTTAATCAACTATGCTATAAGACTTTACGATGAGCAAGGTGTTGAAATAAAAAATAAAAAAACTGAACACGAGGTTCTAGATTTTATTAAAGAAAGAATGCGCAATGTCTTAAAATTAAGAAATATTAAGACAGATATTATAGAAGCTTCAGTGAGTTCACACGCAGGAGACAATTTTTTAGATTTATATACAAAAACAATTTTAATAAATAAATATAAACATAAAGAAATTGGCCTTAATGCTATTAGTACTTATAAAAGAGCAGCAAACATCTTAGAAAAGGCTGACAAAGGAATCACGGGAAGACCCGACGCTGTATTATTTAGAAAAGATGAAGAAAAAATACTTCATGAAAAAATTAACGAGATTCGAAAAGCTTTTACGGTAAAAGATGATAATAAAGACTACGAAAGCTTGTTGATAAAGCTTTCTGACACTAAGGAGTCTACAGATAATTTTTTTGACAATGTGGTTGTAAATGATGAAAATAAAGATATTAAAAATAATCGCTTAGAATTGCTAAAAATGTTTTGTAATACTTTTGATAATTTTATCGATTTTTCAAAATTAGAGGGATTATAATGGCAAAAGTCGTATTTAGTTTTGATGATAAATCTGCAAAAAAACTTAAGAATAAAAAAAATATTCTAGGTGGAAAAGGAGCTAATCTTGGTGAGATGGGTAGTCTAGGTTTACCAGTGCCTCCTGGATTTACTATTACAACTGATGTATGTGATCTTTTTTATAAAAACAAAAAAAAACTTCCTAAAAAAGTAATTAAAAATATTGAGTCTGAATTAAGAAATATTGAAAAGAAAACTAAAAAGAAATTTGGCGATCTTAAAAACCCTTTATTAGTATCAGTAAGATCAGGTGCAAGGATCTCAATGCCTGGAATGATGGATACTATTTTGAATTTAGGTCTAAATGATAAAACGGTCGAAGCTTTAAAAAGAAAGACAACTAACGGTAGATTTGCAAAAGACAGTTACAGAAGATTTATTCAGATGTATAGCAATGTGGTTCTTAATGTTGAGGGTTACTTGTTTGAGGAGTTAATAGATAATTATAAGTTAACCAAAGGCGTCCTACTAGATACGGACCTAGATGAAAGCGATTGGGATGGATTAATTACAAATTTTAAAGAACTAGTAAAGAAAGAAAAAAAAATTAATTTTCCACAAGATGTAAAAGAGCAATTACTTGGGGCAATTAATGCGGTATTTTTATCTTGGGATAGTCAAAGAGCTAAAACTTATAGAAAATTAAATCAAATTCCAGACCACTGGGGCACAGCAGTTAATATACAAGCAATGGTATTTGGGAATATGGGCAATGATTGTTCGACTGGAGTTGCCTTTACGAGAAATCCTTCAACAGGGGAAAATTCTTTTTTTGGAGAATATTTAATTAATGCACAAGGAGAAGATGTTGTGGCTGGAACAAGAACACCTCAATACATTACAAAAAAAGCTAAACAAGATGCGGGCTCAAATGATCCATCAATGGAAGAGGCTATGCCTAAGGTTTATAAAGAGTTGGCAAAAGTATTTCTTAAATTAGAAAAACATTACAAAGACATGCAAGACATTGAATTTACAGTCGAGAGTAATAAGCTATGGATGTTACAAACGAGATCAGGAAAAAGAACTGCAAAAGCCGCAATAAAAATTGCAGTAGATATGGTAAAAGAAAAATTGATATCTAAAAAAGAAGCAATCCAAAGAATAGATCCCAATACTTTAGATACTTTATTACATCCTACTTTGGATGATAAAGTTAAAAAAGAAGTGATTGCATCAGGGTTACCAGCATCACCAGGAGCGGCGAGTGGTAAAGTTGTTTTTACTGCTGATGAAGCAGAAAAACTAAATGGTATGATGCAAGATACGATATTGGTTAGGTTAGAAACTTCACCTGAAGATATTCACGGTATGCATGCAGCTAAAGGAATTTTAACAGCAAGAGGAGGAATGACAAGTCATGCAGCTGTTGTAGCAAGAGGCATGGGAAGACCGTGTGTGTCTGGATCAAGTGAAATTACAATTGATTATGAAAGTAAACAATTTAAAGCAGGTGAAGAAATTATAAAAGAAGGTGATATCATAACTATCGATGGCGGTAGCGGAAAAATTATGAAAGGTTTAGTGCCAACAGTTCAGCCGGAAATTTCTGGTTATTTTTCTACAATCATGAAATGGGCTGATGAGTTTAGAAAATTAAAAGTCAGAACCAATGCCGAGACAGAAACTGATAGTAAAACAGCAAGAGAATTTGGCGCAGAAGGAATAGGTTTATGTCGAACTGAACATATGTTTTTTGATGAAGAAAGAATTTTATCTGTAAGACAAATGATTTTATCAAGATCTAAAGAAGATAGAGATAGCGCTTTAGAAAAATTATTACCACACCAAAAAGATGATTTTAAAAAAATATTTAACATCATGTCAGGATTGCCAGTAACTGTTAGATTATTAGATCCACCTTTACATGAATTTTTACCAAAAACAGATAAAGATATAGATGAAGTTGCTAGATCATTAAATTTAGCAGCTAAAGAAGTAAAAGATAGAATTGCTGAACTTCATGAGGAAAATCCTATGCTAGGGCACAGAGGATGTAGATTAGGCATTTCTTTTCCCGAAATTTATGAAATGCAATGTGAAGCAATTTTTAAAGCTTTAATCGAACTTAAAAAATCAAAAAGCAAATCAGCTTTTGTTGAGATCATGATACCTCTTGTTTCAACAGATACTGAATTGAAAATATTAAGAGAGCTGGTTAATAGAACTGCTAAAAAAATTGAGACAGAAAATAAAATCAAATTAGAATATATGGTTGGAACTATGATTGAACTTCCAAGAGCTGCCTTACAGGCTAAGTCAATTTCTAAATACGCTGATTTTTTTAGCTTTGGAACAAATGATTTAACACAAACTACTTTAGGAATAAGCCGGGACGACTCTGGTAAGTTTTTAAATGATTATATTGATAATAAGATATTTGATGTTGATCCATTTGTAAGTATTGACCAAAGTGGAGTAGGTGAACTAGTTGAACTCGCTTCTACAAGGGGAAGAAAAGTTAATAAGAAACTTAAATTAGGAATCTGCGGTGAGCATGGTGGAGATCCTAAAAGTATAGAATTCTGCTCTAAAACAGGTCTAGATTATGTTTCTTGTTCTCCATTTAGAGTACCAGTTGCAAGACTTTCTGCTGCCCAAGCAGAACTAAGAAAATAATTTACAATGTATTTTATTTGGTCTAAAATGAACTTAAGTCTTAAGAAATAAAAAATAGAATAAATATAAAAAATTTTAAAACTATATTGCGAAAACCAGGTGTATCTGCGCAATAAGAACATTATTTTAGGACATATTAATATGCTTAATAAATTATTAATCATTTACTTCTTTTTTTTAGGAAATTTTTTATTCACAATATTAAAAGCTGAAGATAAAACATTTAGTTACACCGGCTCATTACAAACTTGGACTGTTCCAGATGGAGTTAGCTCGATAGAAGTTGATGGTTATGGAGGAATGGGAGGTCACGGATCTAGTTCGTGGAATGGGCGTGGTGGATTTGGGGGAAGATTACAAGCAACAATAAGTGTAACTGCAGGTGACACAATTAATATTTATGTTGGTGAAAAGGGAGGAAACACTACGGTTGCAGGAGGAACGACTTACGAACCAGTACATAATCCATGGACAGTAGGAGATGCTGAAGGTGGATGGAACGGAGGAGGTGACCCCGGAAATACCAACAATGGCGGTGGTGGCGGTGGTGCAACCGACATAAGAATTGGTGGTACTGCTCTTTCAGATAGAGTTTATGTAGCTGGCGGTGGTGGTGGTGGAGGTGTTCAAAGAAGATCATCACAACCTGGTGGTGACGGTGGCCATGGAGGCGGAACTACTGGAGCAAATGGATCAACAGGAGGAGCTGGTGGAACTAATCAAAGTGATAGCAGTTTAACAAGAGGACCTAATGGTCATGGAAATTCTGGAGCAACCGGAGGAAGTGGTGGAGGTTCTTCTGCGGGAGGCTCAGGAGGAAGTATTCGAGGCACTGATGGCGCTTTGGGATTAGGAGGAACAGGCGGAACATCAGGAAGAGCCGGCGGCGGAGGAGGCGGCGGTTATTATGGCGGCGGCGGAGGAGGAGACTCAAATGGTAGTGATGCTGGCGGCGGCGGCGGTGGTGGCTCATCTTATTGTAGTGGTAGTTTGTGTTCAAGTGTAACTCATACTCAGGGTTATACAACAGCTAACAGCAATGGATCCATAACTTTTACTTGGACTGCTGTAACTAGAACAGGGTATAAAGTCAGAATTACAGCTTCTTCATTAAATGGAATTTTAGAAATTTTAGAACAAATAAATACTAATGGCACCAACTCAACTCTTACATCTGCTCTAGATGATTTGACTGATGCACAATTAAAAGTAGCTGCTAAACAAATAAAAGGAATGACGATTCAAAAATCAATTGGCCAAAGTATAAAAAGTAATAATAGCTTTAAAAGAGCTATGACTGCAGCGATTAAAGGACCAAGCTTTGATCAACTAGTTCAAAATAATTTTGCTAGTTTAAGTTTTGACGATGTTCAAAATTACTATAATCCTGGAGTAGAAAGAATAAATTTAACAAACGATTTTACTTTAAGTGATATTGCCAATATTTATTCAAAAAGAAATTTATTACAAATAGGAGCACCAGATAATTCATTTTATTTGAGAACTTTTGGTGGTCTAACTGATCAAGAAAAAGCTGGAGATGATATTGGTTATGAGTCAACTACAGCTGGCTTTGTTTTTGGAAATCAAACTATTATCGATAATTTACAAGCAGGATGGGGATTAGGATTTTCAACAACAGGATTAGATTACGACGAGGGCTATGGTTTAAATAATACTCACAGTTTACATGCTAACTTTTTTGCAAATAAAGAATATAGAAGGTTTGATACATCTTTAAATTTAGGTTCATTTGTTTCTAAGAATAATTTAACAAGGAACGTTACTGAAGGAAGCACACAAACATTAAAGTCCGATAGGTATGAACTAGGTTTTGATTTAACTGGAGGAATTTCAAAAAAGATAAATCTAGGTGGTTGGGTTTTAAATCCAACAGCTACAATTAATACTGCCTATGTTTTTCAAGATAATATTGATGAAAGTGGGGGAGATTTAGCTCTTAAAATCAAAACAGAAAATTTATTGCAAATCAAACCAGAATTAGGTTTTAATTTAGATAAAGTGTTTTCAAATAATGGCTTTGTTTCCAGAGGATTTAATCTTTCCCTTTTCGGGAGCGAAGAAAATAAATTAGATGGTGCAGACTCCAATGCTACAATTAAAGATACAGGTGACAGTTATACTTTAACAGAAAATAAAAAAAGAGATCAATTTGTTACTGCAGGATTGGGATATTCTTCTATAAATCAAAAAAATAACAGTCAATTTTTAATTAACGCTTTTGGCACACAAAATACAAGTAATGACATGAGCTCTTCTTTATTTTCTTTTACGTATAATAAAAAGTTTTAATTAAACAATAAACTAGTATCGAATGATTTGGCGCTATGAGTTATAGCTCCTACAGAAATTCTATTAATTCCTGTATTAGATATTTTTTTAATATTTTTTAACTCGGTGTTTCCTGAGTATTCAGTTTCATATTTATTTTTACAAATTTTCAAACATTTTCTTAATTGTTTGGTGTTCATATTATCGAATAAAATTCTTTTAAATTTAAGTCCTAGTACTTGATTTAATTGCTTAAGACTCTCTATCTCAACCGTTACAATTTTTTTAGTCTTAACAGCTTTTTTTACTAAATTTTTTAAACTGTTCTCAGCACTTATATGATTATCTTTAATTAATATTTCATCGCTAAGATTATATCTGTGGTTAAAGCCACCACCTTTTTTTACAGCATATTTTTCTAACTGTCTTAAATTTGGCGTTGTTTTTCTTGTACAACATATCTTAGTTTTTTTACTGGTTTTTTTTACAAATTTATTAGTTAATGTAGCGATACCTGAGGCATGATTAAGAAAGTTTAAAGCAGTTCTCTCAGCAGTTAAGATTGTTTTTGTTTTAGCTTTTATAATAGCAATTACCTTATTTTTTTTAATTTTCCTTCCATCAGAAACTTTCTTTGTAAAAGAGGTTTCTCTTCCAATTAATTTAAAAGCTGTTTTACAAAACTCTAAACCAGCTATTACACCATCTTGTTTAGCTATTATCCTAGCTTTAATAATTTTATTTTTTGTACTAATGATGTTTGTAGTGATATCACCTCTCGGCCTCAAGTCTTCTTCAAGAGCTTTTCTTACAACTGATTTAATATAAAATTGATTTAATTTTTGCACTGACCTAACGACCAATTTCGGTCATTCTTATTACAGATTTTCTTGCAGCCTCTATAGTTTTATTATCTAAAATAATTTCATTCGTATCATTTTCTAAACAATCTAATATTTTTTCTAAATTAATTTTTTTCATATAAGGACATAAATTACATGGTTTGATAAATGAAACATTTGGATTATCTGCTTCTACATTGTCGCTCATTGAACACTCAGTAACTAACATAACTTTTTTAGGCTGATTTTCTTTTACATATTTAATCATGCCTGAAGTTGAACCTGCAAAGTCTGACGCTTCTATAACATCTGGTGGGCACTCTGGATGAGCAATAACTTTAATACCTGGATTTTGATTTTTAATATCTTCAATTTCTTTTCCAGTAAATTGTTCATGAACGATACAAGTTCCTTTCCAGGAAATAATTTTTACTTTTGTATTTTTAGCAACGTAGTCAGCTAAATATTGATCTGGTAAGAAAATAACTTTATCTACATTTAAAGACTCAACAACTTTAACTGCATTTGCAGATGTGCAACAAACATCTGTCTCTGCCTTAACATCAGCAGATGTATTTACGTAGGATACAACTGGAACTCCTGGATATTTTTCTTTTAATAATCTTACATCTTTTCCAGTGATAGAACTTGCTAGAGAGCAACCAGCTTGCATATCAGGTATAAATACTTTTTTAGTTGGGTTCATCAGTTTTGCTGTTTCTGCCATGAAATGAACCCCGCACATAATAATTTTATCAGCAGATGTTTTAGCCGCCTCTACAGCTAAGGCTAAAGAGTCTGCTGCGATATCTGCTACACCGTGATAAATTTCTGGTGTTTGATAATTATGGGCAAGAATAATTGCATTTTTTTCTTTTTTTAGTTTATTAATCTTCTCTATTAGCGGGACATGAATTTTCCACTCAGCTTCAGGAATGAATTTAGATATTTTTTTATAAATATCTTGTGAATTCGTTATATTCTGTTGTTGTGCAGACATACTAATTCCAATTTACCAACTTGTGGTTAAATTGTCATTCCTTTATTGTCGCATAATTATTGCGGTCGTGCTGAAATTGGTAGACAGGCACGCTTGAGGGGCGTGTGGGTTTCCCGTGAGAGTTCGAGTCTCTCCGACCGCACCATTACTAGGGTATTTTTACATAATTTCTATATTTTGGACTTCACTGATAAAAAGTATTAACTAGTTTTATGTCTCAACTAACAAGAAAAGAAATAGATTTATTTTCTAAAAAAATATTAGAAGATTATGATGCAAATAATCCAAGTACAATTTTTAAAGATAAGATGAAAATTAATAACTCGGATGCTTTAATAATACAATCAACAGTTACCAAATTAAGAGAAAAAAGAGGTGAAGAGATAATAGGATTTAAAATAGGATGTGTATTAAAAGAAACTCAAAAAAAAATGGGTTTTACCCAACCAGCTTGGGGCACTCTTTGGAAAAAAGAACTTTATCAAAATGGAGTTGTGTTAAATAAAAAAAATTATTCAAACCCAGCAATGGAAGCGGAATTTGGAATTACATTAAATCGAAATATAGATCCTAAATTAGTAACTCCAGAATATATATTTAAATCAATTGAATCTATATATCCTCTAATAGAAATTCATAACCTTGTATTTCACGGAGAGGCTCCTCATGGTTCTGAGCTTTTGGCAAATAATGCAATTCATGCCGGTATTGTTTTGGGCCCAGAAAATAAATTACCTAAAAGTGATCAAGTAACAGATTTAAAATTACTTTATGATAAAAAAATAGTTGATGCATGGGAGAATAAGATATGGCCCAAAGATATTTTATCTGAAATAGAATGGTTAGTAAAAGAACAATCTAAAATTAATAATATATTAAAAAAAGGTAATTTAATTTTGACAGGAGCATATGGATTTCCTGTTCCAATAAATGAAAAAAAATTAATTGAAGTTACCTCATCTGCATTTGGTAACGCACGAGCAAATTTTATTTAAAATACCAGGTAATATGTGTTTATTGTGATTTGACTTAAGTCTTTAAATAAACTCTAATAGTTTTATGCCTGGTAAACTTGTAAGCAGGATGTCAGAAAGAGAGTGTCATACTCTTAGTGAAACAGATACAATTAAAATAGCTAGCCAAGTTCTAAGTGAAAAAAAAATAGGTTGCATGCCTGTTCTTGACAAAAATAAAAATGTAATTGGTATTATATCTGAGAGAGATCTTTCTCAATTTATTTATAAAGAGCGATTTAATCTAAGCATCTCAATCTCTCAAATTATGTCAAAAAATCTTGTAACTTGTGATTTGAATACATCAGTTACAGAATTGATGGATGAAATGACAGAAAAAAAGATTAGACATATCTTAATAATGGAAGATAAAAAACTATTAGGCATTGTATCAATAGGAGATGTAGTGAATCATCTAATAGCCAAAATTAAAGAAGAGAATAAAAATTTGAAAGATTACATAAATAGTTACTAAAATGATTGAATACTTAAAAAAAAATAAAAGAATTTTACTTATAATTTTAGTGATAGCTTTTATTGAATTAAGTGGCCACGGAATCCTAGCGTCATTATCAAGATTGATGAGAACACTTTAAACTTTACACTTCTTGCCATTTACAGTTAAATCTTGATCCTTGAATTCTTGAAAGTCTGGATCGTACATTTTTATTAAAGCAAAAGGATAAGGTTTATCAATTAAAACTTTACCAATTTTTGAATTTTTAAAAAATATTTCATCGTTCAACTTTAATTGTTGATCAGTTTTAATTGGCATTAGTTTTCTTCTAAGCTTATTTTTCAACTTCATTCTTGCTGTATTTTCTTGTCCAATATAACAACCTTTTTTAAAGTCTATAGCATTTAAAGCTTCGAAATTTGCTTCTAAACCAAACAGTTGATCTTTTAAAAATTCTAAACCTTTTTCAGGTATACCTAGCTTATAAGCTTTGGCAAAATAATTATCCTCATCAATTATATTTAAGCTTAACTTTTTTATTGTTAAATAAAGTTTTTCCAATGGAGACAAAATTCTAGCACCTAATTCATTATCTCTAGGATCAATGAAGAAAGGGCAATCTCGATAGGTTATTGTACTTGAAGTATTATTAACTTCTTTTTGAATTTCTCCAAACTTATCTTTATTTGTAATACCCACAACATAATTTGATGAAATATTTTCTAATTCTACTTTTGATCTCAATTTATACTTTTTAAGGTTGTTTATAATCTCAACTACAAATGCTTCTTCACAATCTAAAAAGTAGCCTTTATCTGATTTAACAATAAAAAATTCATAAAGATATTTTCCTTGAGGCGTTAGCAAAGCAGAAAAAATAGAATTTTCGGTAGTTACTTTATATATGTCATTAGTAATAATATTTTGAAGAAATTCAATTGTGTCGTCCCCAAAAATAGAAATTAATCCTCTATTTTTCAATATTATGATTTGATCTTTCTCCATATTTGATAATTATATTGTATAATAATTAAATAATCATGTCTGATAATTTTAGTCTCATAATTAAAAACGGCTCTTGCTATATTGACGGCAAACTTACCAAAACAGATATAGGATTATCAGGTAATAAAATCAAAAAAATTGGACAAATAGAATTAAACAGCGCTAAAGTTTATGATGCCACAGATAAAGTTGTTTTACCCGGTATTATAGATACACAGGTTCATTTTAGAGAACCGGGCTCTACAGATGCTGAAGACCTAGAGAGTGGAAGCAGGGCAGCCGTATTAGGCGGTGTTACGTCTTTATTCGAAATGCCTAACACCAATCCCCCAACTTCTAATTTAGTTGAGTTTGATAAAAAATTACAAGCAGCGAAAAATAGAATGCATAGTAATTATGCTTTTTACTTTGGCGCTACACCTGATAATACAGATCAGCTTGCAAAATTAAAAGATGTAGAGGGTTGTTGTGGCGTAAAATTATTTGCGGGTTCTTCTACGGGAAATTTATTAGTAGATAAGGAAGCAGATATTGAAAAAGTGATATCCAGTAGCGACAGAATCGTCTCAATTCATTCTGAAGACGAAGATATCATTAAGTTAAGAAAAAAATTTATTAAGAAAGGTGATGTCCACTCGCATCCAGAGTGGAGAAATGTTGAATGCGCAATGTCTTCTACACGAAGAGTAGTTAAAATTGCAGAGAGATATAATAAAAAAATACATGTCTTGCATATAACCACAAAAGAAGAAGTTGATTTTTTAGCTATGCATAAAAAAAATGTTACTTTTGAAACCACACCTCAACATTTAACTCTTTATGCGCCAGACTGTTATGAAAAACTTGGATCATATGCTCAAATGAATCCACCTTTAAGAACTAAAGAGCATTATGATCGTTTATGGGTGGCAATTAAAAATAATGTAGTTGACGTATTAGGATCAGATCATGCTCCTCATCTTAAAGAAAATAAAGATAAAGAATATCCTAATAGTCCATCAGGAATGCCTGGGGTTCAAACTATTTTTCCGGTTATGCTTAATCATGTGAATGATGGGAAACTTACACTTCAGCAGTTAATTAATCTGATGTGTGAAAATCCATGCAAAATTTTTGGAATTAAAAAAAAAGGCTTTATCAAAGAGGGTTTTGACGCCGATTTAACAATTGCAGATATGAATAAAGAGGTGATAATTAAAAACGAAATGATTGCAAGTAAATGTGGTTGGACACCTTTTAATAATTATAAAGTTAAAGGATTTCCTGTAGGTACAATTGTAAATGGAAATCTGGTTATGTCTGATGGAAAAGTTATAATCGAGTCTAAAGGAACACCATTAAAGTTTTAATATATTATTCTCAATTAAATCAGCTTTTATCTCATCTAAAATTGCAGGATCGTCTATGGTAGCTGGCATTTTGTAAGGCTCATTGTCAGCTATTTTTCTAACAGTTCCTCTTAATACTTTTCCAGATCTTGTTTTAGGCAATCTCTTAACGACGATCCCAATTTTAAAAGCTGCAACTGGGCCAACTTTTTCTCTTACCATTTTTACACATTCATCTATGATATCTTTTTTGCCTTTTGTAACTCCCGCTTTCAAAGCAAGTAAACCAATTGGAAGCTGGCCTTTTAATTTATCAGCAATACCAATTACTGCACACTCTGCTACATCTTTATGCTCAGCTAGAACTTCTTCGATTGCTCCAGTTGATAATCTATGTCCTGCAACATTTATGATGTCGTCAGTTCTAGACATGATCCAAACATAACCATCTTCATCGATATGTCCTGCATCATAAGTTAGATAATACCCAGGGTAAGTAGACATGTAATTTTCTTTATATCTTTTATCTGCGCCCCAAAGAGTTGGAAAAGTTCCAGGAGGTAAAGGAAGTTTAACAACAATATCCCCCATTTTACCAGGGCCAACTTCTTTACCATCAGAATTTAAAACTTTTAAATCATAACCAGGTACGGGTTTAAAAGCTGAACCATACTTTACTGGAAAAGACTCTATACCTGTGCAGTCAGATGTTATTGCCCAGCTGGTTTCAGTTTGCCACCAATGATCTATTACAGGTGAGTTAGATAATTTTTCAAACCATTTAATGGTATCAGGGTCAGCTCGTTCACCTGCTAAAAATAGTTTATCAAATTTACTTAAATCATATTTTTTAAAGAATTCACCATTTGGATCTTCTTTTTTTATGGCTCTAATTGCTGTTGGAGCTGTGAAAAGAGATTTAACTTTATGTTCTGATATCACTCTCCAAAAAACTCCAGCATCAGGAGTTCCAACTGGTTTACCCTCAAATAAAACTGTTGTGCATCCGTAAAAAAGTGGAGCATAGACAATATAAGAGTGACCAACGATCCATCCAATATCACTTGCAGACCACCAAACATCATCTTGATGAATATTATAAATATTTTTCATAGTCCATTTCAGAGCAACTATGTGCCCACCAATATCTCTTACGATTCCTTTTGGTAGACCTGTGGTGCCTGAGGTATAAAGTATGTACGCGTAATCATTTGCATTCATTTTTTCACACTCAGTAGGTTTTGCATCTTTGTGTGCGTCATCCCAAGTGATATCCATTTTAGGATCAAGTTCAGCTTTATCTTTTTCTCTTTGAAAAATTATACATTTACTTGGTTTATGCTTTGCAAGCTCAAGAGCTTTGTTAACTAATGGTTTATAATGAACAGTTCTTCCTGGTTCGTAACCACATGAGGCGGTTACTAGAAGTTTTGCTTTTGAGTCATCAATTCTGCTAGCAAGTTCATTTGCGGCAAAGCCACCAAACACTACCGAGTGTACTGCTCCAATTCTTCCACATGCAAGCATTGTAATTACTGCCTCAGGTATCATAGGCATATAGATAATTACTCTGTCACCTTTATTAACTCCTTGATTTTTTAAAGCTCCTGCAAATAAAGCGACACGATCTCTTAATTCATTGTATGTGATATTTTTTTTAGCATCGGTAATCGGACTGTCATAAATAATTGCAAGTTTATCACCTCTGCCGTTATCAATGTGTAAGTCTAATGCATTGTAACAAGTGTTTGTAATACCATCCTCGAACCATTTATAAAAAGGAGGGTTATTTGAATTAAGAATCTTTGTTGGTTTCTTATACCAAAATATATTTTCTGACACCTCTTTCCAAAATTCTTCTTTTTTATCTATAGATTTTTGATAAATGTCTTTGTATTTTTGATTCAAATCAGTCCTCCTGAAACTCTACTTTTAGGAGAGTATTTCATAAATATCCCCAAAAAAAAATAGAAAAACCAATAAAATTGCGGGTTTTTAATAAAAAAAACGCTTCACTGTAACTTTGTTTTTTACTATGTTCCCACCAATTACTCGGTGATGGTTAGATTTACTATTTGTCCGAGTGGTTTATATATAAACTAAGAAGAAAACTAAACAAACGAGGGAGGTTTTCATGAGTAAATTTAAAACGCTTGCACTAGCAGCCGTAGCCGTATTAGGTTTAACAGGCGCAGCTAATGCAGCAACCCCAATGCTTGAGACAGGAGATTTCGTAGGAATATCTTTCTGGCTTGTGTCTATGGGAATGATTGCAACTACAGTATTCTTTTTTGCAGAGAGAAACACAGTAGCTGCTTCTTGGAGAACATCTTTAACGGTAGCCGGACTTGTAACTGGTGTTGCATTCGTGCACTACATGTACATGAGAGATGTTTGGGTGACTACAGGTGATACACCAACAGTATACAGATATATTGATTGGTTAATCACAGTGCCACTTCAAATGATTGAATTCTATCTAATCTTGGCAGCTGTAAGAAAAGTGCCAACTTCTATATTCTGGAAGCTATTAATTGGTTCATTAGTAATGTTAATCGGTGGTTACCTAGGTGAAGCTGGTTACATACAACCATTTGTAGGTTTCGTAATTGGAATGGCTGGATGGATTTACATCTTGTTTGAAATATTCTCAGGTGAAGCGGGACAATTAGCAGCAAAAGCTGGTAATAAGTCAATGACTACTGCTTTCAGTGCTATGAGAATAATCGTAACAATCGGTTGGGCGATTTATCCTTTAGGATATATTTTCGGTTACCTAACTGGTGGTGTTGATGCAAATGCTTTAAACATAATTTACAATTTAGCTGACTTTGTTAACAAGATCGCTTTTGGTCTAGTTATCTGGGCAGCAGCAATGCAAAACACAAGATTAGCATCTAGATAATAGATAAAACTTATAAAAAAAAGGGCGGGTACATTTTGTGTACTTGCCCTTTTTTGTTAGATACTTATATTAAAATTAATGGAACTCTCAAAACCATATAAAGGAAAAGGAAAACGTAAAATTAAAAAAATGCCTTTTACAGTCAAAGGCTATATTTTATATTATGCATTCTTTTGGGTAGTTATTATCTCAGTATATTTAGCATACTAATGCCAAAAATTATTTATCAAGATAATAAAGGAAATTCTAAAACTATTAATGTTGAAAATGGCCTTACAGTAATGGAAGGAGCTATTCAAAATGACATACCAGGCATCGACGCTGATTGCGGTGGTTCAATGGCTTGCGCGACTTGCCATGTTTATGTCGAAGAAAAATGGTTAGATAAATTACCTAAGGCGGAGGAAGCAGAAGTCGATATGATTGATATGGCATTTGAACCTAAAAAAAATAGCAGATTAAGCTGCCAATTAATTGTCTCTGATGAATTAGATGGATTAAAAGTTACTACACCATCAAAACAATCTTAATGAAAAAAATAGACGCAATAATTATTGGCGCAGGACCGGTTGGTTTATTTGCTATTCATCAACTTGGTTTAAAGGGACTTAAAGCTATAGTAATTGATAATTTGGATAGAGCAGGTGGGCAATGTATAGAATTATATCCTGATAAACCAATTTATGATATTCCGGCAGTCCCAGAGTGTACTGGTGAAGAGTTAACAAAAAATTTATTAGAACAAATTAAACCATTTAATACTGAATTTATTTTCAATGAACGAGTTGAAGAAGTTAGACAAGACAAAGACAAATGGATTGTAAAAACAAATAATAATAATGAATTTTCTACACCTAATATTATTATTGCTGGAGGAGTAGGATCATTTGAGCCAAGAAAATTATCACTTAAAGAGATAGAAAAGTTTGAGGGTAAATCCTTATTTTATGCAGTTAAAAATAAAGAAGAATTAAAAAATAAAAAAATTTCTATTTTTGGAGGAGGGGATTCAGCCTTAGATTGGGCTTTAGAGTTATCTAAGCTATCAAAAATTACTTTAATACATAGGAGAGATGAATTTAGAGGTGCGCCTCATACTTTATCTGAAATTAAAAAATTAGAAAAAGAAGGAAAAATTTCTATTAAAACACCGTGTCAACTTGCGTCTGTAGAAGGAAATGAGTCTATAAAATCTATCTCAGTTAAATTCGACGATGGAAAAGTTGAGAAAATAAATACTGATATTATTTTAAGTTTTTTTGGATTAGTTATGAAACTTGGTCCAATAGCAGATTGGGGTTTAAATATGGATAAAAAAACAATAGAAGTTAATTCACAAAACTTTGAGACCAATAAAAAAGGTATTTTTGCAATTGGAGATATTTGTAATTACCCAGGAAAGTTGAAACTTATTTTATCTGGATTTCATGAAGCTGCCTTGGCCTCGGTGGATTGCTTTAAAAGAGCAAGACCTAATGAAAAATATAGATTTGAATTCACTACTGCTTCTAAAACGATACAAGAAAGACTTGGAAAAAAATGATTGAATTACTAACGGCTGATACGCCTAATGGTAAAAAAATTTCAATTATGCTTGAAGAAATAAAATTTGATTACAAAGTTACAAAAGTAAATATTTATAAAGATGAGCAATTTAAGCCTGAATTTAAAAAAATAAGTCCTTTTAGCAAAATTCCAGTTATTATTGATCATGAAACAAAAAAAAGTTTGTTTGAGTCAGGAGCCATTTTAATTTATCTAGGTGAGAAAAGCGGAAAGTTCTACGACAAAGATCAAAGAACTAATATAAACCAATGGTTAATGGGCCAGATGGCTTATGTGGGACCTATGTTAGGTCAACATCATCAATTTCATCATTACAATCCTGGAAAAAGTGAATTTGGTGAAAAAAGATATTTTAAAATTTCAAAGCGAATTTACAAAGAACTTGATGAAAGATTATTACACTCAAAATTTTTAGCCGGTAAAGACTACACAATCGCTGATATTGCAACCTTTCCTTGGATTGCTCGTCATGAGTGGCATGACATCGGTTTAAAAAAATTTAAAAATTTATCTAGATGGTACGAAGAAATATCGAAAAGGAAGGCGGTGAAAAAAGGTTATGATCTTCTAAATCAGGGTGATCAAATACCTAAAATCTAATCATCGACAAAAATTTTTTCGTCTCTTTCATGTTTTTCTTGTGCTTCAATTGAAAGAGTAGCCACAGGTCTAGCCATAAGTCTTTTTAAACCAATAGGCTCACCAGTCTCTTCACAAAAACCATAAGTACCTTCTTTAAGTCTTTGTAAAGCTGAATTGATTTTAGATATTAATTTTCTGCTTCTGTTCAGAGCTTTCATTTCTACTGTTTTATCAGTATAAGAGGACGCTTGATCAACAATATCTGCAGAAGAAACATTGTCATCAGAAGAATTTAATAAGTTACCTAAATTATTTGCTTTAATAATATCTCTTTTCCAATTTAATAACTCTTGAGTAAAAAATTTTTTATGCTTAGAGCACATATATTTTTCCTTAGAGTTTGGAATGTATTTTTTTTTAGTAGTGGTTTTTTTTACCATTTTTTGAATTTGGGGAGTATATGTTTGATTTTAGTCGTGTCAATAGCTTATAAATTGTAATAATTTCATATTTAAATGATACTAAAAAAAAATATATCTAAAGTATTTTATCTTTTTATTTTTTCTAATCTATGTTTATGGACATTTATTCCTTCAATCTCTAATTTAAATCTTCCATTAGATACAATTGAAGCTTTAGCTTGGGGAAGCAATTTAGATTGGGGCTTTAATAAACACCCGCCTTTTAGTGCTTTTGCAGTTGAAGTATTTTATTTTATTTTTGGAGACAATGATTGGTCATTTTATCTACTAAGCCAAATTTTTGTAGCAATAGCATTTTTTGCTGTGTGGAAATTTTCAAACGAAATATTTGAAGATAAACTATATTCTTTATTATCAGTTTTATTGTTATCTGGGATTTATTTCTACAATTTTACGACCCCTGAATTTAATGTAAATGTAAGCCAACTCCCTTTTTGGGCATTAGCAGTTTATTTTTTTTGGAAAAGTATAAATTTTAACAAGAAAATTGATTGGATCCTACTAGGTTTTTTTTCGGCTTTAGGCTTTTTATCTAAATATTTATTTATTTATCTTATTACATCGTTTTTTATTTATTTTATTTTAAATTTTAAAAAATTTAAAAAATTAAAACCTAATTGTCTTTTATCCTTATTAATTTTTTTCATACTTTTAATACCTCACTTAATCTGGCTATTAGAAAATAATTTTGTAACAATATTTTACGGTTTAAATAGATCAGGTTTATCAGATTTTCATATTACTGACCATTTTATTAACCCTATCATTTTTTTACTTAAGCAAATTTTAATTTTAATTCCTTTCTTTATTATGTTCTTAACACTCTTAAAAAAATTTAAAATTAAATTTAAAATTTATAACAAAAAAATATTTTTTCTTATTTCAATAAATCTAATTCCAATTCTTCTTATTTTACTAACCTCAATAATTACTGGAGCAAAAATAAGAACTATGTGGATGACGCCATTTTACTTGTTTTTAGGTACATTATTTTTGGAAATTTTTAGAAAAAATATAGAATTCAAAAAAATGAAAAAATTTTATTATTTTTTTCTATTTTTTTTTATTTTATCTCCGTCCTTTTATCTTGCAGTATCAGTTTTTGATCAGACAAAAAGAACCGATTATCCTGGTAAAGAAATATCAAGATTGGTTCAAAATAAATGGGATGATAATTTTGTAAATGAAATAAAAATTGTTGTTGGTGATGAGTGGTCAGCTGGAAATTTATCTTACCATTTAAGTTCGAGACCTATTTGGTTTAATGATCTTAAGGATATAGCGAATAATATTTCAGATGATCAAGGAGTAATTTACGTTGGTAATCCTAAAATTCTTAAAAAAATATGCCCAGGAGTTTTCGGTGAAATTAAACCAGCTGGTTATTGTATGATCGGTATGAGATGAAAAAAATTATAATTTTAATACCAGTATTTAATGACTGGGAATCTTTAAAAAAGTTAATACTTGAAATTAACGAAAATATTTCAAATTTTCAAGAGACTCATTTTGAATGTCTGGTTGTTAATGATGCATCTACAATTGATCAGCCAGAGTTAACAAGACCAAGCAATATTAAATCTTTAGAAATCCTTAAAATGAAAGAGAATAAAGGTCATGCTAGATGTAACGCTTTCGGTATAAGACATGTATTCCAAAAAAAAGATTTTGATTATCTCATATTAATGGACGGAGATGGTGAAGATAGACCTATAGAAATACAAAGTTTAGTTGAAGCAATAAACAATAAACCTACAGTTTCAGCTGTAGCTAAAAGAGTTAAAAGATCAGAAGGTCCTTTTTTTCAATTTCTTTATCAAGTTCATAAGTTAATTACTTTAATCTTTACGGGGAAAAATATTAATTTTGGTAATTACAGTATTTTAACAAAAGCAGATGTAGAAAAATTGCATTCAAAGGCTAGTTTGTGGAGTAGCTTTTCTGGCACTGTAAAAAAAAACATAAAATCCTTAAATGAAATAAATTCTGTGAGAGGTTTAAGGTATTTTGGACCATCACAAATGTCGTTATTTAAACTTCTTATTCACTCCTTTTCAATAATTGCAGTTTTTAAGTATCACGTCTTTTTAAGGTCAACTTTTATTATAATTTTATTAGCTTATTTAAGTTCAATTTTAGGAAACTTATCAATTTTTTTCATAATACTAATCGTAATTTTTAATTTATCGATTTTTCTAATTTCACAAAGGGAGTCAGAAAAGGATTTGATAAATTGTCATCAAAACCTAACTGAAGTAAAAGAAATAACACACTAAAAAGTAGAAAAAAGAGTCTTTTATAGAATCAAAAAGGAATCAAAAGGTGAACATTTCTAAGAAATTTTGAAGCCTTGTGGATATAGATAAACATGCGTAATGTAATTTGAATTAATTAAATTAAGTTGAAATTTATGAGAGTAGACTATTATTTTAGCATAGCATCGCCTTTCTCGTATTTGGCAGTCGAGAGATTTTCATCTCTGATTAAAAAATACAACCTAGAAGTAGTAGAGAAACCTTTTGATTTAGTAGGTACAGTTTTTTCTAACACAGGCGGTTTGCCAGTTCCAAAGAGACATCCTTCAAGACAAAAGTACAGACTGATAGAAATAAATAGAATTGCCAAAAAATTTAACGTTCCAATTAACAATCAACCGAAATTTTTCCCTCCATCAGACCCACATTTGCCTGCAAAATTTGTTATAGCAGCATGTAAAAAAGGAGATGAACTAAATTTTAGCAATACTTGTTTAGAATATCTATGGGCTCTAGAAAAAGATATTTCTGATTATAAAGTTCTTCAAGAAATTTGTGAAAAATTAAATTTAAAATTTGAAGATATTAAAAATTTAGCATTATCTGACGAAGTCGACGCCAAGTATAAAGAAAATTCCAAAGATGCAATTAATCAAAATGTGTTCGGAGCTCCATCTTATGTTTTTAAAAATGAAATATTTTGGGGTCAAGATAGACTAGAGTATTTAGAAGATGCTATTAAAAATATCACCATTTAACTTAAAATAAATGATATGACAATTAGTAGTTCGAATTATCTCAAAATTAAGGACAAATATTTAAAATTTCTTAAATCACAAGAAATAATGTCCGAACCATTTAGAGATAAACTTGATCAATTAAATAAATTTTATTTACCTATTGGAAAAATGATTAATGATGAATACTTAAAGAATAAAAAAACAAAAATAATAGGTCTCACAGGAGGACAAGGGTCAGGGAAATCTACAATTTCCAATATCTTGAAAATTATATTAAAAGAAGGCTTTAATTTAGATACAGCAATATTTTCAATTGATGATTTTTATAAGACTTTAAAAGAAAGAAAATTAATGTCTAAAAAGATAAGCCCTTTGTTCTTAACTCGAGGAGTTCCTGGTACTCATGATACTAGAATGTTACATAGTTGCATCAAAAATTTAAAAAAAAGCAAATTTAATAAAATCATGATACCAAAATTTGATAAATCAATTGATGACAGGAGTTCAAAAAACAAATGGATTAAGGTCAATAAAAAACCACATGTTGTTATTTTTGAAGGGTGGTGTGTGGGTGTCACACCACAGAAAAAAAAAGATTTAATTGTTCCTATAAATAAATTAGAAAAAGAGAAAGATAAAAAAAGAATTTGGAGATTAAGAGTAAATAAAGAATTAATATACAAATATCAAAAAATATTTAATTTAATTGATAAACTTATTTTTTTAAAAGTTCCTAGTTTTAAATACGTATTTAAATGGAGATTACTTCAAGAAAAAAAATTAAGAATTACCTCTAAAGGAAAGAAAACTATGACAGACAAAGAAATAGAAAATTTTATTATGTTTTATGAAAGGCTTACAAAACATATGCTTAAAAATTTATACAGAAAGTCTAAAGCTGTTATAAATATTGATAAAAAACATAGATTAAAGTCAATTAAATTTAATTAAATGAAAAAATACTTAATAATAATATTTTTATTTTTTTCTATCTCACATCTTCAAGCAAGAGATAATTTGATATTTTATATTGAGAAGGCGTTAGAAAATAATTTACAACTAAATGCTGAAAGAAAAAACTTTGAGTCAGCTAAACAAGATAAAAATATTTCTAGAAGTGAATTTTTGCCAAGTATTACTTTATCAGGAGATCAGACAAGCACTACATCTACTAACACCACAAATCAAAGTGGGTCGAGTTTAGCAGACTCTAATTCCGATACAGAAAGTAAAAAAATATCTGTTGAACAAAAAATTTTTTCTGGTTTTAAGGGGTTAAACACTTTTAAAAAGACTGAGCTTGAAACTCAGAAAGCCAATTTATCTCTTAAAAAAGTTGAACAACAAACAATTTTAGACACAGCGTCCGCATATTTTGATTTAATATTCAAATCTAAAAACGAAAAATTTAATTTATCAAATGTAAATTTATTTCAAAGACAAGTTGACTCTGACAGTGCCAGATTACAAAAAGGAGAAATTACCTTAACTGACTTGGCGCAATCTGAGTCGTCACTAGCTGGGGCAAAAGCAAATTTAATTAAAGCAAAGACTGAATTATTATCCTCAAAAA
Organism: Pelagibacterales bacterium SAG-MED28; assembly: GCA_014653835.1. Taxonomy (GTDB): domain Bacteria; phylum Pseudomonadota; class Alphaproteobacteria; order Pelagibacterales; family Pelagibacteraceae; genus Pelagilacustribacter. The sequence goes on from JACWDY010000004.1 coordinate 24,098, forward strand.
CAAATTTTGAGAGAGTTACTAGAGAAAAAACGCCTGATTTAAATAATTTAAGTGATAAGGTTTCTTTAATTTTACCAAATTCATTCGAAGATTCTCTTGAAATAGCTAATTCTAATAATGTTGATCTTTTAATCTCTAATTTAGATTATGAAATATCAGTTAAAGAATTAAATATTGAGAGAGCAAGACTTTCTCCATCTGCTTCTTTAAATTACTCAAAATCTGAAAATAATGATTTTAGCTCAACTATTGACGAGACTGATCAAGAGTCAGTTAAAGCTACAATTACTTGGCCAATAATTAAAGGGGGTGAAAATATCTCCTCTATAAAGAAATCTTCTTATAATAAACAACGATATCAACTAATACTTCAGGATACGAAAAATAAAATAAATACAGAAATTTCGAATGCATGGTCAAAATACCAATCCTCAAAAAGTGTTCTCAAAGCTACAAAATCACAACTTAAAGCAGCTGAAATTGCTAATGAGGGTATTACCTTAGAATACGACTCAGGAAATACTAGAACTACATTAGAGTTAATTCAGTCTAGAAGCCTTCTTTTAGATGCAAGAATTGCTTTTGCTAAGTCTGATAGAGATTTCGTAGTATCTCAATTTGAGCTTGCCAATCAATTAGGGTCTTTATCCATAAAATCAATTAAATAGTGGATTTTTGACGTATTTTAACTTCTTGATAAAAAGAACAAAATGTGTACATTTAACTTAACGATTCGAACAACAAAAAAGGATAAAAAATGACTAAAAATAACTTAAAAGTCGTAAAAACAGACGATAAAAAGGAAAAAGAATTAAAAGAAAAGAGCAAGTCTCTTGAGGCTGCAATTAGCCAGATAGATCAAAACTTTGGTAAAGGCTCTGTAATGAGACTAGGCCAACAGCAAGCATTAGATGTTGAGGCTATTTCAACTGGTTCATTAAGTTTGGACTTAGCATTAGGAATAGGCGGTCTTCCAAAAGGAAGAATAATTGAAATATATGGCCCTGAGTCCTCAGGAAAAACTACTTTAGCTTTACAAGTAGTAGCTGAAGCTCAAAAAGCTGGTGGTATTTGTGCCTTTGTAGATGCTGAGCATGCTATGGACCCAGTTTATGCAAAAAAACTTGGAGTTAAGACAGAAGAACTTTTAATTTCACAACCAGATACCGGTGAGCAAGCATTAGAAATAACTGATACTTTAATTAAATCAGGCTCTATCTCAGTTTTAGTTGTAGACTCTGTAGCAGCATTAACACCGAAAGCTGAGCTAGAAGGTGAAATGGGTGATCATCATGTGGGCTTACAATCTAGACTTATGAGCCAAGCTTTAAGAAAATTAACTGGATCAGTTTCTAAATCAAATACAATGGTAATTTTCATTAACCAAATCAGAATGAAAATTGGTGTAATGTTTGGAAATCCAGAAACAACATCTGGAGGAAATGCACTAAAATTTTATTCATCAGTAAGAATGGACATTAGAAGAATTGGAGCAATCAAAGAAAAAGATCAAATTATTGGAAACTCTACAAGAGTTAAAGTAATTAAAAATAAAGTTGCTCCTCCATTTAAAGTAGTTGAATTCGATTTAATGTATGGAAAAGGCATAAGTAAGTTAGGTGAATTAATTGACCTTGGTGCAAAAGCAGGAGTAGTAGAGAAATCTGGGGCTTGGTATGCTTACAAAGGAGAAAAAATTGGACAAGGTAGAGAAAATGCTAAAGTCTATCTTCAAAAAAATCCTAATGTAGCCACAGAGATTGAAAAAACTATTAGAGATCAAGCCGCTGCTATTAGCAAAGAGTTGGAAGGAAATCCTTCAGCAAACGAAAAAATTAGCGATAAAAAAGAGGAAGAATAATTCCTCAGCCATCATTTAAAACGGGAAGTTCAATACTTCCCGTTTCCCATGAAATCACAACTTATAATTGATTAAATCAATATTTAGTAGTCGCTTAAGTTGTGTCAAATTTAGGTGTGTACAATTAACCCCATTTTAGTTTTAATTAAATATTGAAACAAAAGGGGGAAACAATGAGTACACAACAAGCAAAAAGCTCGAACGTGTCTTCAGTTTTAGATACCTCTCATTTAAAAGTTAAATTTCCATTTAAAGCTAAATACGGCAACTATATAAATGGTAAATTTGTAGAACCAAAGTCAGGTAAATATTTTGATAATGTTAGCCCGATTAATAATGAGAAGATCTGTTCAGTTGCACGATCGAATGACAAAGACGTAGAGGCCGCGTTAGACGCAGCTCACGCAGCTTTCACAGAATGGGGAAAGACAGACATCACTACTAGATCAAACATTTTGAACAAAATAGCTGATGTTATTGAAAAAAATCTAAACTTATTAGCAACAGCTGAATGTCTAGATAATGGAAAGCCAATAAGAGAATGTATGGCAGCAGACTTACCATTGGTAGTTGATCATTGGAGATATTTTGCTGGAGTAATAAGAGCAGAAGAAGGATCAATTGCTGAAATAAGCAATAATCAATACTCTTACAACTTTCATGAACCTTTAGGAGTTGTAGGTCAGATTATTCCTTGGAACTTTCCATTACTAATGGCAACATGGAAATTAGCACCAGCGCTTGCAGCAGGAAACTGTGTTGTATTAAAACCAGCTGAACAAACACCGGCTTCTATTAATGTTTTAATGGAGCTGATTGGAGATTTATTGCCTCCAGGGGTAGTAAACATTGTTAGTGGTTTTGGATTGGAAGCGGGTAAACCTTTAGCTTCTTCTAAAAGAGTTGCTAAAGTTGCATTTACTGGTGAAACAACTACTGGAAGATTGATTATGCAGTACGCTGCACAAAATATAATTCCAATTACCTTGGAGTTAGGTGGAAAATCTCCAAACATTTTCTTTGAGGATGTAATGGAAAAAGATGACGACTTCTTTGATAAATGTATCGAAGGTTTTGTCATGTTCAATCTTAACCAAGGTGAAGTTTGTACTTGTCCAAGTAGAGCTTTAATTCAAGAGTCAATCTATGATAAATTTATGGAGAGGGCTATTGCAAGAACTAAAGCTGTAAAACAAGACAATCCTTTAAAAATGGAAACAATGATTGGAGCTCAAGTCTCACTAGAGCAGATGGAAAAGATTAAATCTTATCTTGATCTCGGTAAAAAAGAGGGCGCTAAAGTTCTAGCAGGTGGAAGTGTTGCTAAACTTAATAGTGGATTGGAAAAAGGAAACTTTATTCAACCAACTATTTTTGAAGCTAAAAACAATATGCGTATCTCTCAAGAAGAGATCTTTGGACCTGTTGTATCTGTGATTAAATTTAAAGATGAAGCAGAGGCATTAAAAATTGCTAACGATACTCTTTATGGTTTAGGAGCAGCAGTATGGACTAGAGATGGCAATACAGCTCACAGAATGGGCAGAGGAATACAAGCAGGAATAGTATGGACAAATTGTTATCATGCTTATCCAGCTCATTCGCCATTTGGTGGTTATAAACAGTCTGGAGTGGGTAGAGAAACTCATAAAATGATGCTTAACCATTATAGACAAAATAAAAATCTTCATGTTTCTTACGCAGAGAAGAAATTGGGATTCTTTTAACCAATAATATATACTGGCCCATGATTCTAAATCATGGGCCGTACATTAAAAATGAAAGTATCAGCAACACAATCAGCACTAAATCTACTATCTAAGCTTCAAGAAAAATATGGTGAGAAACTTATGTTTCATCAATCTGGAGGATGTTGTGATGGTAGCGCTCCTATGTGTTTTCAAGAGGGTGAATTCCCTTTAGGTGATAATGATATTAAACTAGGTGAAATAGGAGGCGTTCCTTTTTATATGAATGGTGATCAATATGAAAAGTGGAAGCATACTGATCTCACTATAGACGCCGTCAAGGGAATAGGCGGTATGTTTTCATTAGATAATGGAACAGGAGAAAGATTTTTAACAAAATCAGAAATTTGCTTGGTAGTTGACAACGAAAAGCAAAAAACCGGTTAATCTCTTTATAGACAACCCTATAAATATCTGTATTTAATTAAATATGGGCCAAATTTTACTTACAGATGTAAGGAAAAAATTTTTAGATTATTTCAAAAAAAATAATCATCAGATCGTCGAGTCTAGTAATTTAGTTCCAAATAATGACCCTACTTTAATGTTTACCAATTCCGGGATGGTTCAATTTAAAAATGTATTTACTGGCTTAGAGAAGAGAAAATATAAAACAGCTACTACTTCTCAAAAATGCGTAAGAGCAGGAGGAAAACATAATGATTTAGAAAATGTGGGATATACGCCAAGGCATCATACTTTTTTTGAAATGTTAGGAAATTTTTCATTTGGTGATTATTTTAAAGAACAAGCCATTACTCATGCATGGAATTTACTTACTAGAGATTTTGGTTTGCCTAAAGAAAAGTTGCTAGTTACAGTTTTTAATGAAGATAATGATGCTTTTCATTTGTGGAAAAAAATAGCTGGATTAAGTGAAAATAAGATTATAAAAATCTCAACTTCTGATAATTTTTGGTCTATGGGCGACACAGGTCCATGTGGACCATGCTCGGAGATTTTTTATGATCATGGTGATGAACTTAAAGGTGGTCCTCCCGGAAGTAAGGATGAAGATGGTGATAGATTTATTGAAATTTGGAATCTCGTATTCATGCAATACGAACAAATTTCTAAAGAAAAAAGAATAGATTTACCAAAACCATCAGTTGATACAGGAATGGGTCTTGAAAGAATGACTGCTGTTCTTCAAGGTACTCACGATAATTACAAAATTGATCACTTTCAAAAAATTATAGCTGCTTCATCTGATTTTATAAAGGCACCGATAGATAGTAGATCGATCGCAAGCCACAGAGTTATAGCTGATCACCTGCGAGCAAGTAGTTTTTTAATCGCTGAGGGAATTCTTCCTGCAAACGAGGGTCGGGGATATGTTTTAAGAAGAATTATGCGAAGAGGAATGAGACATGCCCACTCTTTAGGTAGCAAGAGTCCAGTTTTCCATAAGCTTTTTGAAGTTCTATTAAATGAAATGAGGAATAGTTATCCGGAATTAAGCAATGGTAGCGAATTAATAATTGAAACCCTTAAAAATGAGGAGGAGAAGTTTTCATCTCTTCTTGAGAGAGGAATGAAAATTCTAGATGAAAATCTTAGCAAAGTTAAAAACAAAACTCTTCCAGGACCAATAGCATTTAAGTTGTACGATACTTATGGCTTTCCACTAGATCTAACAGCAGATATTTTAAGAGGAAAAAATATAAAGGTAGACAATAATGGATTTGATAAGGAAATGGAAAAAAGTAAGACTTTGGCAAGAGCTAACTGGAAAGGATCAGGAGACAAATCTGTAGAGGAAAAATGGTTTAAAATTAGAGAAGAACTCAATCCAACAGAGTTCTTAGGTTACGAATTTGATAAAGCTGAGGGTGTAGTAATTAAAATATCAAAAAATGGAGAATTTGTTAACTCAGCAAATTCTGGAGAAGAAATTGAGATTATTTCAAATCAGACTCCATTTTATGGAGAGTCGGGGGGGCAAGTGGGTGATCAGGGTTATATCTTTAATTCAGATTGCAAAATAAAAATAGATGATACTCAAAAAAAGATGGGAGATCTCTTTGTTCATTATGGTAAAATTGAGAATGGATCAATATCAGTTGGCCAAAATATTAATTTAGAAATCGATAAAATAAAAAGAAAAAATTCTAAAGCAAATCATTCTGCTACTCATTTATTACATGAATCCTTAAGAAGGACATTAGGAAAACATGTTATGCAAAAAGGATCATTAGTTTCACCAGAAAGATTAAGATTTGATTTTAGCCATAGCAAGCCAATAGAAAATCAGGAAATAGCCAAAATAAATAAAATAGTTAATGATATCGTCGAAGGTTCGTCTGATGTCCAAACAAGAATTATGACCCCAAAAGAGGCAGTTAGTATGGGTGCTTTAGCTTTATTTGGTGAAAAATATGGTGAGGAAGTAAGAGTAGTGTTCATGGGAAAAGAAAATAATGGTTTTTTTTCAACAGAATTATGTGGAGGAACTCACGTAAAAAACACTATAGAGGTTGGCAAATTTAAAATTGTTAGTCAATCATCCATTGCCTCAGGGGTAAGAAGAGTCGAAGCGTTAAGAGATAAACAATTAGAGCAGTATGAAAGAACACAAAAACAAAACAAATCTTTAAAAGAGATAAATCTCAAAAAGGAAATAGAATTAGTAAAAAATGAATTACAAAATTTTAAAATAAAGCCAGATTATAAAGATAACGTAAATTTATCAGAAAATTTGAAAAATTTAAATAAACAATTAAATAGAATAAAAATTGAAAATATTAAAAAAGATAAAAACAAAAATATAATAAAAGATAAAAAAGTTGGAAGTATAGTAATAAGAGAACAAATTTTAAAAGATTTTCCACCTAAAGAACTTAGAAGTATTATCGACCAAGGAAAAAAAGATATTAAATCAGGAATTATAATTAGCATTTCTATATTTGAAGATAAGGTTGGCTTAGCAGTAGGTGTTTCTAAAGATTTAACTTTAAAATATGATGCCGTTAATTTAGTAAAGATTGGTTCAGAAATTTTGGGAGGCAAAGGAGGGGGTGGCAGAAAAGATTTTGCACAAGCTGGAGGAGCGAATAAAGATAATATTGAGGAAGTTTTTAAGGTTCTAGCTAAAAAAATTAATTAAGTTTTTTCTTCAAGTTGCTATCTATCGCCTCTAGAAACTGATTTGTAGTTAAATACTTAGCTGATTTTTCAATCAAAATTGCTAAATCTTTTGTCATAAATCCACTCTCGACTGTTTCGATACAAACTTTTTCTAATGTTGAAGCAAATTTAACAAGTTCGGTATTATTATCTAATTTTCCTCTATGAGTTAAACCTCTTGTCCACGCAAATATTGATGCTATAGGATTAGTGGAAGTCTCTTTACCCTGTTGATGCATTCTATAGTGTCTTGTTACAGTGCCATGAGCAGCCTCTGACTCTACCGTTTTTCCATCTGGTGTCATCAATACACTTGTCATTAAGCCTAGAGAACCAAATCCTTGAGCCACTGTATCGGATTGGACATCGCCATCATAGTTTTTACAAGCCCAAACATAACCTCCGTTCCATTTCATAGCGCACGCAACCATATCGTCAATCAATCTATGTTCATACGTAATTGAGGCTTTTTCAAATTTATCTTTAAATTCTTTTTCAAAAACATCTTGGAATAAATCCTTAAACCTACCATCGTAGGCTTTTAAAATAGTATTTTTAGTTGATAAATACACAGGCCATTTTCTACCTAAACCATAATTCATACAAGCTCTTGCGAAATTCTTTATTGAGTCGTCTAAATTATACATTGCTAAGGCTGTACCAGGTCCAGTAAAATTGAATACTTCGAATTCTTTTTTATCTTTGCCATCTTTAGAAGTCCATTTGACCTCCATTTTACCTTCACCAGGAATTAAAAAATCAGTCGCACGATATTGATCACCAAATGCGTGTCTCCCAATTACTATTGGCTGTGTCCAACCAGGAACTAACTTAGGCACGTTTTTACAAATTATAGGCTCTCTAAAAACTGTTCCACCTAATATATTACGGATAGTACCGTTAGGCGACCGCCACATTTTTTTGAGTTTGAATTCCTCTACTCTGGCTTCATCAGGGGTTATTGTAGCGCACTTAACACCAACTCCATGATGTTTAATCGCATTAGCAGAGTCTATTGTTATTTGATCATCTGTTTTATCCCTGCTCTCCATGCCTAAATCATAGTATTTCAAGTCTATTTCTAAATAAGGTTTAATTAGCTTATCTTTAATAAAAGACCATATAATTCTAGTCATTTCGTCGCCGTCTAATTCAACTACTGGATTTTTAACTTTAATTTTTGCCATAAAATATAGATTGATTAACTGTGATTTTTATACATATTAAGAAAAAATTATCAAACTATTAATTATGTTTAACACAATATTTCCAAAGATACACAAAGAAGGATACAAGTTTTTAGCAATTTCAATTTTAGCAACCTTTATTATTTTGTTTTTTTCAAAGTTTCTAGGATTAATATTTATCTTAATAACAGTGTGGGTATATTATTTTTTTAGAGACCCAGAGAGATATTGTATTAATGATGATAGCTATCTTGTTAGTCCTGCTGATGGCTTAATTACTGACATATCAGAAAAATCTGGTCCAGAAGAACTTAGATTAGAGAATACTACTTTCACCAAAATAAGTGTTTTTATGAATGTGTTTAACTGTCACGTAAATAGAGTTCCATCATCAGGCAAAATAGAAGAAATTTATTATAAACCTGGAAAATTTTTTAATGCTTCTTTAGATAAAGCAAGCGAGGAAAATGAAAGAAATTATTTTAAAGTAAAATTAAATAATGGCGAAGAAATTATAATCGTTCAAATTGCCGGATTAATTGCTAGAAGAATTGTATGCGAAGTAGAACAAGGTCAGGAATTAAAACAGGGTGATAGAATAGGAATGATTAGATTTGGAAGTAGAGTAGATATTTATTTTAAAAATAAAAAAGTTCTGGCTAAACTTGGACAAAATGTAGTAGCAGGAGAAAGCTTATTAGCTTTTGAGTGATGCAAGAAAATAAAAAATTTAAGATAGTTACGTCAAAAAAAACAAGATACCTGCTTCCAAATATTTTAACTCTTGCAGGTGTTTGTCTAGGAATTAGTTCAATAAAATTTTCAATCGATGGTAATTTCACTTTAGCAGTAACATTAATTTTATTTGCAGCAATATTAGATGCTTTAGATGGAAGAATTGCAAGATTAATTAAAGGGACTTCAGAGTTTGGTAAAGAATTAGACTCTTTAACAGATTTTGTGAGTTTTGGCATTGCTCCAGTATTTATTTTATATTTTTGGGAGCTAAATAATTATGGAAAATTAGGTTGGGCGATTACACTAATTTATTCAGTTTGTTGCGTCTTAAGATTAGCACGATTTAATTTAACAAAAATAGAAGAAACAGAAAGTTGGAAAAATAATTTTTTTGAGGGCATACCATCTCCAGCAGGAGGGTTATTAATTTTAATGCCATTAATATACGATTTAACTAATTTAAATATTGGATTTAATGTTAAAAATCTTACACCTTACCTTACTATTGCAATCGCAATTTTATTAGTTAGTAAAATTCCTACATTAGCATTAAAAAAAATATCTATATCTTCGAAAGCTACAGTCTTTTTATTATTAGGCATTGGTATTATTTTTATAGCTTTACTATTTTACACCCTTGAAACTCTTTTGATTTTTGGTGTTATTTACCTAATCTCAATACCAATAAGTATACTTTTATATAATAACCAAAATAAAAAAAATGAAGAGAAAATATCTGATGATAATCATGAAGATATTTTATAATGAAAAAATCAAAGAGAATTAAAAAAAGTAATTCTTGGAAAATAAAACAACATAGAGATCAATTTTTTAAAAAATCTAAAACTCTTGGTTATCGGTCCAGAGCCTCATTTAAATTAATTGAATTAAATAAAAAATATAAATTTTTAAAAAGAAATACTAATTTACTGGATTTAGGCTCTTTTCCAGGAGGATGGTCACAAATAGCAAGTCAAATTATTATAGAAGGTAAAATAATGTCTGTAGATATTAAAGACATGGAACCTATAAAAGATGTTAGATTTTTAAAGGGTGATATTCTTTCAAATGAGACAAAATCTGCAGTTATAGAATATTTTAAATCCGATTTAGATGTGATTCTCTCAGATATGGCAGCTGATACAACTGGTAACAAATCATTAGACTCAATCAGAACTAACCAATTATGTGCTGATGTTATTAATTTTTCAAAAGAAACACTTAAACCTAAGGGTATTTTAGTCTCGAAAATCTTTATGGGAGAAGATTTCTTAGAGGTAAAAAAACTCGCTAAATCTACATTTAGTAAAGTAAATTTTTTTAAACCCGAGGCTAGTAGAAAAGAATCCAAAGAAACTTATTTACATTGTGAAATTTTAAAGACTTTATAAATTCCAATAATTGTATATAAGTTTATATGGATACAATTAAAGAAGCACTAACCTTTGATGATGTTTTACTTTTGCCGAAGTATTCTGATATATTACCGTCTAAAACTAATATTACTCTTCAACTTTCTAAAGAAATTTCTCTGAAAGTTCCTTTTTTAACATCTGCAATGGATACTGTTACTGAGTCAAAAATGGCTATGGCGATTGCTAAGGAGGGCGGAATAGGAATTATTCATCGAAATTTAGAAGTAAAAAAACAATCTGATGAAATTAAAAAAGTAAAGAGTAAAAAACTTATTGTTGGAGCAGCTATAGGAACTAATAAAGAAGATTTAGATAGAGCTAGATCCCTTATATCAAATGGGGTGGATTTAATTGTTATTGATACCGCACATGGACATAGCAAAAAAGTTCTTCAAACATTGTTGAAAATTAAAAAGATAACAAAAAATATTCCTATTTGTGTTGGAAATATTGCCACCGGAGAGGCTGCAAAAAAACTATACAACTCTGGAGCAGATATTATTAAAGTAGGTATAGGACCTGGATCTATTTGCACTACTAGAATGGTAGCAGGTATCGGTGTTCCTCAAATTTCTGCAATCATGGAAGTAAAAAAAGTACTTAATAAAAAAAAAATTAAAATTATTTCAGATGGCGGTATAAAATTTTCAGGTGATATTGCTAAAGCTTTAGCTGCTGGCGCTGATGCTATTATGATGGGCTCAATATTCGCTGGCACTGATGAAAGCCCCGGCAAAAAGTTCAAAATTAGCGGTAAGTTTTACAAACAATATAGAGGTATGGGTTCAATTGGAGCTATGTCTGCTGGATCAGCAAATAGGTATTTTCAAAAGAACTTTAAAGATAAATCTAAATTTGTTCCAGAGGGAGTGGAGGGACGAGTGGAATACAAAGGAAAAGTATCTAAAATTATATATCAATTACAAGGTGGATTGAGATCATCAATGGGATATATTGGGGCTAAAAATTTGAGTGAAATAAATAAAAAAGCAAAATTTATCAAAATAACTAAAGCAGGATTTTACGAAAGTATGGTTCACAGCGTTGAAATGACACAAAAATCAATAAATTATAAGCTATGATAAGAAAATTTTTATATATTTCAATGCTATTTTTTGTATCAACAAATTTATTTGCTAAGTCAGAGTACGTTAAACAAGGAATTGACTTATATGACAAGCAAAAATTTGAAGATGCAAAATTTAAATTTGAACAAGGTATAGTCTACAATCCAAAAAGTGAATTATCGTATTTATACCTATCAAAAATATTCAACAAACAAGATAAGAAAAACTTAGAGGAGAAAAATTTAAATACAGTTATTTTATTAAACCCAAAAAATGAGGAAGCAATCTACAATCTCGCAATATTAAAATTAAAATCTTCTGACTATAAAAAAAGTAATGAATTAAATAAAAAATTGAAATCAATATGCAGCAAATTCTGCAGTAAAAGCGATCAATTAAAAACTGAAATTGAAAATTTATCTAAAAAATAAATGCAATTTCATAACCATAAAGATAAAGTTTTAATTATTGATTTTGGCTCCCAGGTAACGAAACTAATAGCAAGAAGAATAAGAGAATTAGGAGTTTACTCTGAAATTATAACCCCAAGAAACCTTATTAAATTAAAAAAATTTACTAATATAAAAGGATTAATTCTTTCAGGGGGCCCATCTACCGTGACATCTACTAATTTTCAGAGTGTTCCTAAAGATATATTTGAAAAAAAAATTCCAATATTAGGAATATGTTATGGTTTGCAATTAATAGCTAAGATATTTGGAGGAAAAATTAAATCTTCAAAAAAAAAAAGAGAATTTGGTAGAGCTATCTTAATTAAACAAAATACCTCACTTTTAACGAAAAATTTTTTAAATAATAAAAGAATTGTGTGGATGAGTCATGAGGATGCAGTAGTTAGATTGCCGAAAAAATTCAAATTAATTGCGTCTACTAAAGAGTCAAAATTAACCATAATAGAAAATACAAAAGATAAAATTTATGGAGTGCAATTTCATCCCGAAGTAACACACACAGATAAAGGAAAGCAAATATTTAAAAATTTTTTATTTTTAATTTGTAAAATTAAAAGAAAATGGAGCGCTACGTCTCAAAAAAAACGATTAATAAATGAAATAAAAAATAATGTAAAAAAAGATAAAGTAATATGTGCATTATCTGGTGGAGTAGATAGCAGTGTAGTCGCATTATTAATAAATAAAGCAATCAAAAAAAATCTTATTTGTATTATGGTAGATACGGGATTAATGAGAAAAAATGAATTTAAATATACTTATAAAATTTTTAAGAATAAATATAAACTTAATGTTAAGTTAATTAATGCTTCAAAGCTTTTTTTAAATAAATTAAAAAATATAAGTAATCCAGAAAAAAAAAGAAAAATAATTGGAAATTTATTTATTAAAGTTTTCGAAAATGAGTCTAAAAAGTATAAAAATTTAAAATTTCTTGCGCAAGGGACACTTTATCCTGATTTAATTGAGAGTAAATCGTCAACTGGTAGTAAAACATCAATAATAAAATCTCATCATAATGTTGGAGGTTTGCCCAAAAAAATGAATTTAAAATTAGTCGAACCTTTAAAAGATTTTTTCAAAGATGAAGTTAGAATTTTAGGTAAATCATTGGGCTTGATTAAAAATATTAATTTTAAACATCCATTTCCTGGTCCCGGTCTAGCGATTAGAATTTTAGGAAATATTACACCTGAGAGAATAAAAATACTTCAAGAGGCAGATTGTATTTTTATTAATGAGTTAGTCAAAACAGGACTTTACAACAAAATATGGCAGGCATATGCAGCACTTCTTCCAATTAAAACGGTCGGTGTGATGGGTGACACCAGAACATATGAGAATATTTGTTTATTAAGAGCTGTGACTTCTGAAGATGGAATGACGGCAGATTATTTTAGTTTACCAAAGAATTTCGTAGATAATATATCTAATAAAATTATAAATAATGTTAAAGGTATTAACAGAGTTGTATACGATATTACTTCTAAGCCCCCAAGCACTATAGAACTAGAATAATGAATAAAAAAATTAAAAAAATTTTATTAAAAAAAAATAAATCCAAAATTGTGAGCTTGACTGCCTACTCAAAAAGTATAGCTAAAATCTTAGATAACCATGTGGATATAGTTTTAGTTGGTGACTCCATGGCCAATGTTTTATATGGACATAAAAATACCCACAAAATAACTTTGGAAAATATTATTCAACATACATTAAGTGTAAAAATGGGCATTAAAAAATCTTTACTCGTAGTAGATATGCCCAAAGGTAGTTATAGTAATTTTAAAGAAGCTTTAAAAAATGCAAAAAATGTAATTAAAAAAACTGGATGTGATGCAATTAAACTAGAAAATTATCAAAGTAATTATAAAATTATTGAGGCGCTTGTTAAAAAAAAAATCCCTGTAATGGGGCACATAGGTTTTACTCCACAATTTAAGAATAAATTTAACGTTGAGGGCCGAACAAAAGTAGAAGTAAACAGACTCTTGAATGAAGCAAAATCGATTGAAAAAGCCGGTGCATTTTCTATTATACTTGAATGTTTATCACCAAAGTCTGCAAAATTAATAACTAGTAAACTAAATATACCCACAATCGGCATAGGATCCTCATCTCATTGCGATGGACAGATACTAGTAACAGATGACATGTTAGGTATTAGTGGTTTTTATCCAAAATTCGTGAAGAAATTTGTTAAATTAGATAGAATAATTGAAAAAGCCATAAAAAAATATAGTAGAGATGTTAAATTAAGAAAATTTCCAACGATAAAAAATTTTTTAAATGGAAGAAAGTATAGAAAATAAACTACAAATAAAAAATAGACTAATTAATTTCTATAATAATAATAAAGTAAAGATTTTAACTTTAATATTTATTGTAATATTATCTTTATGTTTTTTAACATTTTTGAATTACAATAAAGAAAAAAAAAATATTCTTATCGCAGAGAAATATGTTGAAGCAGGGCTTTATCTAGCTTCTAACAAAAAAGAAGATGCAATTAAATTATACGAAGAAATTATATTAAGTAAAAATAAATTTTATTCAATTTTAGCTTTAAACGTAATTTTAGAAAAAAATTTAATTAAAGATTATAGTAAAATTTTAAAATATTTTTTAATTCTTGAAGAGTCCATTTCTGATGACGCTCAAGAAGACCTTATTATTTTCAAAAAAGCTTTATATATGATTAATGGGCCTGATAAACAGCAAGGTACAAAAATATTAAATGAATTATTTGAAAAAGACTCTAAATTAAAGTTTATTATTCGAGATATTCTTAAAGAATAATTTAATGAAATTATTTTATTTCTTAATAACTTTAATATTTTTAAATAATTGCTCCTTTGATAATAAAAGTGGCATTTGGAATAATGATAATAAATTAGACGAAAAAGATGATAAGATTTTTAAAGAATTTAAAAGTATCTCATCAACAAATGAAAAATTTTATCAAATTGTAAATTTAGACAAAGAATTTGAGTTTGAGAAACAAAATTTAATTAAAAATTTTGAATGGAAAGATATATTTTATGGAAAAAATAATAATCTTGGTAATTTCAAGTATAATAATAATAATCAACTAATTTTTAAAAGTAAAAAATTAACTAAGCATAAAATTAATGAACATATTTTATTTGATAAAAATAATATTATTGCAAGTGATATTAAAGGTAATTTAATTATATTTTCAATAAATAAAAATAAACAAATTTCAAAATTTAATTTTTACCAAAAAAAATTTAAAAAAATAAAAAAAAATCTTAACTTAATAATTGAAAATAATACAGTTTATATCTCAGATAATTTAGGCTTTATCTATGCTTTTGATTATTTGAGCAACAAAGTTTTATGGGCAAAAAACTATAAAATCCCTTTTAGTTCGAATATTAAAATTTCTAAGAATAAATTAATTTTGGCTAATCAAAATAATACTCTTTTCTTTATAAATAAAAAAAATGGAGAGATTTTAAAATCAATACCTACAGAGGAAACTACAATAAAAAATAATTTTATGAATAACTTGGCAGTAGATGGAGATAATGTAATTTTTTTAAATACATATGGATCTTTGTACGCTCTTAATATCACGAATATGCAAATTAAATGGTTTATAAATTTAAATGAGTCATTAAATATAAATCCAAGTAATTTATTTATTAGCAATCAACTAATAATACGTGATAATCGGGTTTATGTCCCCGCAAATAGTAATTTATATGTTTTAGACTTAAGTTTTGGAACAAATATATATAAAAAAAATTTTTCCTCTATAGTAAGACCAATAGTTCTCACTAATGTTTTTTATACTATTGATAATAACCTGTTAATTGCTACAGAAATTAATTCAGGAAAAATTGTATTTTCGTATGACATTAATCAAAAAATATCCGAACGTTTAAAAATTAAAAAAAAAAAAGTACAGTTTAAAAGTGTAATGTTATTGAATGATAAAATTTTTATTTTTTTAAAAAACTCTTACATTGTAAAGTTTAAAATAAATGGTGAAATTTATGAAATTACTAAGTTACCTCAAAAAATAAATTCACAACCTATCATTATTGATAATTCCATTATTTTTCTTGATAAATCAAATAGAGTATCAATCGTAGATTAACTGCTAGATTTACCGCTTAATAATGATAATTGCTTAACTTTAAGGCCTTTTAAATTGTCTGATGGTTCTATTGGATATTCACCTGTAAAATAGTGGTCACTAAATTGAGGATAACTAGAATTTCTTCTTTCGTTTATAAGAGCATTATATAAACCATCCAAACTTAAGAATTTTAGACTTTTTGCTTTTATATAGTCACACATTTGCTCGTTATTTTTTTCATGAGCTAGTAACTCTTCTTTAGTAGGCATATCTACTCCATAAAAATCTGGAAATTTTATTTCCGGACAAGCTATTCTAACATGGACCTCTTTTGCACCAGACTCATACAGCATTTTTATAATTTTATGGCAAGTTGTTCCTCTGACTAAAGAGTCGTCTATAAGAATAATAGATTTATTCTTCACTATTGATTTTGTTGAGCTTAATTTTAACTTAACTCCTAAGCTTCTTATATTTTGAGTTGGTTCAATAAAAGTCCTACCTACATAATGATTTCTTATTAATCCTAACTCAAATTTTTTCTTAGATTGTTCTGCGTAACCTAACGCTGCTGGAACTCCAGAGTCTGGAACTGGAATAACTAAGTCAGCTTTAAGATCTGATTCTTTTGCCAATTCTGAACCTAACCTTTTTCTGTACTCGTATGCACATTTATCCTTAATTAAACTATCTGGTCTAGCAAAATAAATATATTCAAAGACACAAGGACGAGGCTTTTGCTTTGGAAAAGGTGTAATAGATTTTAAATTATTATCTTCTATAATTACAATCTCTCCATTTTTAACTTCTCTTATATAAGTTGCTCCAACAATATCTAATGCACAAGTTTCAGAGGCGAAAATATAAGAGTTATTTAATTTACCAATTACTAAAGGCCTAATACCAAATGGATCTCTTACTCCAACTAATTTTTTATTTGTCATTAAAACTAGAGAGTAACCTCCTTGTATTTGAAACAAAGTATCAATTAGTTTATCTGTAAATCTTTCTCTTTTTGACTTTGCTATAAGTTGAACAATTGTCTCAGTGTCACTTGTAGTTCTAAAAATTGCCCCTTCTTTTACTAAATTTTCTCTCAATAACAACGCATTAGTTAAATTTCCGTTGTGCGCGACGCTTAAACCACCCATATGCAAATCTGCAAAAAAAGGCTGAATATTTCTTAAAGATGTTTCACCTGTAGTTGAGTATCTATTATGGCCAATTGCAAATTCTCCTGGTAGCTTTTTTATTGTTTCAGAATTAGTAAAATGATCACCAACTAATCCTTGTCTCTTTTCTGAATGGTAATTTTTGCCATCAAAAGATACAATTCCACAGCCTTCTTGTCCTCTGTGTTGCAAGGCATGCAAGCCCAGAGCTACTAACGCTGAAGCATCTTCATGATTTGATATTCCAAAAATACCACACTCCTCTCTTAATTTATCTGATTTAAATTTTTTCAATTTTTTCTTTAGTATCAATGAAATCATCACTTGAAGGAAATTCTTCTATTAATACTTCATAGCCTTTATTTATTAAATTAAATGCAAATGCATCTTCTGCTGATATACCCCAATTTTGATAAGGATAAAACCAATTAAAGATAGAGAATAAACAAACAGAAACTATATATCCTTTAAAAAAACCAAATATAAAACCAAATCCTTTATCAATTGAACCTACACCAGTCCAAGTTACCGCTTTACTTAAAGTTTTACCTAGTATTATTAATATAAAAAGAGAAAATATAAAAATAGCTACTCCTAATCCAATCTTATTTATAAACTCAGATTGAATATATTCGCTAATTATTGGTTGAAATCTCGGGACTAAAATAATTGTAATTACTGTAGATAAAACCCATTTCATAAATGAAATTAAACTTAAAGAAAAACCTTTCAAGAAAGATTGGATTACATTGTAAGTTAAGATGATTAAGAAAAAAACATCTAATAGATTTAAATTATTAGTAAAGAATTCCAAAAGATTATCAATCATCTAATTTCACTAAATTCTTTACCAAAAGGTTTGAAAGTTAAAATTAATTTTGGCAACAAAGTTAAAACCGATATCATAGCCAACAACATTGCTATTCCAGTAAATACTCCAAAGTAGATAGTAGGTATAAAATTTGACAAAACTAAAATCGAAAAACCAAATACTATTGTGATTGACGTGTTTAAAATTGCGACTCCTACAGTACTATGGCATCTGTCTAAAGTTTTATTATAGTTATTAATTTTTTGAAATTCTTCTTTGAACCTATAAATATAATGAATGCTATTATCAACTGCAATACCAACTGTTATAGCTGCAATAGTTATTGTCATCATATCTAGCGGGATTCCTAGTGAACCAATTATTCCTAGGATAAAAAAAGCAGCTATAAAATTAGGTACAACGCCAATAAAAGAAATTATTAGGTTTCTAAATAATATAAAAAACATAATAAAAATTCCAAGAATTACTATTCCTAAAGTAAGTATTTGAGATTTAAATAAACTTTGTAATAAATTGTTGAACAAGATAAGAACTCCTGCTAGTTTATATTCATCTTTTTCTAGCCCAAGCTTAGTATTTAATTCAGAATTAATTTTATTAATTAAATCATTCCTTCTTAAATCTTTTAACGAGTCCTTTATTCTTACACTTATTCTTGCCTCATCTTTTTCAACTGATATATAAGGAGAAATTATTTCATTCTTAATTGTCTTAGGTATTTTACTATATAAAACTGCAATTTCTAAACTCTGTAACTCTTTCTTATTTAAATCTTCTGCTACTCTTAATATAGATCCAAAAGAAAGAACTTTTCCAATTTCCGGTAGAGAGTCTAAATAATCATGTACTTTAATAATTTTGTCCATTTTATCTCTTGTAAACCAATATTTGGATTTATCTTCCTCATTTTCGTTATCTTCCTCCCACTCATCAAATTCATCATCCCCTTCTTTAACAACTTCAGTTTTGGGTGGAAATTTAAGAATTATATTCAGCGGGGTAGTCCCTCCTAAATCATCATCAATTTTCTTCATTCCTTTATAAATTTCTGTTTCTTTATCAAAATAATTTATAAAACTGTTTTCTACCTCGAGCTTAAATATTCCAACAATACTAAATATTATAATTAACAAAGTAGAGCCGAAAATTATAATTTTATTATTTTTAGTAAAATTGCCCAAAGCGGTTGTGATAAAGGATTTTTCAGTATCTTTAAGACCTATTTCGTTATTTGATGAGAGCAAATTTATTAATGAAGGTAACAACAAAAATGTTACTAACAATGAAACAATTAATCCAAGAGTCATCATCCAACCAAAATCAATTATTGGCTTTATTCCGCTAAAAACTAAAGATAAAAACGCACATATTGTTGTTAGGACCGTATAAAGTATTGGAAGCATCATTTTTTTGCTCGCCTCAAATATAGCTTCACTCTTTGTGATTTGTGAAAACTCTTTTTTTAGTTGAAGAAATCTTACTGTTAAGTGGATATTCATTGCCATATTTAATATAAGCATTAGAGCAATAAAGTTTGATGAAATTACTGTTACTTTCCAACCAAAAAAACTTAATAGACCAATCATAATTATAACTGAGGTTGAGCAACCTAATAATGGCATTACAACCCATTTGAGATTCTTAAAAATAAACCACAGAGTTAGTATAATAAAAATGAATACTCCAATTCCAAAGACTACAATATCGCTTTTAATATAACTCATCATATCATCGGCAATCATTGGAATACCGCCTAAATGTATTTTAGCATTTTGTCCATATTTACTAATTACATCTCTTATCTCAGAAATATTTTGGTGATTTCTAATATTATATAAATTTTTATAGTCTTCATATTCTTTAATAAAATTTTTGTAATTTACTTTTTCTTCTTTAGAGAGTCCTGTTTCATTCGACCGAATATAATATTGATCTTTTACCTTAATATATTCAGCTAATCTTTCGTCCTTCTTAAGATAAATTACTACTCCAGAGGTTTTACCATCTTCACTAATAACGTAATTTTTGTAAATAGGACTATTGATTATTTCTTCAAAACCTCTTTTTCTGTCAATTTCTGGATAAGCTAATGTTTTATAATTTTTTAACCTCTCCATTAGTCCTTCATCTGTGCTTTTTAAAAGCGGTACATCAATTACTGTTATTACACTATCCACCCAAGAGAGTTTTTCGATTTTCGATTTTAGTAATTGAAGATTAAGGATAGTTTCTTTCTCAGTAAAACTTGAAACCGGTGTGTATGTTAAAACAAGAAAATCTTTAGAACCATATGTTTGATTTACCTCTCTTAAGTATTTAAGGTCAGGATCTCCTTCAAGTAAGAGCGCGTCAGACGAGGCATCCAGATTAAAATTTTTTGATTGGTAAAGAGAAAAGGCAACAATTAATAGTATTAAAAAAAGTGTTAATTTCGAAAAATCTATTACAATTTTTTTATAAATAGAAGCAAACATGAGAACATTTCAGATATATCTTAATTTTATTATAACTAAAGAAAAAATTGAGGTTAATTTTTGCTTAAATCTTTGAATTTTGTGTAAATTCCCTCAAACTCTACTTTGACAGTACCTGTAGGACCATGTCTTTGCTTTCCTAAAATTATATCTGCTAAGCCGTTAACATCATTCATTTTTGATTGCCATTCAGCATGCTCAATAGAACCTAACTTTGGCTGTTTTCGTTCTAGGTAATAGGCTTCTCGGAAAACAAACATTACAACATCAGCATCTTGCTCAATTGATCCTGACTCTCTTAAGTCAGCCAATTGTGGTTGTTTATCATCTCGTTGTTCCACAGCTCTCGATAGTTGAGATAATGCCAGAACTGGCACCGATAGTTCTTTCGCTAGTGCTTTTAAACCTTGAGTGATTTCAGAAATCTCTTGTACTCTTCCTTCGTTTCTATTGGAGCTAGATCTCATTAACTGTATATAATCTACAACAATTAAACTTAATCCGAATAATCTTTTTATTCTTCTGGCTCTATTACTCAAAGTAGCTATAGTTATTGCTGGAGTTTCATCTATGTATAAAGGTAAGTTATAAATATTTCTCGAGGTTTCAATATATCTATTAATTTCTTCTTCCGTAACTTTTCCACGTCTTATATCATCAGACTTAATTCTTGCCTGTTCCGAGAGAATTCTAGTTGATAATTGTTCAGATGACATTTCCAAAGAAAAAAAAGCTATTGATGATTTTTCCTGTCTTTTAAGAATATGTTGAGCTGCGTTATAGGCAATATTAGTAGCTAAAGCTGTTTTACCCATCGACGGTCTTCCCGCCAAAATTATTAAATCTGATTTATGTAGACCACCTAATTTTTCATCTAAGTCTGTAAGGCCAGTAGGAACACCAACTAATCCTTGATCATTTTGCATAGCGAGAGTTGCCATCTCAATTGTTTGATCTAGAGCTTGATTAAATTTTAAAAACGATTGTGAGAAACTTCCTCTTTCAGCTAAATCAAAAAGAGATTTTTCTGTATTTTCAATAATATTTTCTGCATTTTGCTCTTGAGAATTCGCATTAAGAGTATCATGAGATAAATTGTCAGAAATTTGAACTAACTCTCTTCTAAGATACATTTCATGAATAATTTTAGCATAATCAATCGCCTGTTTTACAGAGCTCGAAAACCTTGTAAGTTTAACCAAATATTCAGTTCCACCTACTTCATTAAGCATATTATCTTTTTCGAAAAAATTTTTTATCGTTATTGGATTAGCGATCATCCCTTTATTATTAAGACTTTCAATAACTTCATAAATTTTAATATGTGCTGGATCAAAAAATATATTTGCACTAACCAAAGTGGATACTTCATCTATAATGTCATTATTTACAAGAATGGATCCAAGAAGCGCCTGTTCAGCCTCTAAATTAGAAGGCTGCTTATTTTCATGAGTATTTTGAACAGTTTTGATATCTTCCACATTGATATATTAAGAGAAAGAAAATTCACATCAAAGAAAAAAGTTACACACTTTTTTTGGATGTCTGTGGAAAAGTTATTTCGACTGAATCTTATCTATCTTGATAGAGATTTGTGCTTTTACTTCTGAGTGAAAGTTAATATCTACTTTAAATAAGCCTGTCTTATTTAAATCTTGTTTTAAAATTATTTGTGAAGGAACTACTTCTACATTATTTTTTTCTTTTATTAGATTTGTAATTTCTTTTGGTTTTATGGATCCATACAGTTCCCCATTTTCTTTACATTCTTTGAAAAAGGTAAAAGTTTGATTATTTATAATTTTGGCTATTTCTTTAAATTTACTTTTTAATTCATTATTCTTTTTGTTTAATTCGTCTTTTCTTTTATTAACAAATTCTAAATTATCTTTATTAAATCTTAATGCCTTGCCCTCTTTTAAAAGAAAGTTTCTACCATAACCATTTTTAACCGTTACCTTATCTCCAATATTTCCTAGATTAAGAATATTTTCTAATAAAATAATTTCCATTTTACAATAATCCTAAAATTTTGGCTTTTTTTATTTCTTTAGTTAATTTTTTTTGTTTACCAAATGATACTGATGAAATTTTTGATGAAACAATTTTTCCATTATCAGATATATAGTTTTTTAGTACGCTTATGTTTTTATAATCAACTATAGGCGCGTTCTTTACAGATAAGGGACATTTTTTTGAAAACTTACTGTTTTTTTGAAATAAACTTAGTTTATTTAATGAGTTATTTCCTTTTTTTTGAAATTTTTTATTTTTTCTTTTCATTTCAATCAGCTTTTTTTGAAAAATTCATTTTCCGTATCTAATTTTTTATATTTTACAGTTAAATGTCTAATAATTGTTCTGTCAATTTTAATTTTTTTTTCGATCTCACCAAGAGTTTTTTTGTTTCCTTCAAATTTAAAATGAATAAAAAAACCTTTTTTATAATTTTTAATTTTATTAGCTAAATTAAGCAAACCCCATTCCTCTATTTTAATAACTTTACCGGAAGATTTATTAATAATTTCATTGTATCTCTCTTTTAAAGTCTTTAAATCTTTTTCCGCCAAATCTTGTTTAGCTACAATAGTGTTTTCGTAAAAAGCCATGTTTTAATGTGTTAATTAAGTTTAATATTTATTTATAAAAATTGGTTTATACTATAATGAATAATTATATCAACAGTAATAATTGTTAAATAAACTTATAAATGTACGCTTTATTATTTCCAGGACAGGGCTCACAACTAGTAGGCATGGGTGTAGAATTTTATAATAATTTTGAAATTGTAAAAAAAATATTTAAAGACGCAGATGAAAAATTAAACTTTCCAATTTCTAAAATAATTTTAGAGGGACCAGAAGACAAATTGCAATTGACCAGAAATACACAACCTGCAATTCTAACAGTTAGTTATTCAATTTTTAGAGTTCTTAAAGATGAATTTAACTTTGATTTTAATTTATTTAAGTATTTTGCAGGACACTCCCTAGGTGAATATAGTGCTTTAGTCTGCTCCAATTCATTAAATTTTAAGGATGCTTTATATCTGTTACATGAGAGAGGTAAAGCAATGCAGGAAGCAGTACCAGTTGGAAAGGGCAGCATGATAGCAGTGCTCGGAATGAAACTAGATGAAATATTGGATTTATTGAAATCAAAAAAAGAAGACAAAGGAGTTTGCGAAATTGCAAATGATAATGCAAATGGCCAAGTGATCATTAGCGGAAATAAAGAAAAAGTTGAACTCTTCCAATCACTACTAAGAGAAAAGAAAATTAAATCAATTCCACTCAAAGTAAGTGCACCATTTCATTGCTCATTGATGAAAACTGCAGCCGATATTATGAAAGATAAAATAAATAATACTAGGTTTAATAAACCTTTATATGAGATTGTAAATAATGTAACTGCTTACCCGGAACTGAATCCCGACAAAATTAAAAGATTATTAGTTGATCAAATTTTTTCGACAGTAAAATGGAGGCAAAGCATAATTAATATGCAGAGAGAGGGAGTTAAAAATTATGTTGAAATAGGCCCTGGCAAGGCACTTATAGGAATGGTAAAAAGAACACTCAAAGATGTAAATTGCTTTTCAATCAATTCAATTACTGATATTAAAAATTTTAAACATGAATTTAAAAAATAAAAAAATTTTGATTACAGGAGCCACTGGAGGAATTGGAAAATCTTTAATTAAGAAATTTAATGATTTTGGTTGTTCGATTATAGCGACCGGAACTAATGAACAAAAGCTTAACGATATTAAAAAAAACTATCCAAATGTAATAGTTGAAAAATTTAAACTAGAGGAACATGATAAAATTGAAAATTTTGTTGAAAATATTTATAAAAAATTGGATGGGTTAGATATTTTAGTAAATAACGCAGGGATAACTTTAGACAATATTTCCATAAGATTAACAGAGGAAAATTGGAAAAAGGTTCTTGATGTAAATTTAACTTCAACTTTTTTAATGTGTAAATATTCTATAAAAAAAATGCTTAAAAATAAAATTGGAAAAATAATAAATATCACTTCAATAGTAGGTCATACAGGAAACTTAGGTCAGGCGAACTATTCAGCTTCTAAAGCAGGCATTGTGGCATTCTCAAAGAGTCTAGCAATAGAGTATGCCAAAAAAAATATTAATATTAATTGCGTTTCACCCGGATTTATAAAAACTGAAATGACAGATAAAATAAACGATGACTTTAAAAAAATGCTAATAAGTAAAATTCCATCTGGAGATCTTGGAACTGGTGACGATGTATCAAACTGTGTAGCTTTTTTAGCGTCCGACATGGCAAGGTATATCAATGGCGAAACCATTCATGTTAATGGTGGGATGTATATGGCTTGACAATTCTTATTAATAATCTATTAAGAAAATATATATTTAAGAAAGGATTTCATGTCAGAAGATATTAAAGGAAAAATAAAAAAAATAGTTGCCGATCATTTAGGTATTGATGAGGAGAAAGTAACCGAAGAAGCAAGCTTTATTGATGATCTTGGGGCAGATAGCTTAGATACAGTTGAGTTAGTAATGGCTTTCGAGGAAGAATTTGGCTCAGAAATATCAGATAGCGAAGCAGAAAAAATTTTAACAGTTGGCGATGCAATTAAGTTTATTGAAAGTAAATCGAGCTAAAGTTTAAAGATTCAATAAAAGTATTTATGAAAATTAGTGGGGAAAATATAATGATAATTTTATCATCCCCATCCGGTGTTGGAAAAACTACTTTAACAAAAAAACTACAACAAAAATACCAAAACATTAATATTTCAGTATCACATACAACAAGATCACCAAGATCAAATGAGGTAGATGGTGTAGATTACAATTTTGTTTCAAAAAAGAAATTTGAAGAGATGATTAACCAGAACGAGTTCTATGAATATGCTAAAATTTTTGAAAATTATTACGGAACATCAAAAAAAAACGTGAACAAAATACTAAAAAAGAATGACATTATATTTGATATTGACTGGCAAGGCACGAAACAATTATCAGATTACAAAAATTCAAATATAATTAAGCTATTCTTGATAACAGATAGTAAAAATGAATTAAAAAGAAGGTTATTAAAAAGAGACCAAAATACAAAAGAAGAAGTAGAAAAGAGGTACAATTCATTTAACGAAGATATTATGCATTGGAAAGATTACGATTATATAATTATTAATAAAAACCTCGAAGTATGTTTTAATCATATAGAAAAAATTATTCAAAATTTTAAAAAAAATTATTTTTCTTCAAACAATTCAGTTATTTTATAGTAAATTTCAGGATGTATTTCTTCTGGTCTTAAATTAAGTTTTAACTTTGGGATTTGAGTAAGTTTCTCTTTATTAAGTATTTTTTTTATATTTTTATTTATCATTTTTCTTTTATTAGAAAATAAAATATTCGTGACCTTCTCTAAATTATCTATTTGTTTAATATTAAATTTATTTGTTTTTTTAATTTTGAAATGTATCACCATAGAGGTTACCTTAGGTTTTGGAAAAAAACAATTTGAAGAGACTAAAAATTTTTTTAAAACATATAATTTGAGGTTTGTTATAATTGATAACCTACCGTAACTTTTAGATTTAAACTGACCTATTATTTTTTCACCTAATTCCTTTTGAAACATCAAAACTAAATCATCAATTATAAATTTTGAACTTAAATTTTTTAATATTTTTACAAGTATTTGAGAGGAAATGTTGTAAGGTAAATTCCCTAAAATTATTAATTTATCTTTTTTTATTTTTGTTAAATCAAATTTTAAAATATCTGAACATATAATTTTAATTGATTTATCAGATGAATATTTTTTTTTTAAGAAAGAAATTAATTGATCGTCTTTCTCTATTAAAGTTAAAGATTTAGGTTTTTTTTTTAGTATTTCCTCTGTTAAAGCACCATTGCCAGGCCCAATCTCTAAAACATTTTTATTCTTAAAATTTATTAGATTACATATTTTTTTAGTAATATTTCTATCTATAAGAAAGTTTTGACCTAATGATTTTTTCATAAAATCATTTGGAATCTTTAATGTATTTTATACATTTTAATAAACTTATTGGATTTGATTTTTTTAGCAAAATTTTGTCATTAGCTACGCCATGATCGGGAGAAACCCTAACGTATTTTAATCCTAAAGTTAAATTTATTGCGTCAAATTTAAATAAAGCTTTGAAAGGTGAAAGAACTTGATCATGGTACATACCTACAATTATGTCGTATTTTTTATAATCATTAATAAAAATAGTGTCCGATGCGAAAGGACCCTTTAAATCAATATTAAATTTTTGAATGTAATTTACAGCAGGTATAATTATTTTATATTCCTCTGATAATTTTCTTAGTTCCCCGTTATGTGGGTTTAACCCAAGTAGTGCAATTTTAGGTTTTTTTGAAAATTTTGCTTTGTACCACTTATTAATTGTTCTAACTTTTTTTACTATTATTCTCCTTTTAATTCTCTTAGATATTGACTTGATATCTACATGAGTGGTTATAGGTGATACCATTAAATTATTACTTTTAATCACCATTACTTCTGAATCATCTTTAATTGAGCATTTAGATGCAAAATATTCGGTTACGCCAACATGTTTTTTTTTTAATAGTTCTTTATTAATTGGACAATTAATAATTCCAGCAACATTTTTTTGGAGGCCTAATTTGTGCGCCAAATTTAAAGAGTCCCAAACAAATTTTGTAGCTGACTTTTTGGGTACTTTAAAAGGGTCTTTAAATCTTAAATCAATATTTAAAATTTTAATAGTATTTTTAATTTTGAAATGACTAGAAATATTGTCTACTCTTTTCAAACTAATATTATAATTTAACTTTCTAAATTGTGCGCTTAATAAATCGAAATTAGATATTAAAAATAGATCACTTTTAGTACTGTTGGTTAATTTTTTCCAAGATTTATAAATTAATTCAGAATTTATACTATTAGGATCACCTGTCACAAGAATAATTTTTTTTCTCATTAGTAATATTCTATTAAATGTTCGTTTCGAAGCTTTGACAAGTAACTATTTGAATATAAATTAAATATTTCATTCTTTTTTGTATTAATTAGATTTCTTTTTAAATTTTCTTTATCAATTTCATTTGCTGAAACTTTTCTTTCATCGTTTAATTTTAAAAATAATATACTATTTGGCTTAATTATCGGCTCACTAATTTGACCTAGCTTAAGTTTATTAATAATATTAAAAATTTCTTTTGATAAAGAGTTCGAACTAATCCAACCCAAATTCCCTTTATTAGAGGAAGAGCTTGAGTTGCTGAATTTCAGAGCAGTGTCTTCAAACCCGTTCTTATCAATCTCTAGTAAAATTTTAGATATTACTGTATCATTTTCTTTATTATTATGAAAAATTTCTATTTCTGATAAATTAATTTCTTTCAATTCTAAATTAGCTTCAATTATTTTTTCAATTTCTTCGTCGTTAGTCTGATGATCAATTTCTATTTTCCTTGAATATTTTTTATATATGAATTCTCGCCATTCTAATTCAGTAGTTATTTCTTCTACAAAATAATCAAAATTTATACTAAAAGTTGTAAATTTTTTTTTTAGATTTTCAATATTATTTCCAGACAATTGATTTAAGTATAAATTTACTTTTTCTTTATCTAATTTAATTTTATAATTATTTAGTTCAATTTGTTTTAATCTTAAGATAATTAAATTTTCTAATGTTTGAGATTTAATCAAATCAATATTTTTCTGATTTATATCTTTATTTGAATTAATGAGGGTTGTTAATATCTTATTTTTAACTTCATAATTAGTTATAACTTTGTTACCAACTTTAACAACTATTGTATTAACAGTAGAAGCATCAGATTTTTCAAAAATTAATGTAATACTTAAAGCAAAACAAATAAAAAAAAAAATTTTTTTCATTAATCGAGTTTAGGACTATTAATATTAGCGAATGGCACAAGTGTTAATTTAAACATTAAGGAGTTTTCCGCCTCTAATTCGGAATCATTATAAAATTCTCTACGGTAAACAAGACCAGCACGTAGGCAATCATTTATGTATTCATAACTTAAATTATAAAATTCTGAAGAGTTGGTAACCAAATTTCTTTTATTTTTAAAAGATAAAAGTCCTTTATCTTTATTTTTTAAATTTAATTCGGTTTTGAAGTAGTCTTGATTGCCTATATGTTTTTTTTCACTTAAATAATCCAAATCCATACTAAAAGAGTTGTAAACATATTTTGTACCAATTTCATTGTAATTTATATCATTGTAATTTTGATCTATTGAAAAATTATGTTGAAGTTCAAAATTTTCGTTGAATTTGTAATTATTTGATCCTACTAAATCAGACAGCTTCTCATTTAAACTTGTCTTATCTGGCATTTTATTATTTTGTCTTTCATTAATTACTTGCGCAAGTGAAAAATTAAATTTCTCAAAATTATTTTTATTTTTAATTTTGTAATTAAATCCTATAGTTCCGCTTAAACCAGTCTCATAGTTATTAATATCAGAAATTCTATTCATACTAAAAGCATTTGAAGGGTTAAGCCTTGTGCCACTTGACTCCTTTCTCATACTTCCGGGAGCTAGACGAACTAGCATTTTCGGTTTTAAAAGATGTTTAGCATTATCACTATTTTTTTGAAAATTTATTTCTGAAAGTATTCCTAATGCACTATAAACCTCAACAGTAGTTTCATCTTTGTAGATATCAATATTTTTACTTTCATAATTAATATTTTTAATATTTGCCATTATTTTAGTGCTTAACCCATTATTTAATTTAATCTCATTTGAATTTAGATCAATGTCATTAACGAGAAAATTAGTTAACTTATTAGTGTCGTAATTATGTAATTTATAAATTGAACTTAATTCTATACTTTCAAATTTTTCGTTTGAGAGTAAATTTTTATTCAAAGTTAATTCAGGTAAAATATACTCATATTTATCATTATAATTATTTTTTAATGTTTCATAAACACTAGCATTAAAGCCAAAAAATAAATCATCTTTAACATGAGTGGAATTAATTGATTTTTCTAAGTTATCAATATTGTAGTCTACTAAATTAGATTTAATTTTGTATAATTTAAGATATTTATCATCCGAAATTTCTTGCATGGAAAGGTTTAAAGTATTCTCAAAATTATTTTTACTTCTGAAATTTTTTACAAATTTTCCAAAAAAATGAGATTTATCACCTTTAGTTTTAGACTCACTTGTATTTTTATACCCCGCGGTATAACCAAAATCAGTTAACAAATTAGAATTTTTGAAAGCTTGATTATACTCACCAAAAAACAAAGGATTTTCCGAAACATATAACCTATTTGTAAAAGTAAAATTTTTGTCTAATCCTAAATCAAAAAAATATGGTACAGATACAGCGCTACCTAAATTTTTTGAGTCGTACATTGTGGGCGGTAGAAAACCAGATCTTCTATCAACAGTTGGATCTGGGTGGGAAAGATATGGGAAGTAAAATATTGGTATATCAAAAAACTTCACTAAAGCATTCTTATAGTAAATCGTTTTTTTAAGATTATCATGTAGCATCTGTTTTGATTGTATAGTCCAAGGAGGACAACCATCATTTTGTCTATACCCGCATAATGTAAAAATACTTTTGTCAAATCTGCTTTTTTCTTTTTTTATATTAACAGTATTAGAAAATACTCTTGGATTATTTCTATCATCAACTTTAAAATTTTTTGCATTTAAAAATGCTTTAGAATCTGTCCCTAAAATTTCCTTTTCTTTTGTGTCTATATAAATTTGAGTTAATTCATAATTATTGTTTTCTTTATCTTGAATTTTAATAAGTCCAATTGATTTGAAAATTTTTTTTTCATCATGATATTCAAAATTGTCTAGAAAAATTTTGTTTCCATCTTCATCCTCTAATATAGATTTTTTATCAGATTTTATTATTTTATCTTTATTATTTAATGTAAAATCTTCACCAACTAGAATATATTTTTCTCCAGTTTCAATTATTGTTTTTCCTTTTGTTTTAAGAATCTTTGTATCTTCAAAATATTCAGCATAATCTGCTTTTATAATATTTTTTTTATCATCTGTGACCAAAATATTATCTTTTATTACCATAAAACTTTTTTTTTTAGAATATTCTACAAATTCACTTTCTATAGTTTTGTTTTCTGTTTTAACAACAACCTCTTTTTTAAAAATTGAGACTTCCCTGATCTTATCTATTGAAACATTTTTTGCAGAAATAGAAATATCTTCAGCAAAAACATTGCTGGAAAAATAAATAAAAAAAAAAAATATTTTAAAATTATTTTTCATTTATTTGAATAACTCCAATGATTGTGAAAAAGCTTAAGGCTATTATAGGTGTCCAAATAGACAAGATTAGAGGAATTCTGTCTGTTTTACCAAGAGCAAAAGAGAGATCTTTAAAGTAATATATTAAAACGGTTAAAATTAAACCAATAATGATGAATCTCACATTTTCAGAACTTTTCATTGTGTGTAAAGTTAGAATTGAGGCTAAAGCGGTCATCAAAAATAAATAAAAAGGTAACGTCATCATTGAATGCAAACTTTCTTTCAATATTTGTTTATTATAACCACTATCTTGCATTTTACTAAAACTAGTTAATATTTCAAAGAAAGATAATGTGTCCGAGTTATTAAATAAATTGATGATTTTGTCATAATTATAAATAGACTTAATTTTATAAACGTCTAGGTCTTCCTGTTTAACTACAGCCCCCTCAAACGCAAAAATTTTAACGTCTTCTAGTATCCATATGTTAGATTTTATATTAGCTTTTTTTGAGATAATTTTTCTTTTTATATTAAAATTTTTATTTAATTCAAAAATTTTAATTTCAAAAATATTATTATCTTCTAAAGTCTTTGCGGTAATAATTCTTTCTCTATTGTTGAAAATATCTTTAATCCAAAGCCCATTTTTATTAAAGGTCACTAAATGGTCTATGTCGCGAGCATAGTTTGATTTTGTTTTTTCATAATATTTAACAAGAGAAGAAGTAATTGGATTTATTAAGAATAACACCAACCATCCTAAACAAAAAGAAGTTAGAGCTAAAATCGAAAAAATTTTCAAATTTGAATAACCATAAATTTTTAGAGTTAGTAAATCTTTATTATTTCTTATTTTTACCATGAACCATATACTCGAGATAAATATTATAAATGGGAGCAATTTAATTATTAAGCTAGGGACAAAAATACTTGTAAGTAAAAAGGGCATTAAAATATTTACGTTAGTATTTTTAAAAAATTCAACTTCTTCAAATAAATTTAAAATTACACCAAAACAGTAAAACACAAGCAAAACAATAGTAAAATTTTTTAAAAAGTTTTTTAAAAGATAGTTAAAAATTATATTATTCATTTTTTATTTAGACGATTTATGATTAATTATTGGGTATAACGATATGAATAACATTACTGGCATC
This sequence comes from Pelagibacterales bacterium SAG-MED28, assembly GCA_014653835.1. GTDB lineage: Bacteria > Pseudomonadota > Alphaproteobacteria > Pelagibacterales > Pelagibacteraceae > Pelagilacustribacter. The sequence goes on from JACWDY010000004.1 coordinate 55,766, forward strand.
ATAAGAAAAAAAGATCTTAAAAGTGCATTAGTACCAGTATATTTTATTATCAATTCTAGAAGTATTAATAAAATAAAACTATAGATAAATATAAAAAATTGATTTGAAAAAAAATTTTTTTTCTTAAATAATAAGAATGAACAAATTAATGAAATTACTGGAATATATAACGGCAAAATTATACGTCTTATCAAAATTGGTATTATTTCTTTTTTTGTCTCATTGTCGCAAATTTTTAAATCTATATTTTTATTTATAAAACAATTTAAAAGTTTAAAAGTCGATGTTTCTTGTAATTTATAATCTTTAATTACAGTTGTATTAAGTCTATTTAGATCGATATTTAATTCCGAAAATGTAATTAATTCATTTTCTTCAGAATTTTTTTTATGTGATATTATTTGTCCATTAATTAAAAATAATGATTTATTATTTACAAATCCTTTTTCAGCAATTATTGAAGTATCTCCAACATTTTTTACACTAGAAGAAAAGTTTTTTAAATTGTTACTAGTATCGTGTAAGAAAATATTTTTAATTTCATTATTTATTTTTTTTTCAACAAAAAAAGTAAGGCCCTTGAATGAATCTGAAAATTGTTGAGGCCTAACAGTAGGTAAAAATGAGTTATATTGACTTTGACTTAATAAGTATCTTGATTTGTTTAAAGCTAGTGGTGTTAAGTAAATAGAAAAAATAAAATAGAAAAATGTTACAATTAAAGATGAATACAACAGCAAATTAGTGATTTTAATTTTTTTGACACCTGCTGTCCACAAAATGATAAATTCACTATTATTATTGTGTTTTATTATAAAAATAGCAATAGAAACTAAGAAAGCGAGAGGAAAAAATTTTGGCGCTAAACCAAAGATATTTAATATTGAATATTGAAAATATATAGATAGCGAATAGCCGCTATCAACTATTAATTCTAAAAAGTTTACCGCTCTTACCGTAAAAGCAATTATAGATAGCCCAAATACTATAGTTAAAAATGTTTTTAAAATTTCTAACAGGTAGTTATTGTAAATTTTGTTTTGAAGCATTGGAATATAATGTATATAGATAATGCATTCGCATAGTTAATTCAACTTAAGAGTGAATAATGACAAAATTACCTTTGAAAAATCATGCGTTTGAACTTATAAAGCCTTAATTATACTAAGGAGCATTTAAAATTTCATGACTATTAAAATTAATTATTCTAAAAAAGCTAACACTAAAATTTTATTTAATACTGTTTTATTTGTTAATGATAAATTTAATACGGCACATTTAAAAAAATATATTACTAACTCCGAGTTTTCTTACATAAATGATTTATTGAAAACTAGTGATTTAAAAAAAAATATCTTTGTTTTCGAGGTAAATTCAAAAAAAAAGATATTTTTAATTTCTATAAAAAAAGATTTAAAAAATTTTGACATAGAAAATTTAGGTGCCGAATTTTATGGGCGTGTAAACTATGGAAAAAGTAGTGAGTATTTTATTAACTCTGACAGCCTGGTTGGAAAATCTGAAAATTTTATAGGTCATTTTCTACATGGATTGAAATTAAAGTCCTATAAATTCAATAAATATAAAACTAAAAAAGAAACTAGAGTTATATCTGTTAATATTTCAGGAAATAAAAACAAACCCTCACTTCAAACTCAATTAAAATTTAAAGCATTAGAAGAGGGAACTTTTTATGCAAGAGACTTAGTTTCTGAGCCAGGAAATATTCTTCATCCAGACGAGTATTCTAAAAGATTAAAATCACTTAAAAAAGATGGTTTGAAAATCAATATATACGACAAAAAAAGATTAAAAAAACTTGGTATGAATGCTTTGTTAGGTGTTGGAATGGGTAGTGTAAGAGGATCGTATCTTGTGACAATGGAATGGAATGGAGCAAAAAATAATTCTAAACCTTTAGCATTTGTTGGTAAAGGAGTTACATTTGATACAGGTGGATACTCATTAAAACCTGCAAGATTTATGGAAGATATGACCTACGATATGGCAGGCTCAGCTGCAGTTGTTGGTTTAATGAAAAGCTTAGCACTAAGAAAAGCTAAAGTTAATGCTGTAGGCGTAGTAGGACTTGTAGAAAACATGGTGAGTGGAGTTGCTCAAAGACCTGGAGATATTGTTAAATCTTATAGCGGTAAAACTATAGAGGTCTTAAACACAGATGCTGAGGGAAGATTGGTTTTAGCTGATGCATTAACATTTACTGAGAAAAAATTTAAACCAAAATTTATGGTTGATTTAGCAACTTTAACAGGTGCAATTATAGTTTGTCTAGGTTCAGAATATGCAGGACTTTTTTCCAATGATGATAAATTGTCTAAACAAATTTCAAATGCCGGTGAAAAAGTTGAGGAGAAACTGTGGAGAATGCCCCTTCATAAAAATTACGATAAACTTATGAATTCTAAAAATGCGGATATGCAAAATATAAATTACGTAGGTGGCGCAGGATCAACTACAGCAGCTCAATTTTTACAGAGGTTTGTTTTAAATAAAACTCCATGGGCACATTTAGATATTGCAGGTATGGCTTTTTCAAAATATGGAGGGGCTTTGAATTCAGGCGGTGCTACAGGATTTGGAGTAAGATTATTAAATCAGTTAATAGAGGAAAATTACGAATAACATGGAACAAACTTTATCTATAATAAAACCAGACGCTATTGAGAGAAATTTAGCTGAAGAAATTAAAAATTTTTTCAAAAAAAACAACCTTAATATTAAGGACAGTAAAAAAATTCATATTACCAAAGAGGAAGCATCGGAGTTTTATAAAGTTCATCAATCAAAACCCTTTTATAATGATTTATGCGCTTATTTATCATCTGGACCAATAATTGTTATGATTTTAGAGGGTGAAAATGCAGTTTTAAGTAATAGAAAATTAATGGGTGCCACAAATCCTAAAGATGCTGACGAAAACACAATTAGGAAAATGTACGGAATTTCAATTGATAAAAATTCAGTTCATGGTTCTGACTCAGTAGATAATGCTAAAAAAGAAATAGAATTTTTTTTTAAGAATTAAATATCTCTAAAGATTTTTATAATTGCCTCCGGAAAAGCTCTATACTCCAAATTTTGAGTTTTTTTCTTTAAAATGATTTCATTATCACCAGATTTAATAAAAAAAAATTTTTGAATAATCTTAATTCCACTATCTAATTTGTCGTTTACAAAATGAACAGTGCATCCTCCTTTAGTCTCATTTTTTTCTAACATTCTAGAAAAAGTATTAAGACCCTTAAATTTTGGAAGTAAGGACGGATGAATATTTATAATTTTTCCCTCGTAATACCTTATTAAGTTTTTTGAAATAATTTTCATATAACCCGCCAGACAAATAAAAGAAATTTTATATTTTTTAAGACTCATTAATATCTTATTTTCATGACTTTTAATTTTAGTATTTATTAAAATATAGGGTACTTTATATTTTTTAGCAAAATTAATTCCGCTAGCGTTTCTGTTATTGCTAATTACTAAGCTTATTTTTATTGGAAAACTGCTATCTCTTGAATAAGAAATAAGATTTTTAAGATTTGAACCTTTTCCTGATATAAAAACACAGGTTTTTCTTTTTACCATTTTAAAGATCTAGATAAATTAATTTTTACTTTTTCTTGTGAAATATAGCCAATTTCATAAGGTGTTATTTTTTTAGGAAAAAATTTTTTTATCTTTAGAATATTTTTTTTAGAAGCAATTAAACAAAAACCAACACCGCAATTAAAAGTTTTAATCATTTCTTCATCTGATATATTTTTACTTTTAAGCCATTTAAATATTTTTGATATTTTTATTTTTGAAAGATCAATATTTAAAGTTAGATCTTTTGGTACAGATCTCATTAAATTCTCAATTAAACCACCCCCTGTAATATGTGATGCTGCATTAATAAGATTTTTATCGGTTATTTTTAAAATTTCTTTAGTATAAATTCTAGTGGGTTTCAGTATCTCTTTCTTTAAATTAATAGGTATTTTATTTTTTTTTAATATCGCTCTCACTAATGAATAGCCATTTGAATGTATTCCATTAGAGGGTATCGCCAAAATAATATCACTTTTCTTTACTTTGTTTTTATCTAAAATTTTTTTTTTTGATACTATACCAACACTAAAACCTGCTAAGTCGAATTTATCTTTAGTGTAAATGCCTGGCATTTCTGCTGTCTCACCACCAATAAGTTTACAATCAGATATTTTACATCCTTTAAAGATACCCTTTAAGATTTTTTTAGTTTTATTTAAATTTAATTTTCCAACAGCAATATAATCTAAAAAAAATAACGGCTTAGCCCCTTGAACAATTAAGTCATTTACACACATTGCAACTAAATCAATTCCAATTGTGTCAAATTTTTTAAACTTATTAGCTAAGTCAATTTTAGTTCCAACTCCATCGGTACATGAAACTATCACTGGGTCCTTAATTTTGATATTACTAATATCAAATAGAGAGCCAAAACCTCCTATTTGATCTATTTGGTTTAAGCCCTTCGTCTTTTTGACATCTTTTTTTGATATTTTGGATATATGTTTAACAAGTTCATTTCCTAAAGAGATGTTTACACCGCTTTTTTTATAACTATTTTCGTTTTTTTTCATTTATAAATTGGTAATTATTTTTTATGAAATTATATAAGCAAATAATTTTTATTTTAATTGTTTTTTTAAAAACTGAAACTCTTTTATCAGAAAATAACTTATTTAATGTTAATAATATTCAAATAGAAAAAAAAGATAATATCGAAAATAGTATTCTTGTAGACCAAGCTATTAAAAAAGGGTTTAATTTACTAGTCGCCAAAATCTTAGTAGATGCAGATAAGGATAAAGTATCAGATTTGAATCTTCCTTTGATTAAACAACTAGTTTCTTATTACCAACTTAAAAATATTTTAAATGAAGAAAATAAAAAAGAATTTATAAATTTTAGCATCACGTTTGATAAAGATAAAATACACGATTTATTTTATAACCGAGGTCTTTCGTATTCTGAGGTATCAGATAAAGAATTATATATTTTACCATTATTGATAAAAGGAAATGAAATTTTTATTTTTAATAATAATTTCTTTTATGAAAATTGGAACAAAGTTTATGAACAAGATTTTATAGAATTTATTTTACCTCAAGAGCGAATTGAAATTATTAAAAATATAAACGATAATAAAAATAATCTAATAAATTTAGAATTAATTAATTTATTTGAAGAATATGAAAATAAAAATTTGGCTTTAGTTATTATCGAAGATAATAAAGCCATAAAAAAAAAAATTTATATCAAAACTTTAATACAAGGAAAAAATATTTTTAAAAGCTTAATCCTAGATAAGGAAATAAATAATATTAGTAAATTTTATGAAAAAATTATTATCGACTCAAAAAAGGAGTTGATAAATTTAGTAAAGTCGAAAAACTTAGTAGATATTAGAACTCCACACTTTTTAAATACTAGATTTAACCTTAATAAAAAAAATAATTTAGTTCAGCTAAACCTAAGGGTAAAAAATATCGATTTAATTGAAAAAATTTATGTGAAAGAATTTAATAAAGATTATATGAAATTAAGGATTAAATATTTAGGTAAATTAGAAAAATTAATTATTAAACTAAACGAAGAAAAAATAGATTTACAATTAGTAAATGATCTTTGGATTATAAGAACATTATAAAATGGATCAACTTATTTTTAAATTTCCCTTTTCAAAAAAATATTTTGAGCAAGATTTTTTTGTATCTAGTAATAATTTTTCTGCTTATAAATTAATAGAAAGTTGGCCAAGATGGCCAGGAAAATGGTTAAATATATTTGGAGCCTCTGGTTCAGGTAAAACACATTTAGCTAAAATTTTAGAAAAAAAAATAAAAAAAATTAAAATTATAGATGCAAAAAATATTGATAATAAAATAATTCAAGATCTAAATAATCTTGACTGTTTGATAATTGATAGTTTTGATAATAATATCGAAGAAAAGTTGTTTTACTCAATTTTAAATCAATCCAAGCAATTAGAAAATTATGTATTAATTAATTCTGTTCCCACTATAAAAAATGTAAAATTTAAACTAGCAGATCTTAGATCCAGAATGAATAGTTTCATATATATAGGAATCGACTTGCCTACTGATGATTTATTAAAGGTAATTATATCAAAGATACTATCCGATAAACAGATAAGTGTTAATCCTAAATTATCTGATTTCATTATTAATAATGTAGAAAGATCTTATGAAAAATTGTTTAAATTTTTGAGAGAAGTAGATGAATTGTCTTTATCTTCTGGCAAATCAATTAATATTAATTTAATAAAAAAAGTACTAAACAATGAATAAATATAGAACTCATAATTGTTCAGAATTAACTGATAAAGAAGTTAATCAAAATGTTCGTCTTTCTGGTTGGCTGCACAGAAAAAGAGATCACGGAAATTTATTATTTATAGACTTGAGAGATCATTATGGAATGACGCAATGCGTTATTGAAAATAGTAATAATTATTTTCCAGTTTTAGAAAGATCTAAACCAGAGTCTGTTCTTCGAATAAGCGGTAAGGTAGTAAAAAGATCAGTTGGAACTGAAAATGAGGATTTAATGACCGGTAAAATTGAAATTTCAATAGAGTCTGTCGAAGTTTTATCTGAAGCGAAAGAACTACCAATGCCAGTGTTTGGTGAGCAAGACTACCCTGAGGATATAAGACTTAAATATAGATTTTTGGATCTTAGAAGGGAAGAAATGCATAAAAATATAATTTTAAGATCAAAAGTAATTTCTTTTATAAGGTCTGAAATGTTAAAATTAGATTTTTTAGAGTATCAAACTCCAATATTAACATCTTCAAGTCCAGAAGGAGCAAGAGATTTTTTGGTACCAAGTAGATTGAACCCTGGAAAATTTTATGCTTTACCCCAAGCACCTCAACAATTTAAGCAACTTATAATGGTGTCAGGATTTGATAAATATTTTCAGATTGCACCTTGTTTTAGAGACGAAGACGCTAGATCAGATAGAAGCCCAGGGGAATTTTATCAATTAGATTTAGAAATGTCTTTTGTTGAACAAGAGGATGTTTTTAAAATAGTAGAGAAACTGATGGTAAATTTATTTAAACAGTTTTCTTCAAAAAAAATTATGCATGAAAAATTTTTGAGGATTCCTTACGAAGAGTCAATGAAAAAATATGGAACTGATAAACCAGATTTAAGAAATCCATTAATTATACAAGAAGTCACTGATTTGTTTAAAAGAGATGATGTCAAATTTGATATATTTAAAAAATTAGTAAAATCAGGTTCTATAGTAAGAGCAATAATTACTAAAAATACGAAAGATCAACCAAGAAGTTTTTTTGATAATATCGATAAATGGGCAAAAGAGCAGGGTGCTTCTGGTTTAGCTTATTTTACCTTAGAAAAAGATAAAGAGATTAAAGGAAAAGGTCCAGTTGGTAAATTTTTTGGTGAAGATTCACTTAAAGAATTAATGAAAAACTGTAATGTGGAAATTGGTGACAGTGTTTTTCTTGCATGTGGAAAAGAGAAGGAAATTGAAAAGATTCTCTCTTTAGCAAGAGATAAAATAGCTAAAGAGTTAGATATTGTTGATAAAGATCAATTTGCTTTTTGTTGGATTGTCGATTATCCAATGTACGAATTTGATGAAAATACCAAAAAAATTATCTTTAGTCATAATCCTTTTTCAATGCCTCAAGGTAATATCAAAGAATTAAATTTTGATAAACCTTTAGATATTAAAGCATATCAGTATGATATTGTTTGCAATGGCATTGAGTTATCCTCTGGAGCAATAAGAAACCATATTCCAGAATTAATGTATAAATTATTTTCTATAGCTGGGTATGGTGAAAAAGAAGTTAATAAAAAGTTTAGCGGAATGATAAATGCGTTTAGCTATGGCGCACCACCTCATGGAGGTATAGCCCCAGGCATTGATAGAATTGTAATGCTGCTAGCAGGAAAAGAGAATATAAGAGAGGTAACCCTTTTTCCTATGAACCAAAATGCTCAAGATCTTATGATGCAAGCACCATCTGAAATAGATGAAAAACAGTTAAAAGAGCTAAGTATAAAAAAAGATATTAAAAAAAATTAATTTTTAGTCTTTAAATTAATCCTGACATCGGAAAGGTCTACAAGTTTCTCCTCATAATTACTTCTTACAAAACCCTTTGAAGTTATATTTTTTACAATTTTAAGAAACTTATCTTCACCGTTTTCTAAGTTTATATTTTTTGAACTAGCTATTGAGGGAGTATGTGCTAATTCCTCTTTTCCTAAATAAGAAATCGCAAGTTCTCTGAAGACATAATCGAGAATTGAAGAAGCGCTTAATATTCTATCATTTCCGATTACATTACCGGATGGCTCGAATTTAGTATCAATAAATGCGTCAACATACTCCTCGAGTGGAACTCCGTACTGTAATCCTAGAGAAATCGCTATTGCAAAATTATTCATCATAGCCTTAACAAGCTCGCCTTCTTTATTGGTATCAATAAATATTTCTCCAATTTTTCCGTCATCGTATTCACCTGTATGTAGATAAACTTTATGATCACCAATTTGTGCTTTTTGAATATATCCTTTACGTCTATCTGGCATTTTAAATCTAGCATTATTTTTAATTTTAATATTAGATGTTTTATCTATTTGCTCATGATTTGGAGTTTTGGTTTGATTAGTATTACTATCTGATAAAACCTTATTCATTTTGTCATTTTTAGATATTACGTCTTTTTTATCGCCAACTTTTTTAGTTTTTCTATTGTTAAGCTTTACATCTATGACCTCTACATCGCCATCAGTTCTTTTATCAATATTAGATAATTCTGCGTCATCTAAATTGTCTAAACTATGAACAGTTTTAAAAGTGCAGGTATAGTAAGTTTCAACAATGTATTTTTTCATAAAATTTATGGAATCTCTTTATTTAGATATATATTAATTGTATAAAGTGTCTAATACATAATATACAATCAATAATTGTGTGGATTTAAAATTTCTAATATGAATTTAAAAATAATTTTTACCTGGTGGAACAAACAAACATTTGGAACATATTTGAAAACTTTATTTTTCGGAAAATATGTCGGTTCAGATGAATATGGGAATAAATATTATAAAAGCAAAAATAACGAGCGCTGGGTTATTTACAAAAATAATATAGAAGCAACAAAAATTACTTCAGATTGGTATTTATGGATGCACCATACCATAGAAAATATTCCTGATGTAAACAAAGAATCAAAATATAAATGGCAAAAAAAACATTTAGAAAATTTAACTGGAACTAGTAATAGTTTTAAACCAATTAAAATAAAAAAAAATAGTATTAAAAAAAAATATGAAACATGGAAATAAAATTTTTCTAATTTTGGGTTTTATTTTTACTAATTTTGCAATTGCAGATGAAAAAATAACTACTTCTCCTTTAATAAATATACAAGAAATTAAACCAAGTTTCGAAGATTTAGATGAAGTAGAGGAAGATATTTCTGTAAGTCAAAATCTTAAAGAAAAAAAGAATGCAAGAAGTTTAAAGTCATCTCAAGTGATTTTAATTGGTCTTGATAAAATTACAGCGAAATCTTCAGAGTTGGTAGTAAATCTCAATGAGAGCAAACAATTTGGTCCATTAGAAATTAAAATACTTAAGTGCGGCAAAGTTAAAGTAAATAACAAAACTGATAGTGTTGCATATATGCAAGTTAGAGATTTGACCAAAAATGAAAATGAAAAAGTATTTATTTTTAATGGTTGGACATTTGCATCTGATCCTAGCTTAACACCGTTTGATCATGCAATTTATGATCTTCAACTTTTAAACTGCAGTAATGCTTAATAAAACTTTTCTTTACTTAGCCAATTTGTATCAAAATCAGAATTTATAAATTTTTTATGATTTAAAATCTTTTTATGTAGATCAATTGTTGTAGTAATTCCTTCTAAAACAAATTCGTCAAGTGATCTTAAAGTTCTTTGAATCGCCTCAGTTCTATTTCTTCCTTTACAAATAACCTTAGCAATTAAACTGTCATAATACGGAGTAATTTTACAACCTTGAAACACAGATCCATCAACTCTTGTTCTAAAGCCTGAAGGTTGATGACAAACGCTAATTATACCAGGGCTAGGCTGAAAATCTAGAGCAGGATTTTCTGCATTTATTCTACATTCAATAGTATGACCTCTAGGATCTATATCATTTTGTTCTAAAGCAGTATCACCTGTGTAGGCAATCCAAAGCTGCTCTTTAACAATGTCAATACCTGTTTGAACCTCAGTTACAGGATGTTCCACTTGAACTCTGGTATTCATTTCTAAAAAATAAAACTTTCCATTTTCGTAAATAAACTCAACGGTACCAGCTCCCTCATAATTAATTTGTTCTACCATTTTTACTGTTTTATCCAAAAGATCTTTTCTTTGTTCAGTCGTTAAAACTGGGCTCGGAGTTTCTTCAATTAATTTTTGGTGCCTTCTTTGTACTGAACAGTCTCTTTCCCCTAAATGAACTGTTTTATTTTTACCTGACATAATTTGCACTTCGATATGTCTTGGATGTTTAAAATATTTTTCAATATAAAGTTCATCGTTATTAAAAAATTTCTTTGCTTCAGATTTCGCGGTTAAAAATAAATTCTCTAATTTACTCTCTTCTTCAACTACTTTCATACCTTTACCTCCTCCTCCACCTGCAGCTTTAATTAAGATAGGGTATCCAATATCTTTACAAATTGATTTTGCCTCTGATAGTGATCTTACTCCACCTTCCGAACCCTCAATTACTGGTAATCCATATTTTTTAGCAATTCGTTTTGCTTCAATTTTGTCTCCCATTTTTGAAATTATTTCAGCACTTGGACCAATAAATTTAATTCCATGTTTATTCACAATTTCTGAGAATTTTGCATTTTCAGATAGAAACCCGTAACCTGGATGAATTGCTTCTGCGCCTGTTAAATCTACCGCAGACATAATTGAAGAAATATTTAAATAACTATTTTGAGGTTGATGTGAACCTATACAAACGCTTTCATCAGCAAGCCTTACATGCATTGACTCAGAGTCTACATTTGAGTGCACTGCTACAGTTTTAATACCCCATTCTTTACAAGCTCTAATAACCCTAACAGCTATTTCACCGCGATTTGCAATTAGTACTTTTTTGAACATTATTATAATTATTTTAAAAGAACTAAAGTTTGTCCAAACTCAACAGGCTGTCCATCTTCGATTAAAATCTTTTTTATTTCACCATCAGCAGTCGAAGGGACATGGTTCATTGTTTTCATTGCTTCAACTATCATAACTGTTTGACCTTTTTTAATTTTATCACCAACCTCTACAAATTTTTTCGCCCCAGGTTCTGGAGAGAGGTAAGCAGTTCCAATTATTGGAGATTTCACCCTTATACCATCGCTTTCATCTGAAGACTTAAGCACAGATTTAATTGGTGATACTACTGAACTAGTTTTTCCTACCTCAATACTTTTAGATGCTTTTGAAACTTTAATTTTTTTTTGACCATCTTGATATTCTAATTCTGTAAGGTCGAACTCTTTTAGATTATCAACTAACTCTTTAATTAATTTTTTATCAATTTTCATTTTTTAAAAAATTCATTCATCGCTTGCAGTGACATAATATATCCACTAGCACCGAAGCCACAAATAACCCCTTTAGCAACTTTGCTTATCAAAGATTTGTGTCTAAAATCTTCTCTATTATAAATGTTGCTTATATGCAATTCAATTATTGGTATATTCAAAATTTTCAAAGCATCATGAATTGCAACTGAAGTATGAGTATAACCTCCAGCATTAATAATTACTCCAGCTTGATTATCTCTAGATTCTTGAATTTTTTCAACTAACTCTCCTTCAATGTTTGATTGGAATAAGGAAAGTTGTATATTATTTTGACTAGCATAATTTTTACAAATTTTTTCAATATCATTTAATGTAAAGTTTCCATATTGATTTTTCTCTCTTTCACCTAAAAGGTTGAGATTTGGTCCATTAAGAATTATAATTTTATTCATAAATTTCTCAATATTGAATAACTTAATTATGGCAAAAATACAATTAAATGGAAAAAAAGTAGTTATAAAATCAAACTATTCACTGTTTGATCTTTTAAAGAAATACAAATTAACTAATAAAAAAGTTGCAATCGAACACAATGGAAAAATAATTTCTAAATTAAATCTTAAGAAAAAAAAATTAAAAAATAAGGATAAGATAGAAATAGTTCACTTTATAGGTGGAGGGTAAATTGAAAAAAGATATTTTAAAAATTGCGGGTAAACTTCTTAAATCTAGACTAATTGTTGGAACCGGAAAATATAAAAGCTTTTCAGAAACTGCCAAAGCAGTCAAAGCTTCTGGTGCCGATATGGTAACTGTTGCAGTAAGAAGAGTAAATATTCTAGATAAAAAAAAACCCATTTTATCTGATTATCTTGACCCTAAAAAAATAATTTTTTTACCAAATACTGCCGGCTGTTTTAATTCTGAAGATGCGTTAAGAACATTAAGACTAGCCAGAGAAATGGGCGGATGGAAATTAGTTAAACTTGAAGTGTTAGGTGATAAAAAAACTCTTTATCCAAATATGATTGAAACAATTAAGTCTACAAAAATTTTAGTTAAAGAAGGTTTTAAAGTTATGGTTTATTGTACCGATGATCCCTTATTAGCAAAAAAATGTGAAGACAATGGAGCTTCAGCTATAATGCCGTTAGCTTCTCCAATCGGTTCTGGTTTAGGATTGCAAAATAAAGTAAACATCTCAATAATTATAAAGCAATCAAAAGTCCCAGTAATAATTGATGCAGGTATAGGAACAGCCTCTGACGCAACAATAGCTATGGAGCTAGGATCCGACGGTGTTTTAATAAATAGTGCAATAGCAAATGCTAAAAAACCAATTATGATGGCCGAAGCTTTTAGAGATGCTGTAATTTGCGGAAGGAAATCATTTCTGGCTGGGAGAATGAATAAAAATTATTTTGGAATTGCGAGTTCGCCAATAAAAGGAATAATTTAACTCTTCTTTTTTCTTCTTACCCAAAGAGTTCTTATTTTCTTTTTTGTTTTTGACTTTTTTATTTTATCTTTGTCTTCAATTACTTTAGCTTTATTTTTTTTAATTACTAGAGAATTTTCTTTTATTTTATTTATCTGAACAATTGAATCAACATTTTCTATAGTATTTATAGATTTTTTTGACTTATTTAATAGATCAATTTTATATTCGGGAATAATAAATTTATAATTTGAAAAAATTTTTATTTCAAAAGAATATTTTTTTTGAAAATATTTCAATTCATCCAATAAATTTTGCTCTATGAATGTTTTTACCTTTTCAGGAACATAACAATTTATAATTTTAACCTTATCAGTAAACGCTAAGTGTTGAGTCTTCTTTAATATTTTTTGTGAAAAAGAAGAAAGTGATAATTGAGTTTCCCATTTATAATATTTATCTCGAGTATATGGTTCATGGTAAAAAATAAGAAATAATAAAGATTTACTAACTCTAAAAATTTATGGTTATTCAAATTTGAAAATTTTTTCGA
>JACWDY010000040.1 GCA_014653835.1 Pelagibacterales bacterium SAG-MED28
AGTAGTTGTCTCAAGATTATGTGTAAGCGATAACATTCGTTCTGTTCTTATGGGAAGATTTGACTCTGTGACGTAGCTTTTTAATCTATTTGGAATATTTTTTGCTTTACCAATATAAAGAATTTCGCCTGAGGAACTCAACATTTTATATACGCCAGGATTTTTAGGTATCATGGGTATTTTATCTTTGATTACTTTTTTGCCAAGTTCTAAACTATTTATCATAATCTATTTTTTGTAATATCAACCCCGACTGACTCTGATTCTCTTATTATATGTAGTTTTTCTAATTTAACATTTGCTTTTTTAACAAGTTTATTTTGAAAAATAATTCTAAAAATATTCTCAGCTAATTCTTCTAGTAACTCGTGATGTTGTTTCTTGACCAATTCTTTAATTTTATTAACAAGTGTTTCATAATCTACAATAGTTGAAAAATCTTTATTTGAGGGCTTAGTATTTGGATTTGTTTCTACCTCAATGTTAAATCTTACTTTTTGTTTTTTCTTTTTTTCAAAATCATGAATACCAATAAAGATATTAAGAATTAAATTTTTAATAACTACTTTTCTTTTATATTTAAACTGTTCTTTAGCTTTAAACCTAATTATTTTCATTCTTTAACGTTTATTATATCAGGGGTTTTCCATGCAAGACGTTGACCGCTATCGATATTAATTATTTCTCCTGTTATATTGTTATTTTTAATTAAAAATTTTACTCCCTCACATATATTATCAACATCCACTTGCTTTTTTAACAATATAGATTTCCATTGTTTTCTAAAATGACTTTCAGTTTGTCTCTTATTTTTTAATGTTGGGCCAGGTGAAATCGCATTAACTCGTATATTTGGACCAAGTTTCATAGCAGTTATTTTTGTAAGGGTGGCCAAGGATGACTTGCTTAAAGTATATGAAAAAAAAAATGGAGTTAACTTTTCTACTCTTTGATCAATAATATTAATTATACACCCTTCATTTTTTTTTGTTAACTTTTTAAATTTACTTGTTAGGATGGATGGAGCTTTTAAATTAATATTAACGTGTTTGAGAAAAGATTTTTCAGAAAAATTT
>JACWDY010000041.1 GCA_014653835.1 Pelagibacterales bacterium SAG-MED28
AGAATTCTAGAAGTTATAGAAAATTTAAAACTTGGCTCTTCCAAATTTTATTTTGATAGAATTGAATTAATTAAAAGAGATGGTAAAAAAATTTCATCAAAATATCTCCATTTAAAAGAGGTCAATGGATTATCAAAAGACATTAGTCAGATAATCAATATTCAACTCAAAAAAATAACAAAAACCAGAAAGAAGATTAAAAATTTAAATTTTAATAAACCCATAATAATGGGAATATTAAACGTCACCCCAGATAGTTTTTCTGATGGAGGAGAATTTTTATCAGTTAATGACGCATTTGCTCAATACAAAAAGTTAAAGAAAGAGGGCGCTGCCATAGTTGACGTTGGAGGAGAGTCTACACGACCTGGGTCAAAGACAGTTCCAGCTAAAAAAGAACTTCAAAGAATAATGCCAGTTATTGATCAAATCAAAAGTAATTCGAGAAATTCTTTAGTTTCAGTTGATACAAGAAAATCTAAAGTAATGAAAGCTGTAATGAAATATAATATTGATTTTATCAATGACGTCTCGGGATTAAGGTATGACAGTAAAGCTATAAGTTTTTTAAATAATGCTAAAATTCCTTTCATTATAATGCATTCAATCTCTAATCCTGCGAAAATGCAAAAATCAATTAAATATAAAGATGTTTTACTAGATGTTTATGATTTTTTAGAAAAGCAAATAGAAAAATGTAAATCAAAAGGAATATCTGAAAATAAAATTATTATTGATCCAGGCATTGGCTTTGGTAAGACTCTGAAACAAAATTTGACACTTATAAAAAAGATTAGTTTACTTCACTCACTTGGTCTACCGGTAATGTTAGGCAGTTCTCGAAAAAGTTTTATTGGAAAGATTCAAAAAAATGAATTATACGATGATCGTAAAGGGGGATCGATAGCTTCAGTTTTATATGGTCTGTCTCAAGGTATTCAAATATTCAGAGTGCATGACGTATATGAGACAAACCAAGCAATAAAAGTCTATTCGAAATTGATATGAAAAAAAAATATTTTGGAACAGATG
>JACWDY010000042.1 GCA_014653835.1 Pelagibacterales bacterium SAG-MED28
CTCATTTAAACAACTAAAAGCTAAACTCATGTTATAATCAAAATTCTGATGTGCTTGTCTCATCTCACATTTTTTGGTTTGCGAGTTCCAAGCTTCGATTTGTCCATCAATATCTACTCTAGTTAATTGAGCAGTAATTATTTTAACAGCTAGAGCGTGGTTTAATTTTACTGCATTCGCTTTAGCAGCACTCGTGTAACCATTATAAGCAACAACACCTACTGCAGCTAGAATGCCGATGATGGCTACCACGACTAGGAGCTCTATGAGTGTAAATCCCCTCTGTCTCATCATGGCTCACTGATTTCTGTTGTTTCGTATTCATTAGAACCTGAACCCCATCTTGAATAACATACAAATATTTTTTTTGTATCAGACCAATTACAATTTGTTCTACCTACAACTGTTGGAATACTCCAATCTGACTTAAATGCCACTTCTGAATTGTTAAATGGATTGGTCCTACTGGTATCTTCAGTTAAACACCCAAATGCCCATTGCCCATGTGTGTGCCAGACACTATTAGCAGTAACTTCTTTACATTGTTTATTAATTGAGTCCCACTGAGATATTTTGCCAGAAGTTTCAGCTTTATAAATTTCTGACTGTATAAATTTTGATGCCATTGAATGGTTTGCCTTAACAGCATTTCTTTTAGCACTCGCTGTATAACCATTATACGCAACTACTCCTACAGCAGCAAGAATACCTGCATTTTCACCTGGTCCTTGTATAACTTGTTTTCCTTGCGTGGGTAGTTTTTTTAAATGAATCCTTGACGATTTATACGAGCAATGCTCATTCCACATCGCTGAAAAAATTCCTAGTTCTAAAAAATTTGGTTCTCGTTTTAATAATTTTTTGATATTTGTAAACTCTTCAAGTTTAAGACCATGTTTTTCAACTATTTCATCAGTAATTTTCATTTTAATTAAGCAAACTTGAAAACAAATTTACCCCATCTTTATTTGATATTATTTCATCTACCATCCGCTCTGGATGAG
>JACWDY010000005.1 GCA_014653835.1 Pelagibacterales bacterium SAG-MED28
GCGCCAAGTGTAAGATTTTGTAAAACAGATTTTTTTCCATCTTTGAGACCTGGACAAGTAAAAGCTATGAATAGACACGTTGGTCGGGAAAATTTAAATAATGTTATAAGAGCACAAGGTCAAGAAAATACTCGATTGAGCAAATTTAGTTATGAGTATTTTATTACTTATACGCCAGACAAAAATGGAAGAACCAATACTTTTCAACAAAAACCTGGTACAAATTTAAAGTATTATACAATATATTCTTGTGGATGTGACAATGATAAAAATAGATGTAGAACGGGAACTGATAATATAGTTCCTATAGAAGCAGTAGTAACAATAGTTGAATGATGAAAAAACTTTTTATATTTTCAAGCTTTTTGATATTAATAATGTCCTCAGCTCATGCAATTAATTGTAATTTAGATATATTTAAAATAAATAAAGACAAAAGCCAATTTAAAGAGATTTTAAAAGTATTTCCAACAAGGCAAGCAATGGAAGATATCGAAGTGACGAATTTTCCTATTGAATATTACTGTGGCGACTCTGAAGCTAATGGAACTATAATTTCTATATTTTTTATGAAAGATAAAGTGGTGAGAATAATTTATGGTAATTCGATTGGCAAGGAAAGAGCTCTTTTTAACATTGCTAATGAGAAATATAAAATTGGTTTTAAGGAGAATCAAAAACTCATAAATGCTAAAGAGCCTGAAAATTATGCAATTAAAAAAAATAAAATTTATTATTTATACGGGAGAAAAATTGGAAAAAATGAAAATGAGGGAAAATTTTTTGAGGTGCTTGAATTTGCTGACATAGAAACCGAGGAAATAATTGCAGAGAAAATGAGTAAAATAGAGGAAAATGAGACAAATAATTAAATTATTAATTTTTTTTCAATTCGTTTTTAATTTTGCTGAGGCAAAAATGCCTCCTCCTGGCACGGGCACAAGCAATGTTCCTGCAAATATTCTTATAATGCTTGATAACTCAGGAAGTATGACTTGGGATATTGATGGTAACTACATTAGTAGCTGGACAAAGATGGTAAACAATCCATGGGCAAGTGCTGTTGACAGTCGAGGCTGGGTATATGTCTACGAATTATACAATAGAAGAATAATGGTTTTCGATGATGGTGGAAATCGTAAATTTAATAAAGGATCATATGGGTATGGATGCAATCAATTTTTGTATGTTAATAGAATGCAAATTCACAATGATATAATATATTTACTCGACTCTCAAACTGGGACTGTAAAAAAACTAAATCAAAGTTTAAACTGTTTAGGTGGCGGAAATATTACTGTTGGACCACAGTTCACTTTTGGTGGTTTAGCAGTATCAGATGATTATGTATATTTAGGTGGTACTTTCCAAAGTTGGCAGAACTATATACGTATTTATGATAGAAATAACTTAGGCAGCCTTCGTGCTACACTTACAGATGGTTGGGACGGCTACCAGTATATGGAGTCATTGTCTGTTAATTCTGACGGCACTAAATTAGCTTTAGTATCATATCGAAATCATAAAGTATGTGTAAGATCTATAAGTGGTTTAAACTTAGGAAGTTGTCAAAAAGTTGGAAATAGTTCTTACGGTTCTGGAACAGGGTATTTTAATCATCCAACGTCAGTAGTTTTTGATAGTAATGATAATATTTATGTACTAGATCAGAGTCATAGAATACAAAAATTTGATAGCTCGAGATCTTTTGTTAAACAATACTATGCTTTTAGTTATTCAGATCCATTTAGAAATCCCGTAGATATAAGTATTTCATCGAGTGATAGAATTTATGCTGTAGATCAGGCTAATTCACATGTTTATGAGTTTAATACTGATTTAGGTTATATAGGTAAAATTGGTATACCAAAATCTAGAATGCAGATGGCGAAAGCTGTTATTAAACAGATAGTAAGTAATTCAGATCTTATAACTGGAGCAAATTTTGGATTGATGCAGTGGGGTAACGGTTTTTCACCGTATCTAAAATTAAGAATTCCGGTCTCTTCAAATGGGGCAAGTTTAATTTATACTGATATTGACAATGTTCGAGGAGGAGGTGGAACACAATTACTTGAAGCCATGCAATATGCAAGGCAGTATTGGACAAATGGCGTAACTGTAAATGGTGTGAAATATAACTCGCCGCGATTGAATGGTGCTGCCTGTCAATTAAATTTTAATATCTTAATTAGTGACGGTGAATGGTGGAATCATACTAAAGCTATGCGAGTCGTAGCAGATATGAAAAATAGACTTGGTGTTAAAACTTTCTCCGTGGGTTTAAAAATTACCGGTTCCAACAAATTTTATTATAACGAACTTGCAAGAATTGGCGATACAAAACCAGCACTTTATGCTGACTCACAAGCTCAGCTTTTTACTGCATTAGCTGATGCGATTAAACAAGCTATATCGGGAACTTTAACATTCACAACACCTGCAGTAATGTCAGAACTTCAAAGAGGTGATTTCATTTATCAATCAACATTTAAATATGAAAAACATAAGCAATGGCAGGGACGATTAAAAAAATATAAATTAAATTCAGATGGTTCTTTTGGACCTCTTCAATGGGACGCAGGGGATCTTCTCAATAATGTAAAACCCGATAAACGTAATATCTGGACTATCAATGCAGGAACGACAGGAATTAATAATCTTATAAAATCAAACAAGGCAAATCTAAAAGCTAAATTATTTCCATTAAAAGCGTCACCCACTGATGCTGAAACCGATGAATTAATTGATTTTGTAAGAGGATTTGATTCATATGATACTGACTCGGATACCTTTACCAACGACGAAAGACATAAATTAGCAGATATTTATAACTCTGAGTTAGTTGTTGTCGGTAGACCTGAAGCTTCTGTAACAGATACTGGATTTTCAAACTTCCAAAAAACTGACGCTTATTACAGACTAGTAAATGGATATGAGCAATTCAAGAGCAACAGAGACTGTGGAGTTGTATGTAACAATAGAGAAGAATTGATTTATGCAGGGGCTAATAGTGGAATATTACACGCATTTACAACAAGCCAAGGAAAAGAAAAATGGGGTTATATTCCTCCAAACTTGATTGGAAAAATATCCAATATTGTAACTTTAAAAGCTAATGCTACTAATCCAATTTATGGGGTAGACGGATCACCAGTTGTTAAAGATATTTTTTATGACGACACTCCCAATGATAATAGTATAAATCCAAGATGGAGGACTGTTTTAATTTCTGGACTTGGTTCTGGTGGTCAAGGTTACTTTGCAATAGATGTAACTGATCCAGATAATCCTAGGCATTTATTTGCATTTGAAAATGATTCTTTTAACAAATCAGTTCATCATTGGGGAGAGGATAAGTCAAGAAGCACACTTTCATACGGTAGAGGAACTTTGCTCCCAAGAGCAGAATTAGATTATACACAAATAGGAGAAAGTTGGTCAACACCAAGAATTATAAGAATAAAAGTAAAAGATAATATTAAAGGAGTACATGACAAATGGGTAGCTGTTTTTGGTGCTGGATATAATGGAGCTGTCCAACCAGATTATGGCTCAGCTGTTTATATTATTGATATTGAGAACGAGGGAAAAGTTCTAAAAAAGATTAAAATAGATAACCAATTAAATTCACGTCATAATTATGTTTTTGGTCTACCAGCTGGCGCACAAGAAGTAAATCTCGGCACGAAAGGCTTAAACAGATATAATAAAAGCAGTGAAAAAATAATAGTAGATGGAGTTGGAAACATGGGATATAGTATTTCTGAAGATATAAACGGAAATTCAGCTACAAATATTCGATTAAAATTCGACCAGATTTTACCTCAAGCCGTTACTTTTATAGTTTCCAAAGTTCCTAAGAACCAAATTGTAAATTCCGTTCCTTCTGATCTTACAGTAATAACAGCCGATAGTACTGACAAAGCTGATTTTCACGGAGCTTTAGTTTATGTAGGAGACTTGCAGGGAAAAATTACTAAAATTGATTTGACCGAAACGTTTGAAATTGAAAACAACGTTATAAAAAAAAATATTAATACAACAACTTTATTTACAGCCGAGTCCAACTCAACTAATGACAGATACATTTTTCATAATCTTGAAGCAACAATCAATGACGATAATAATTTGTGGTTATATTTTGGAACTGGAAACATGCAAAAACTCGCAGAACGAAATGGACAAATTAGAAATAGGCTATTCGGCATCATTGACAAAGATTTTCCAAATTATCAAACAATTAGTCCTGTAGGAACTGTAAGAAAATGTACCTCAAGAGGTTGTCCAGGAGGCGCCTACCCTTTAGGTTGGTTTGTAAATTTACCAAACTCTCAAAAAGTAACAGCTCAAGCTACAGTTGATAGAGATAGAGTTTACTTTTCTATATATGAACCAACGAATGCAGCGGACTGTGAGCAGGGAAAAGGCATATTAGGGCAATATGAGCTCAAATGCGGGGCTGGTGGATTTAGCATTAGTACCGAGCTTGGAAGTGGAGTTCTATCTAAGGTTGTTGCACAGGGTGATAAACTATACGTTGGTATATCAGGACAGGCAAAATCTGGGCTTAAAACTCAGGATAATTTGATACAATTGAATAATATTGGAATTTCGCAAAATAAAGAGATACAACTTGAAGGATGGAGAGAAAATTACTAAATTCTAACACAAATTAGTCATTTCTAACACAATTTCATTGATAAAAAACAAGTCTAGAAAATGAGCATTTTACTTGTTTTTTGAAATTAATAATTTGAAAAAAAAGTTAAATATCTCTAACACAATTTACCAAATGCTATAACACAAAAAAAGAATTTCTAACATAAAATTTTTTGAAAAATTTAAAACGCTAAAACATTGATTTTATTCATATTTTACGAAAAAACAACTTTTAGGATAAATAATAAAATTCTAACACATTTTATATTTGACAATATAAGCTTAATTGTGTTAGAGGTTATTGATGTTGTGTTAGAAATTCGAAATTATGGAATTGATACATAAAAAAAATGGCCGATTACATATATATGTAAGGCAAGACACCTATAAAGGTGAGCTAAAATCAAAAAATTATGTAGGTAGAATCTACCTGAACGGGAAACAAATGGTTAAATCCTCTGGAACGACGGTTTTAGAAGAGGCAATACCGATTTTGGAAAAATGGTTCGATGAAGTTCACTTAGAAATTAAAAATAATAAGGGAACCGTCAATGAAAAAGAAATTTTAACTGAAAACCCTCCTGTTGAGAATAAAGTTTCCGAAAATATTTCGGAGGAAAAAAATATAATTCAAAATGGTTCTCCTTCAGAGCAAACAAGTCAAAACGATATACAAAATAAAGTTAATACTGATCCAAATATTCACCCAAAAAAAGATGAGCAGGAAAAAACAAATCAAAATTTAGTTGAAGAAAATATTAGTTCAGATGAGAAAAATAAAAAAATTACTTCACTTCAAGGAATACAATCTTCTTTTATGGAAAAAATAAAGAATATAAAATTTACAGGCTTAAAACTAAAATCCAAAAATGAGTCAAAGGATCAAACAAATAATTCAAAAAATTTAAAAAGTTCTGAAAAAATCAAAAGTCTTTTTAAAAATGTTTTTCAGTCTCGTGTTTCAAAACTAAGTGTTGCTGGTGAAGAAATTGCAGGCTTAGATATTACCAGAGAAGCAATTAGAGTTTGCCAAGTCACTGGGAATAAAGAAAAGGGATGGTTGTTAGATAAATTTTCGTATAGATCCTTGGACCCAGAAAAAGTTCCTGAAAAAATTTACGAAGCAAAAGATTACCTAGCAAGTGAAATAGAATTAGCAATGGCAAATGCTAAAATTACATCAAAAAACGTAGCTGTATCAATTCCTTACACTAGCGCGATAATTAGCGTTGTCACATCTCCACTAATGACAGAAGAGGAACTTAAAAAGGCTATCGAAACAGACTCTTTGTGGGAAAATTTAGTTAATTTAGAAAATTTAAATGATTATTCTATCTTTCATCAGGTAATAAACAGAAACAGCAAAACTAATACAATGGAAATATTATTTGTTGCTTCTAAATTAAGCGAGCTTACTTCATATTCATCAATTGTGAAAAAGGCTGGGTTAAATCCTGTAATTGTAGACGTGAGATGCTTCACGTTAAAAAATGCGCATGACAATACGCTTTACAAAAATAAGGAGGATGCAACAATTAATTCGACAATTTTAGAAGTTGGTTTAGATGAGAATTATTTGATGGTTATTCATGATAATACTCCAAGAATTACAGATGTTTTTTTACGTCAACCTGAAAAAGATCTTTTGAAAGGTATAAAAGAAAATCAATCAACCAATGAACAAGATGCAGTAATAAGAAGATACTCAATGCAAATAAAACAAGCGTTAAACGAATATGAAAGTAAATATGATACTAAAGTTTCGAGCGTGCAAGTAGTGAGTAGTTTATCTAATATTGAAGCTCTAATTCCAAAATTTAGAAGAAATTTACAAACCGTGAATTTTAAAATTTTTGATCCTCTTGAAGGAGTATCAATTCCAACTTACAACGAAGAAAAAATAAACTTAGCTAATAGATCGACCATTGCCTCAGTTTTGGGATTGGCTTATAGAAAATTAGATATCTTCGGTTATTACAAATTTGTAACTGCAGTAAAAAATATAAATTTATTACCTAATAGGGAATCAATCAGGCAATCGGCAAAATTTAAATTTTTATCAGGTTATGCATTGAAAGGTGTTGCCGGGGCAGTGGCTGCATTTTATATTTTACTAATTGGATTTTCTTATTGGACCATAAGTAGCAATAAATCAAAACTAACAGAATTTGATACTATTCAAGCTCAATATGATCAAACCAGTACTGAATTCAACAAATTAAACAAACAATTTAATGATATGCAACAATCATTAGAATTAGGTCAGCTAGTTTCTTCTAATCAAAGTTCTTCTTACAGAGCATTAGCACAAATAGCTAGAAGCGTTCCATTGCGAGTTGAGTTTACGAAAATGACTTTTGATGGCAAAAAAAGCGTAGTTATATCTGGCAAAGCATTTTCAGACCAAGATATTTTAAATTTTATAAACAACTTGAATTCCAAATCACTTGTTGAAGAAGCTTCATTGGCTAATATGAAACAAGAAGAAAATCAAGGAGAACAAACTGGGGGAAACAAAAAAGGTTTTGAAATAAACTGTGTGATAAAAACTTAAAAATGGATTTAAACGAATTAAAAAACCTAGACGTTAAAGAATTAATTTCAAAAGTAAAAGGGCTTGGGATAATGAATGATAAAAAAGCTCTTACAAAATTTGGCATTGGTTTCGGCGCTGTGTTTTTATCAGTATTTTTTTATTATATTTTTGTAGCTCCTACTGTTAAAGATCAAAAAGGTAAAATTGCACAGATGTCTCAAAACCAAACAGAAATTCAAAATTTTAAAACTCAAATTGAGGATCTTAAAGTACAGGTTAAAAACATTGAGCCAGAGTATGAAAAAAATAGTAAATTATTTCACAGCAAGAAAGAGGTTGAAGGTTTATATCAAAGTATAAGTAATTTTGCCTTGGCTAACAGCCTTTCAATTGTAAATCTTAAAAAAGGTGATCCTACTCCTGCAGGCGGAGCAAATCCTGATCAAAATAATCAAGGAGATAATACCAACACACAAGATGATCCTAACGCACAAGAAGGAAGTGGAGGAGGTAGCTATTATACTATACCTGTTGACTATGAAATAAGAGGAACTTTTTTAGGATATCTCAAATTTAGAAGAGCTTTATCAAAATCAATGAAAGTAATTAATTTTGATAGCGAGGAAATAAATCTTTTAAAAGCACCTCGTGGTCAAGTTTTATCAAAAGGAACAATTTCAATAGTAGGTTTGCCTGATGAATATAAGTAAATTTTTATTTTATTTCTTAGTACTATTTAACTTTTCAATTGTTAATGTGTACTCAGTTAATCACGATCAAGAAATAAATTTAGACGACGAGGAGTTACCTGCGATTGATCCATTTCAAAGCAGTTCTGGAGTATCGGCGCCTCAGGGTTCTACAACTTCACAGATGCAATCGGGGGGTTCTGGTATATTGGGTGGATTTCGATTAGTTGGTACTATTGTAGGTGAAACAGAGAGCATAGCTATTTTATCAAGCCCAGAGGGCTCAAGAAAATTTTCTGAAAATTCGTATATTAATGATAATGTCTTTTTAGATGAGGTAAAATCAGAATTTATTCTGATAAAAAGTGGTGAACAATTTTTTGAAGTATATTTTAATAATATAATAAAACCCAGTGAAGGCTAAATGACAAAATTTAAAAATATAATTTTATTTTCCTTAATGATGGCTCTTTTACAGTCTTGCGCCTCAACTGGATTAAAATCTGATAAAAATAAAAAAAAGGACAAAATTGATTATGAAAATCCTGGTGAATTAATTGACACAACCCAAGTTCGGATTGAAGGTCAAAAAACCCTGGATAAAAAAATTGAAGATGGCCCTAAACCTTACGGCGGAGATTTCAGTCCAACTGAGGCAGAAAGAAGGATAACGATTGCTAAAGAAAAAATTAAAAGTTATGTGTCTATTTCTGATGATTACTCAAATCTAAAACAAAATGTAAGCCTAAATTTACAAGGATTAGATTTTGCTTACGTGATGTCAGTTATGGCGGATATTGGGGGTGTTAATATTTTAGTTGGTGATGAAGTTAGCGGAACTGTAAATGCTAAATTTAAAAACGTACCTTGGGATGTAGCTTTTCAAACTCTTCTCGATATGAAAACTTTAGCAGCTGACATTGATGCCCCACAAGGTATAATAAGAGTACACACTCCTGATAAATTAAAACAACAAGAAAATTTGAAATCTGAAAGAAACGTGAGTTTACAAAAAAGATTAGCAGCTGATGAGTCTGTAAAACCAGTTTTGACTCAACTATTTAAGCTTTATTATATTAGCCCAGACGAAGCAAAAACTACAATTGAAAACTTATATGGGTTAGGAGGTCAAACTGGTGAAGGCGGGGTAGCTACTAATATTTCTAATCTTTCTATAACAGTTGAAAATACGACAAGATCGATAATCGTAAGAGGCTCAGAAGATAATTTAGATGTAATAGCGGATGTTGTAAAAAAAATTGATGTAAGAACACAACAAGTATTGATAGAGGCATTTGTTGTAGAGGCGGGTTCTGATTTCCAAAGACAACTTGGAACAAGAATAGGAGCAATGACAAAAAAAGGTACTGCTGGGGAAGCTGGTTCTGAGATCATCAGCGGAGGTATAGGAGGATTTTCCACTACACCAGGCGGCGTATCTTTAGGCGCAGCCGCAGGAACTGTAACTGATAACTCTATTACCGGAGCTGCTACCAGCGGTATTGGAATTATAAAAACGTTTAGTACCGCAGCGCTTAAATTAGAGTTGGAAGCCTTAGAATCAACCGGATTAAGCAGAATGGTTTCCTCTCCTAGCGTATTTACTTTAAATAACCAACAGGCAACTATTACTCAAGGAACAGAAATTCCATACCAGGTAATTACCGATGGAGAAGCTACAATTGAATTTAAAGAGGCGTCACTTTCATTAACAGTTACTCCTAGTGTGATAGGAGACGGGAATGTTTTATTAGATATAAATGTAACTAAAGATTCACCTGATACGACTTTAGGAACAGAGGAACCTGCAATAGAAAAGAATGAGATTACTACTAAACTTTTAATTAGCGATGGAGATATAGTAGTAATTGGTGGTATCAAAATTAAATCTTCAGAAAGCACTGGTAATCAGACGCCTGGAGTTAGTAAAGTCCCTGTTTTGGGAAATCTCTTTAAATCTAGAACAAAAGAAGTAATATTAGATGAAATGTTAGTATTCATAGCACCTAGGGTTATTGGATAAATGTTCAAAAGCAAGTTAGATAATACGAGTGAACAAAGCATTATTTCAATGCTTAGAGAACACGATGCATTAGATGAGGATCAAGTCACTAAAATTAGAAACACAAGTTCCGAAATAGGAAAAACAAAGTTAGAGACTGCATTTGAACTCAATTTAACAGACGAAGACAAAATTTTAAAAATATTATCAAATACTTATTCACTTGAAGTTGCAAATCTTAAAAAGGCTGTAGTAACTGACAATGTAAAAAACGCATTTGATAAAAAATTCATTGAACAAAACCTTATTGCTCCTTTCGAAGTAGGAAGTGATTTTCTTAAAATTGCAATATCCGATGGCTCTAAATTAAGTATGATTAAAACTTTTGAAACCATGACAAACAAAGCTATAGAAGTACATGCTGCTAAAATATCAGACATAGAAGATTTTATTTCAAGAATAAAAGGGCAAAGTACAAATGCAGATACAAACAAAGGTACTAAAAATGCTAAACTAGAGAGAAAAAAAACAAAGGATAAAGTAGTTGAAATTGGTGATGACGTTATAGAGTTTGGAAATAAAGTGATATCTAATGCTGTAGAACTTGGAGCAAGCGATATACATATAGAATGCTTTAGAGATAGTGCACAAATTCGTTATAGGATAGACGGCATTCTAAGAATAATGGATAATTATTCAAAATATCTATTCAAAGAGTACGATGCAATCATAACAAGAGTAAAAATTATGAGTGCTCTGGATATTGCAGAGAGAAGAAAACCTCAAGATGGAGCAGCTGCCTTTAAAAATGATACCAAAGAGGTAGACCTAAGGATTTCAATTCTACCAACGAAAAACAAAGAGAGAATTGTAATGAGGATTTTAAATAAAGAAGCAGGTGATAAAAAATTGAGCGAGCTAGGGTTTGAAGCTAAAGATTTAACAAAATTAGAAAAAGCTATTACTTCTCCTCAAGGCATGGTCTTAGTAACTGGACCTACTGGAAGTGGAAAAACAACAACTTTATATAGTGTTTTGAAACATATTAATCAGCCAGGAATGAATATATTAACTGCAGAAGATCCAGTTGAATATGAATTGGATGGTATAGGCCAAGTTCAGGTTAAAGAGCAAATTGGTTACACTTTCGAGGAAGCGCTGAGATCATTTTTACGGCAAGACCCGGAAGTAATTCTTGTTGGAGAGATCAGGGATAAAGCTACAGTAGATATTGCACTTAAGGCCTCTTTGACCGGCCACTTAGTTTTCAGCACACTTCACACTAACGATGCTCCAAGTTCAATAACAAGATTACTTAACATGGGAACACCAAATTATCTAATTTCTGCAGCATTAACATTAGTAATGGCACAAAGATTAGCTAGAAAAAATTGTGCTGAATGTAAAATTGTTGATGAGTCCATTAATCCGAAGATATTAACTGACATTGGCTTTAATCCAGAAGAGTCTTTAAGAGCAAAAATTCATAAAGGCAAAGGTTGTGATAAATGTGGAAACACAGGATACAAAGGCAGAATGGGAATTTATGAGATACTTGTGGTAGATAAAGATATTAAAAATGGAATTTTAAAAAATCTTACCCAGTTAGAACTAACACAAATTGCAAAAAAAAATGGCTTTAAAACTATGCAAGAAATGGGCCACGATTTACTCTTAAGCGGAGATTTAAGTTTTAAAGAGTATGATAGAGTAATGCAATCAGATATTGGATAATGTTGAATTTTCATTATAAAGGTATTGCAATGGGCAAATATGTTGAGGGCGACATTGAAGCTCTTAACTCTACTGAGGCCTCACATAAATTAAAAGAACAAAAAGTAATTATTACCAAATTAATTCAAGCTAAGAAGAAAGAGGACAAAAAAAAGGATACAAAAACTTCCTTTTCTTTTGGCGGAGGCAGCGTTAAAGCTGTTGATATTTTAATATTTTGTAAACAATTTGCAACTATGCAAAAAGCAGGACTTCCTATTCTTGAAACACTTAAACTTTTAGAGGCACAAACTACTTCTAAGCCTATGCAAAAAATTATAAATGCCATTAGAACCGATTTAGAATCTGGTAACGCTTTGTCAAAATGTTTTGATAAGCACCCAAAAACTTTTGACACAGTTGTTGTGAACTTAATTAAAGCAGGAGAAGCAAGTGGAAAACTTGATACCTTTATGATGAAAATTGTGGAAAATCTAGAAAAAAAAGAAAAAATAAAATCTAAAATTAAAAGCGCATTTTTCTATCCCGGTGTATTATTAACCGTAGCGCTTGGTGTAACTGTTTTTATGTTAATTAACGTAGTACCAACGTTTGTACAAATGTACGAAAACATGGGCATGGGAGACAAACTACCTGCCCCAACGAAAATTGTAATGACCTTAAGCGATTTCGTTAGTGGATTTGGTGGACTATTTACTTTTTTTTTCATAGTTCTATCTTTAGTCGGATTTGGCTTTGCTTTGAAAAAAAGCTATCCATTAAAAAAAGCTTGGCATAAAGCCCAATTTAAATTACCAATTTTTGGAAATTTAATCAAAAAATCTATTTTAGCAAAAGTTTCAATAGTACTCGGAAATTTAGCTCAAGCTGGTGTTGAACTAATTGAAAGTATAGACATAGCTAAACAAGTAACAACCAACGTAGTCGTAATTGAGGCTTTAGAGAACATTAAAAAAAGTGTTTTTTCTGGAGAGACTTTAACAGAAGCTTTTAAAAAACAGACAGTTTTCCCTCCAACGTTTAGTCAATTAATATCTGTCGGAGAACAAACGGGAAGTTTAGATGAAATGTTTGGCTCAGTCGCAAACTACTATGAGGAGGAGTTTGATACTGCAGTAGCTGATCTATCTACACTTATTGAACCCATAATGATCGTTTTTATGGGAGTAACTATAGGTGGTTTAATGCTAGCAATGTATTCTCCATTGTTCAGTGTAGGTGAATTAATAGGATAAATCCTTGATTTTTACCTTTTCGTTATTTAATTAGGTTATTGACATTAATAAGTAGATATTTAGTATAATAAAAAATTTATAAGGGATTTAAATGAAAACAAAAAAATTTAGAAAAAACAAAGGTTTTACATTAATAGAATTATTGGTAGTTGTTGCAATCATAGGTATTCTTGCAGCAGTGGGCGTTACAGCTTTCTCAGGATTTCAAGAATCTGCAAAAGTTAAGTCAATGCAATCTATCCACTCAGGTGTAGTAAAAGTAATAGCCTCAGAACTTAAAAAATGTACTTTAGGCCAATCTACTTTCATGACTGGAACTAACTCAGCAGGTACTTCGATTTCACAAAACTGTGACTCTAATTCTAATACGTTAGCTACAAGAGCTGTAGCCGGTATTGCTATTTTCAAAGACAAAAATCCATGGTCTCAATCAGAGGCTGCCGTTAAAAGTGGAACTGCTTATGAAAAAGGTAGAGTTAATATTGGTAGATCAGGAGCTAATGTACAAATCAAGACCTGCTGGAATGATACTTGTTCTGGAGATAACATTAGGCAAACAACAGTACTAGCAGAATAGTAATTTATAAAATGAGACTCAATAAAGGCTTTACCTTAATTGAGCTGTTGGTAGTTGTAGCACTAGTCGGAATTTTATCAGCAATAGGTGTTTACGCTTTCACCGGTTTTATTAGTTCAACAAAACAAAAACAAGCAGAAACTACTATGAATACTATCTATCTTGCTGAGATGGAATACAAGTCAAATAACAATGTTTATTATTTTAGCTCTAACAAAAATGCTATTGTTAGAGAATTATTTGATGGCGTAGATGAATTTCAGGACCAAGAATATCAATACTCAATTCGATCGATTAGTGATGGCTTTTGTATACGAGCTTCAAAATCAGGAGCAACAACATTATACCTAAATCACCAAAAGAAAAAAACGAACTGCTAGAGTAATGATTTAGTATTATTGTCAAAGTTTAAATTAAGTAGTAGAATATTTATATGGAAATCGTGACTGCATTACTTTTATTTCTTAACGGAAACATGATTGAACATGTTTACAAAACTGATCTAAAAGCTTGCAATGAGTCAAAAAAAATTGCTGAGAGCGTTGTAAATACAAACAATGTTGTTTTTATCTGTAAGAAAGTAAAAGCTAAAGTCGTAATAGATCAAGATACGCAGTCAAAGAAAATCGTAAAAGTTTTGGATGATAAAATTTTCACTGGATCAGGAACTGCTTTTTTCATTTCTGATGAAGGTCACATGATCACAAATCATCATGTTGTTAATTATTGCAATATTACAAAAGTAAACTATTTTGGTAAAACTGGAACAGCTAAAATATTAGCTTATGATAGAATTAACGATCTAGCTTTACTAGAAACAGATTTAAATCCAAAAGACAAGTTTAATATTTCAAATAAAGATGCAAAATTGCTAGATGATATTTATGTGGCAGGCTACCCTTTTGGCCAAGCAGTAAGCTCTTCTGTAAAAGTTACTAAGGGAGTCGTCAGTGCTTTGGCCGGACTACAAAATAATTATGCGTTAGTTCAAATTGATGCAGCTATCCAACCTGGTAATAGCGGAGGGCCAATTGTAAATACGAATGGAGATGTTATAGGTGTAGCGGTAGCAAAGCTCGATTATAAGGATGCCATGGAGTCTTATGGAGTAATTCCAGAGAATACTAATTTCGGAATTAAATCATCAATATTAAAGAACTTCACTTCAGCAAATAGTATTAAAAGTCCAGATATGGACTCAAAGAAAATTTCAACCGAAGTTATTGGTGAGAAAATCCAAAATGCAACTGCATACGTAGGCTGTTGGACAGCTGAAACAAAAATTGCTGCAATGAAAACAGTAAAAACTGTTTTTGGAGAACCGAGGTTGGCATTTGACTTTATTTGTTACAACAATTGCAAGCAACGTAACAACGATAGTGTATGCCAACAACAGTGTTCTCTAAAATAAAACAACATCTTAATAAAAAAAGTTCCAAAGCCTTCACCCTAATAGAGCTCTTAGTTGTAGTAGCCATCATCGGTATTCTTGCTGCTGTAGGAGTTACCGCATTTTCAGGTTTTCAAGAGTCAGCAAAAATTAATGCTACAAAAGCTAATCACAGCCTTACAATAAAATATGTTAATTCCTCACTCTTAAAAGCATCAATGGATAACGGTTATATGAGAGACTTTATTAGCGTAAGGGATTTCGACTGCAGTAGAGCACAAGATCGAAAAATATTACCGGGAACTGTAAGTTCTGTTATGGATTCCATGGTTGACAATCTAAAATGCACAATAAAAGATCATCCTTTTAACGACCCAAATTACCCAGCTATAAATTACGGACCTAGAGGAATTAAAGGATCAGTCGAATTTTATAACAGATGCACAAATCAAAAACCTATAATACATATTGAAACAGTTTATAATGACAATAATGATAAATTATCTCATCAAATCGATCTTACTGATTTTGGAAGCAGTTGTTAGCAATTAACTAGCCTATGAAGAAGTTTTTTTTATTTATATTTATAATAGGAACAATATTCTATGTTTTTGCTGAAATTATTGGTGATAGACTAATAAAAAAGACTGTTGAATCTAATTTAACAAAATTACTCGATCGAGAAGTAAAGATAGATAAACTTGAGGTTGATTACCTAGGTAATAAAATTACTTTGAAAAATTTAGAGGTAAAGAATAAAAACTTTCCTGGAAACTTTATTAGTTTAGACAAAGGTTTAATTTTAATAAACTCATTTTCGATTTTT
The DNA here is from genome assembly GCA_014653835.1 of Pelagibacterales bacterium SAG-MED28. GTDB lineage: Bacteria > Pseudomonadota > Alphaproteobacteria > Pelagibacterales > Pelagibacteraceae > Pelagilacustribacter. The sequence continues at coordinate 15,652 of JACWDY010000005.1, forward strand.
GATGAAATCTTTGAGATAGATCAAATTATTCTTGATGGTGTAGATATTAATTATTATTTTAATATTGCACAAAAAAATAAAAGTAATTTTAATTCAATTAGAAAAAGATTTGAAAATAAAACTATTTCTCGAAAAGAGACTAGAGAATTCATAATAAAAGAATTAGAGATTAACAATATCCTTGTTTTTGCAAAATCAAATACAATTGATTTAAGTCAGCAAGTAAAAGTTGGAGATTTAAAATTTAAAAATTTAGGCAATTCTAGTAGTAGCAATGATTATAAGATAGTGCTCAAAAAAACTCTTTTAAAAATATATAATACAGCTAAAAAGCAATTTTTAGAGGGTAAATTAGACAAAAATAAGATAAAAAAAAAAATAAAAAAAAAATTTAAAAATTTAATAAAATGAAAACGGGTTTTACTCTTATTGAGCTTTTGGTAGTTGTAGCTATTGTAGGAATTTTAAGTGCTGTGGGTGTGGTGGCCTTTAATAATTTTCAAACTTCAGCAAAAGAAAAAGCCTGTTTTCAAAACTTTGAGGACTTAAAAAAAATGATCGACTCGAATTATGCACTTTGTAAGCTTAAAGGGGCAAATGAAAAAATTACAATTAAAACTCAATATTTAAATAATACTCCTGGTAGAGATAGACAATTAAACTGTTCTTATAATTTTGGAACTATTGCAGGAGAAACTGCAAAAAGTTTTGGCAATTATGCCAAAAGCCCTTACGAAAATTTGCATTATAATATTCCAATATTATCTTACATTGGTGATCCACCAAAGGATGGAGGCTTAGCTTACTATCCTGAAAGAGCAGGTTTTATGCTTAGGGTTAAATGCAATGGAAGAGTAAAAAGATTTCAATGGAACAAAAATTAAAAAAATAATTCATTCTAGCATGGAAATATACTTAGTTTTCTCACTCCTTTAACAATTGTAAAAAAAGAGGAATATTGTAACTTATTTAATATGAAGTTTTTTTTATTAGCAGCATTTATAATAATTTCTTTCAATAACAAAGTCGAAGCTAATTGCAACATAACTATCTCTTCTGATACTACACAGGGTTCATTAGATTGTGCAGATGACCAAACCATGACAGTTAATGAAGGTGTAACTTGGGCTGGTACAGTAAAAAAAATGATTGATGTAGAGGATGATGATGGTTTTACATTAAATAATAATGGAACAATAGATGGTACTAATTTTAGTATGCTTTTTTTTTCAGATACAGCTAACTCTTCAATTGTAAATAATGGAACGATTAATGGAATAGCTGAAGTCATCATAATTAATGGTACCAGAGGAGATTTTAGTATAACAAATACTGGAACAATTTCCTCAGAAAATCACGCAGCAATTAGTAGTTATGAAAGTGTAGTGTCTGGAAATGTTACTTTAAATAATAGTGGGCTTATCACGGGAAACGGAGTAAGTGGCAGCCAGACAACTCATAATCCTGTTTGGATTGGATTAATTAACCTTGGACACTGCTCATCTGAAAGTCACGAGGCTCATTGTACAGGCAATGATGATGCCGATGGTACCGGAAGTCATACAGTTATAAATACTGGAAGAATAGAGCAGGAAGGCAGAGGAGCATTTGCACTAAGATTTAACAATAGAGTAAATAATACAATAACTACCTCAGGAACAATCTATGGAGGACCAGAGCAAGCATGGACCGTAGACGGCTCTGGCAGTTCACGAAGAATTGGTATGGATATCATGGTTATTAAATGTGATGACACACCTCACTGGGACTCATGTGGACCTTCAGGAAGTGGTAAAACGACAATAAATATTGAAAAAGGTGCGCAATTTAGAAATGGTATAGATTTTAATGGAACCAAAGGTGAAATTGTTATTGGAGCCGAAATTAATAGAGATCTCGAAATAAGAATATTTGATTATGTACAAGAACATGCTGATAATTTAACGATTACAAATAACTCTGAACATGAAGTTACTCTGACTGAACAGGTTTTAACTTTCTCAAATGGTGATAATAATGTTTGGGGAAACATAACACCTTCTAGAGCAGTTGAAGCTGCATCGAAAAGAACGAAGAATCACTCAGGGAAAGGAGATGAAGCTTTAGGTGATGTAGCAGAGTATTATAACGCGGGTATAGATGGAATTCTAATTATTAAAGGTGAAAGACTCGAGGTGAGTCAGAATAATCGAAAATTCCGTTCAGAAAATACTCTAACTAAATTTAGAAACTTTTATAACGCAGCTAATAATATAGGATATAACTCCCAACGTTGCTCAACACTAGATGAAAATAGAGATGATGAAGATTTAAAAGATTGTAATACTGGTTTTGTAAAAATGTTTAATAGTTTTCAAGAAAGAAATCATGTTTATGAGGGTCGTAATTTTGGTGGTGTTGGGATGAATTCTCCAATATTTTTAAATGATAGTCTTGTGAGCAATACTTTTTTTGGTTACTCAAGACAAAACAATAATTTTGAAGATAGGACAAGCACTGATAACGATAATTTTACATTTGGAATAAAAAATTCTTACCAAAACGCAGGTTTTGAGGCCTCTCTGACACCACTTGTTGGATTAAGCCTTCAAAGAAATGAAGATTTTGATACTGATAAAAGCCAGACTATTAGAAAAACTTTTTTGAGTGAATTTGCTGGTATCAATGCTAAAATTTCTAATAACTTTGAACAGGATGAAAATAATTTTTTTACTTTAGGATTTGAAAGTTCATTTAGCGCTCAAAGATATCCAGAGTACATTTCCCAATTTACTGATGGTGAATTAAAAGTAAAAGAAAGTTTTGATCAATTATTAAGTGGTACTATTGAAGCAGCATATACAAATATATTACCTCAAAACGATATATTAGGAAAAATTTACTTAGGCGGCAGCGGTTTCAAAAATTACAATAAAAAAATTGGAGTTTCAGCTAGAGGTTTTAATTCTGATGTTAAAAATAATGGGAACGAAACCTCGTCTGGTTATCACGCTGGAGTTTCTTTATTAAAAAAAAGCAAGAATTTTAATTTTGAGATTGATTTTAGATACGAAGATCAAGAGGGATTGATAGATAAAATTGCTAGTTTAACATTAAATAGAAGATTCTAATTCCAATAATATTTCTTCTTTAAATAACAATTTCTTTAGACCGAATTTTATCTAAATAAAAGTTTTTGTTAATTTTTAATTTATTATCTAATTCGATTACAAGCGGGTTTCCTGTAGGTATTTCTAATTGATTAATTTTGCCATCAGATATGTTAAATAAATATTTACACAGTGCTCTAAGCGAATTTCCATGCGCTGAAATTAAAATATTTCTATTTTCTAACAAATTTTTTTTTATCTCGCTTTCAAAAAATGGAACGACCCTGTCATAGGTATCTTTTAAAGACTCGGTAAAAGGAGTCATACCAACTGGTATACTTGAGTTTAAAGGACTAAATAAAGTTTGATACTCACTCTCTGCATTCATGGGAGGTGGTGCTATATCCCAAGATCTTCTATATTTTTTAAATTGCTCTTCCCCAATTTCTTTTTTTGTTTCCTCCTTATTCAGACCTGTTAAAGATCCGTAGTGTCGTTCATTAAGCTGCCAAGCAGTGTTAAACTTTAGTTCTAAATTGTTTATTTTAAGAATCGTTGTTAAAGTTTTTATAGCTCTTTTTAAATATGAGGTATAGGAGACATCAATTTTAATTTTTAATTCTTTAATTAATTCACCAGATTTTTCTGCTTCTTTAATTCCTTTATTTGAGAGATCAACATCTACCCAGCCTGTAAATCTATTTTCAGCATTCCAAACACTTTGACCATGTCGAGTGAGAATTAATTTAGTCATTATATTTAATTTAATTATTATGTACTATATTAAATTGATAATGAAAAACAGTATATTAAAACTATTAGAATATGTTTATTATTTTTCGTTAATTATTTTATTCATTTTATATTTATATCCTGGGAGTTTAATAGGATATTTTTTATATGGAAATTTAGAACAACAACCGAACTTAATACCCAATCCGATAGGAACCTCAATTAACCATTTAATTTTTTTTAGTTACATTACAACATTAGCATTAATTATTAGATCAAAAGCTGTAAATATTTTTACCGATTATAAAATGATTCTCTTTATATCTTTTATTTTAGAAATTTTACACTTTGTAATCCCTAATAGAGCTTTTGAGTTTTATGATTTAATAGCAAATATACTGGGCGTTCTGATAATTATATTTATTAAAAGATTTATAAAATGATTAAATTACTCTTAAATTTTTTAATTATATTTTTCTTAGTTCAAAATTTAAACTCTGAAGAAATTTATGGTACGCCAAAAATAATTGATGGAGACACAGTCCATATTAATTCCAAAAAAATAAGACTAGAGGGTATTGACGCTCCAGAAATAAGACAGCAATGTCAAAAAGTCTTTTTAAAAATTTCAGCAATTATTGGATTTAGCTTTAAAAAGAATTATTCTTGCGGGGTTATATCGAAAAAGAAATTGGTAGATAAGATTAACAAGTCTCAAATAAACTGTATTTCATCAGGACGTGATCGCTACAAGCGGTACTTAGCAACTTGCTATAAAGATAAAATTAATCTGAATAAATGGATGGTTAGAAATGGCTTAGCCGTAGCTTATAAAAGGTATTCAAAAGATTACCTTGGAGATGAAATATACGCAAAAGAAAACAAACTCGGTTTGTGGAAGGGATCTTTTGAAAGACCAGAAAAATGGAGAAAGCTTAATTAAATTTTAGTATAAGTTTTTAAGTGATTCACTTAAAAAAAATTATATTTTTCTCAACTTTTTCGTTACTCGTTGCTTGTTCGTCAATTCCTAAAAATACCCAAAATAGCTGTGCGATTTTTGAAGAGAGATACTTATGGTATAAACATGCAAAAGCATCCTATGAGAAATGGGGAGCGCCGATACATTTACAATTAGCATTCGTAAAAAAAGAGAGTGATTTTGATTGGCTCGCTAAACCTCCAAGAAGAAAATTATTTAAAGTAATTCCATTTAAAAGACCATCAAGTTCTTTTGGTTATTCCCAGGCGGTGAAAGGTACATGGGAACAATATAAGAGAGAAACAAACAATCCATTAGCTACAAGGGTTAGATTTAAGGACTCAGTTGATTTTATTGGATGGTACATTCATAAAACTAATAAAATTTTAAGAATTTCTAAAAAAGATGCTTATAAACAATACTTGGCTTACTATAAAGGTTGGGGCGATTATAAAAATTATTCTAAAGATAAAAAAGCTATTATCTATGCAAAATCTGTAAAAGATATGGCAAATAAATATAGAAAACAATTAACGCTCTGTAAAAAGAATTTAGATAAAAATAAGTATATTATTTTTTAAGTTGTTTATTTAAATCTATCTCTACTGCATCAATTCTTTTAGTATTTTTTCCAACAATTGTATAAATTGTTGGTATGACATAGAGTGTAAAGAAAGTAGAAAATAACATCCCTCCAAAAATAGTTATTCCAACAGTCAGTCTGCTTGCAGCACCTGGACCTGTTCCGATTATAAGAGGTAATACGCCTATAATTGTTGATAGACTTGTCATAAGAATAGGTCTTAATCTTATTGCTGCTGCCTCAAATACTGCAACTTCTATTTTTTTACCTTCTTTTCGTAATTGGTTTGCAAATTCTACAATTAAAATTCCATTTTTTGCAGAGAGACCTATTAAAATAATTAAAGCTATTTGACTGTAAACATTTAAAGAGGAACCAACTACTAATATCCCTAATAAACCGCCTAATATTGCCATAGGAACAGTTAACATTATTGTTAAAGGATGCCTCCAACTTTCAAATTGTGCGCTCATAGCAAGATAAGCAGTGACCAAAGCTAGCGCAAAAATTACGTATAGTTCTGTATTAGTTTTTTTATATTCTTCGCTTTCACCTTTATAAGCAATTTTTGCTTGAGGTGTGTTTTGCTCAACAACATTAACCAAAAACTTCAAAGCTTCATCTAATGAATAATCTCCGACGAGTCTTGCTGAAATAGTTACAGCTTTTTGTCTATTATATCTTGCCAAGAAAGGAGACTGACCTTCTTCATCATATGCAACTAAATTTGAAATAGAAACAAGTTTATTATTATTTTTTGATCTTACAAAAACTTTACTAATACTTTCTGGCTCTTGCCTATCTTTAATATCTCCTTGTAAAATTATAGAATATTCTTTTCCATCTCGAGTAAAATTAGTTACACGCCTTGATCCAAATATAGTTTCAATTGTTTTACCAATGTCTTCAGTGGAAACACCTAAATCAGCAGCTTTTTTTTGATCAATTTTTACGTTCAATTGAGGTTTATTCAGATCAAAATCATCTTCGATAGAGGTTAAACCTGAGTTTTTTCTAGCCTCTTTTTTAATAATCTCTTTCCATTCAATAAGTTGCTCATATGTATTTCCTAAAACAACAAATTGTACCGGGCTTTGAACACCACCCGTCCTTATTCCTTGAGGCATAATTGGGAATGCTAATACCCCCGGTACCTTTGAAATTTTTCCAAAAGACTCCCTCATGATTTGCACACCATGACGATCTCTTTTCTTCCATGGCTCTAGTAAAACTATGATAAATCCACTATTAACTTGTTTAGCTGATTTTCCAAATCCTGGAACTCTCATAATTAATTTTCTATATTCACCTTTTCCAACATTTGGTAGTAATAATTTTTCTATCTCCTCGGCTCTATCTTTTGTAAAATTAAATCCTGAACCTTGTGGAGCTTTTACTATCACAAAAAATGCACCTCTATCTTCAGGCGCTATTAATTCTTTCTTAGTAAAATTAAAAAAAAATAAAGTTAATGCCAAAGTAGCTAATAAAAACATAGTAATCGTTGTTCTCTTTTTTATCCAACCGAGTAAAGAAACCTTATAAAGGTGGGTAAGGTTTTTTAAAAATTTTTCAAATTTAAGAACAATTTTAGATTTATTCATTTTTGGTTTTAAAAATTTGCTTGCCAGCATCGGACTTAAAGATAAAGCAACAAAACTTGAAATAATTACTGCAGATGCAAGTGTAATTGCAGTCTGGGTAAACAATACGCCTGTAATGCCCTTAATAAAAATTAAGGGAACAAATACCGCCACTAAAACCACAGTTGTTGCAATGATTGCAAATGAAACTTGTTTAGCTCCTTTAAATGCCGCAACAAGAGGCGTGTCTCCCAATTCTATTCTTCTTACAATATTTTCAAGCATTACTATCGCGTCATCAACCACAATTCCAATAGCCAGAACCAAAGCCATTAACGTGAAAAGATTTATTGAAAAATCGAAAATATAAATAGCCAAGAAAGTTGAAATTAACGATACTGGTAAAGCCACAAGAGGGACTACTAACGCTCTTATATTTCCTAAAAATAAATAAATTATTATGGTTACTAAAATTAAAGCTATAAAAAGAGTTTTATAAACTTCTTTAATTGCAGCTTTTATATAATTACTTCTATCGAATGAAACTTCTAATGTAGTGCCCGGAGGCAAACTTGGCTTGAGCTCTTCTATCTTCTTTTTGATTCCCTTTGCAACGGCTATCGTATTAGCATCTGATTGCTGGTAGATTCCTATTCCTACCACTTGTTTACCATTTCCTTTAAATAAAGTTCGTGTAGATTCTGCTCCTAATTCTACTCTAGCAACATCAGAAAGTGTTATAATAGATCCATCGGCAGCTCTTTTTAAGGGTAAGTTTTTATAGTTTTCTAAATTACTATATGGCTTATCCAGTTTGATTGTTAAGTCTACATCTCTAGACTCTATTCTTCCTGCTGGAAATTCTACATTTTCTTTTCTTAAAACGTTCTCTACTTCTTGTGTTGTCAAATCTCTTGCCGCAAGCGCTATTGGATCTAGCCAAACTCTTAAGGATAATTCTCTTTGACCCCCCAATCTAACCCTTCCTACACCATCAACAGTGGAAAAAGTGTCAGTTAAATATCTATCTGCATAATCAGTAAGTTCTAAATCTGTCATTGTTTCAGAATTAAAAGATAACCACATAGTTGTTCGCATACCCGCGCTCTGTTTAAAAATTTCAGGTTGTTCGGCACCATCAGGAAGATTATCTAAAACTCTAGAAACAGAACTCCTTACATCATTTGCTACATCATTTAAGTCCAAGTCAGTTTCAAACGTTAGAGTTATCCTAGAACTTTCATCTTCACTAAAAGAATCAATTGTTTCTAAACCAGGTGTGCCTCCAACAAAATCTTCAATTTTTTGTGTAATTTGTGTATCAACTATCTCTGCTGAGGCACCTTTATATTCAGTTTGTATTGTAACTACCGGAGGCTGAACATCTGGCAGTTCATCAGTAGGAATTTCTTGAAATGTTACTAACCCGAAGATTACCAAGATTAAACTCATTACTGAAGCTACAACAGGTCTTTTAATAGATAGGTCAGTTAAGAACATTTATTTTAATGGCGTAATAATTTTGACTTTAGCTTTATCTCTTACTTTAGAAACACCTTCAGCTATAACTACATCACCTTCGTTTAATCCAGATAATACTGAAACTTTTCCAAAGTTTCTTTTACCGATTTCAATATTTATTTTTTCAGCAGCATCATTATTAACTACATAAACAAAGGCTGTATTTCCTTGAACAGTCACAGCGCTTTCAGGTACTCCTATTTGATTTGTTTCGTTATAAATTATTTTAACAGTCATTAGTTGTCCTGGAATAATTTCAAAGTCTGAATTATCAACAATTATTCGTGACAGAATTGACCTAGTCGAAGGGTCTATACGAGAACTAATTGTTCCAATTTTACCCTTAAAAATTTTTTTATACGCTGAACTCGTTACCTCAGCTTTAAGACCACCTTTGAGAACACTAACATAATTTTCAGGAACCTTAATATCAATTATAATTTTTTTTAAATCATCAAGTGTAATAATCAAACTCTCAGAACCTAGTACACCTTGGGCTATTTCTCTTTTTCCAACTTTACCGGCAAAGTCAGCTACTATTTTTTCACCGTCTTTAAGGGTTAAAATAACTTCATCTTTTTTAACAAATCTATTTTCAATTTTGAGTTCTCCTTCAATTTCACTTGCTTGAACTCTGTATGTTTTTGAATTTTGAGCAATGGCCGTACCAAACGTTTCTATACTATTGTAGAAAAGGGATTTCTCTACTGCCGTAACAATTACTCCAGGAGCAGGTCTAACACTAAATTTTTTTTTAAAGTGCAGTCCTATAAAATGCCTTGCAGCTATAACAGCAAATATAGCTATAAAAAAAATTATTAAAAATCCTTTGATTTTCGTAGAAGTTTTCATATTTTATTATTTTAATCCGTATTCAGCCCAAGAGCCGTCGTAAATAATAGGTTTTTTACCATTTATAAGAGAATTAGCTAGACCTAAAATACACGCAGTAACTCCTGATCCGCAAGTAAAAGCCATTTCTTTTTCAAAAGATATATCTTTAGATTTAAAAATCTTAATTAATTCATCCTTTTTTTTAAAAGTTCTATTCTCATTAATAATTTTTTGAAAAGGAAGATTAATTGATCCTTTAATATTTCCACTTCTAAGCTCTTTACGAGGCTCAGGTTGCAAGCCAAGAAATCTTTGCTCGCCTCTTGCATCAATTAATTGAAATTTATTTTGAGTTATATTTTCATTAACTTTACTTTTATTAATCACTAAAGAAGAATTTTCATTAGCTCTATAATTTGACTTTTCATTTTTAACAATTTCTTTTGAGACTGGACGTTTTTCTTTTACCCATTTTTCAAAATTACCATCCAAGATTGAAATAAGATCTGGGTTGTGACCAAAATATAAAAATGTATACCAAACTCTACACGAGCTAAATACCTCAGAATTATCATAAACAATTATATGATCAGAGTTACTAATGCCTAAATTTGATACAATAATCTCCCAATCTTTTTTTGATGGAAGCATATGGGGAAGATTAGTTTTTTGATTAGAATATTTATCAATATCAAAAAAAACAGAATTAGTAATATGACTTGTCTTATATTCTTCGAAAGAGTTCCTTTTCACATTTGGGAGGTGCCAACTAGCATCTAAAATTTTTACTTTATCTAAATTTTGATTTAACCATTCCGATGAAACTAATTGATTCATTATTTATTTTTTTCGATATATTTTTGGTGATATTCTTCTGCCTTACAATAATTTTTAATTTTTGAGATGTTGGTCTGTATCTTTCCATTTAACTTTTCATTAAATTGATTTAAGATTTTAGAAGCTTCTATTTTTTGTTGATCAGTTTCATAAAAAATTTCACTTCTATATTGCGTTCCAACATCAGGATATTGCATATCTTTTTGAGTTGGGTCGTGCATTTTAAAAAATAAATCTAAAATTTTCTTATATGAGATTTTAGCTTCATCAAAAGTTAGTCTTACAACTTCAGCATGACCTGTGTTTCCAGTACAAACTTCCTCATAAGTTACATTTTGATTAGATCCTCCAGCATAACCAACTTCAGTTTCTAATATTCCTGGTTTACCTTTAAAGTTTTCCTCAGGTTTCCAAAAACAGCCAAGAGCAAGTGTACATTTCTGCATAAGTTATTTATATATAATGAAATTGAAAGGATAGTAAATTGTTAACACAAAATCAAATAGGCGTATTGTACATGGTAGGTAGTGTTATTTGTTTCTCTATCATGGATATTTGCGTTAAGTGGTTAGACTACTATCCAATTGGACAAGTACTCTTTTTAAGATTTTTTATTGGTTTCATACCAATATTTTTTATAATACCAAAAGATAAAATATTTTCTTTTTACAAAACTTCTCGACCTGGACTTCACGCTTTTCGAGCAGTGAGTGGGGCACTGGCTATTATAGCGTTATTTTTTGGTTTAAGAGAATTGCCATTAGCTGATGTTGTATCATTAACTTTTGGTGGGCCAATATTCGTCACAATTGCATCAATTATTTTTTTATCTGAGAGAGTTGGAATTAGAAGGTGGTCCGCCGTTTTTCTTGGTTTTCTAGGAATGCTTTTAATTGTACAGCCAGCTTTTATAGATTTAAATTATTACTACATTACACCTATAGTATTTTGTATAGGCTTTGCCTGCGTCGCAATAAGTGTTCGATCACTTTCTAAAACAGAAGCAAATTATACTATTGCATTTTATTTTACGCTTCTTTGTACTCTATTAGGTTTAGGCACAGTTTTTTTTAGTAATTGGGTAATGCCGACACCTATAGATTTCTTATTATTTTTGGTTCTTGGTCTATGTGGAAGTATAGCAAATTTATTATTAACTCAAAGCTATAGGTTAGCCGAAGCATCTCTAGTAACACCGATAAAATATTTGAGTTTAGTATTTGCAATTATATTTGGCTATTTTATATGGAGTGAAGTACCAAAAATTTTAACGTTGCTAGGAGCAGCCTTAGTCATCGCAAGCTCTTTGATAATCTTTATGAGAGAAAATAAATTAAAGAAACAAATAATTACCCCAAGAACATGAGTAAAGCCCCAAAATACTGGGCTAAGGCAAAAAAGATTTTATCCAAAAGAGATAAAGTTATGAAAAAACTTATAGCTAATTACAAAGATGGAAATCTTGTTACTCGTAATGATGTTTTTTTCTCTCTTTGTAAAAGCATAATTGGACAACAAATAAGTGTAGCAGCTGCTAACTCAGTTTTTCTTAAATTTAAAAAAAAATGTAAAAATAAAATTAATGCTAGGACTGTAAGTAAATTATCTTTTAGCTCACTTAAAAGCTGTGGTTTGAGTAGACAAAAAGTCAAAGGAATAAAAGATCTTGCTAAAAGAACATTAAATAAAAGCTTTAAACCAAATCTGATAAAAAATATGACTGATGAAGACGCAATAGAGTATCTATCGGATTTAAGGCAAATCGGCAGATGGTCAGCAGAAATGATCTTACTATTTACTTTTAATAGATCAAATATATGGCCTCTTCAAGATATTGGATTACTTAGAGCAATTTCAAATAACTACAATAAGAAATATTTTCCACCTAAAAACTTTCTAAATAAGCTTCATAAAAAGTTTACTCCCTATTGTTCTGTAGCCACATGGTATTTATGGAGATCAATAGATGACGAACCAATACAGTATTAAGAACCTTCAATTGTTTGATGCTGTCTAATAGCATGACCCTTTAAGATCGCGTGAGCTTCTTGATATTCATTTGATTTATAAAATAAATTAGCTTCATTATATGATGGAAATTCAATTACCACTGTTCTAGGTGAACTCTCTCCCTCGTTAGTGGTAGCCTTGCCACCTCTTATTAAAAATTTACCTTTATACTTCTCAACTGCTGTCCTTGCTTTAACAGCATATTCTTTAAGCTTTTCTTCGTTCTCTATACTCTTATAAACACAAACTACATAACCTTTCATTTACAACTCCCTCAAAATAAACTAATTTTTTTCATGGCAGATAAACTTATTATCGATTGGAAAGAGTATAATCTAATCGTTGAAAAATTAGCAATACAAATTCATCAAAGTGGTTTCAAACCAGATATATTAATTGGTATTATGCGAGGGGGAGCACCTATTATAGATGTTCTCTCCAGAGTGTTTAAACTTAAATGTGCATATTTAGCAGTCGAGTCTTATTCTGGAGAAGGTACAGAAGATCAACAAGGTGAACTAGTTTTCTCAAGAGAAATGAGTTCCACAATTCAAGAGATGAAAGGAAATATTCTTTTGTGTGATGATTTATCTGACACCGGAGTAACCTTAAATAAAAGCATTGATTGGCTAAAAAAATATCCTCCACTTCAAGAAAATATAAAAGAGATTAAAACAGCTGTCCTTTGGAAGAAAAAAGACTCAACATTTGAGCCTGATTACTGTGCACAAAAACTAAATAGTAATCCTTGGATTGTACAACCATTTGAACATTATGAAGAAGTGCGTATAGAGGATTTAGTTAAAAAACATAAAAAAAGTTAAAGGGCCAGCATTAACCGGCCCTAAATCTTTAAGCTACGTAAAAGCTTAAAACACTAAATACAGCTATAACCCAAATTGCTGGAGAAGTTTGTCCAAACTTACCAGTAAAAATTCTGATTAAAGCGTAAGCAATAAAAGCTAAAGCAATACCATTACTTATACTGTAAGTAAGCGGCATAACTATCATAGCTAGTACTGCAGGACCTGACTCTGCTATATCATTCCAATCAATATCTGTAATATTTCTTACAAATAGTATTGCAACATATAATAAAGCTGCTCCATCGATTTCTTTAGGCAAACTTGTTGCCAAAGGAGCAAAAAATAAACAAGCTAAAAATAAAACACCTATGACTAATGAAGTCATTCCTGTTCTACCGCCAGCTTTCACACCTGCACCTGACTCAACATAACTTGTTACAGTTGTTGTGCCCATCATTGCCCCAGCAACAGTACCCACACTGTCAGATAACATAGCTTTATCAATATCTTGTACTTTACCTTTCTTATCAACTTTACCAGCAACATTAGCCACAGACGTTAATGTTCCGGCTGTATCAAAAAAGTCTATAAATAATAAAGTAAAGACAATTGATGCCATTCCAGCAGATAAAGCAGCTTTGAGGTCAAATTCAAATAGGTAAGTCATTGGAGGGATTGATCCCACAACTCCATTGAATTTTGCTAAACCTGTTGACCAAGCAATAATACTAAATAAAAGAATACCGATAATGATATTTCCTCTTATTTTCATTTTTTCTAACACGATCATAAAAACAAATGTTAAGCAGGCTAAAAGTACTAGAGGATTTTTAATATCACCAAGAGTAACAAGTGTTACAGGATGATCTCCTACTACACCCATTATTTCTAAACCAATGATTGCTAAAAATAATCCTATACCGGCACCTATTCCAAGCTTAAGACTTTTTGGTATTGAATTAATTAACCAAGCTCTTATTGGTGTTAATGATATTACTAAGAAGATCACACCAGCAACAAGAACAGCACCTAAAGCTGCTTGAGGTGTGTAACCCATTCCTGCAACGACACCATACGCAACGAACGCATTGATTCCCATTCCAGGCGCTAAACCAATTGGCCAAGTTTTTCCATGGAAAGCCATGATAAAACATGCCAAAGCGGTTGCTAAAATTGTTGCAGTGAACACTGCGCCAAAATCAAAAAAACCTTTTTCTGTTCCAGCAAACTCGCCAGAGAGAATAAAGGGATTTAAAAACATTATGTATGCCATTGTAAGAAAGGTCGTTACACCAGCAATTACCTCTGTTTTAAAATTTGTTTTGTGTTTTCTATATTCAAAATATTTATTTAACATTGAAAGACCTCCTGTTAAGGCTAAATACTCTATATCTACTCTAAAATCCTAATAAATTTAGCGTTTTTTCAATTATACAACCTACACTCAATATTTCTGTTTATAAGTTTTTCATAGTAAAATCTAAATAACTAAAATGAATAAACTTAAAACAATTTTTTTAATATTTTTATTTTCCATTGCAATTAGCGCATGTCAGAGTGTCTCCAAAAAGATTGAAAATACAACTGCAATAGAGCAAAAAGAGCTGAGTAAATGGTTAAACAAATCTGAGTCTGAACTTAAAAGCTTTTATGGTCAGCCTGATAAAGTTGAGTTTTTAAACTCAAGAAATAGAAATTACGTTTATGTCACAGAAAAATATAAGATAAAGTGTGTTCGAAAGTTTGAAGTAAATCCTCGAAATATGGTAGTAGGCTTTAGCAGTAAAAACTGTTTTTAAAGCATGGATAGCAAAAAAAAATCTCAATTTATTGAGTACTTTTCAAAAGGAATTAAAAATTTAAATCAACTTAAAATAGGAGTTGAACATGAAAGATTTTTGTTCGAGGGACAAAATAAAAAAAGGATTTCTTATGAAACTTTAAAAAAATTGTTTGAAAATTTAAAAAAAAATGGCTGGAACCCATTTTTCGAAAAAGAAAATATTATTGGCATGCAAAGAAACAATCAGCAAATCACAACAGAGCCTGGATTACAATGTGAACTATCAGGTGCGCCCTTAGAAAATGTTCACCAAGTTTGTGCAGAAAGTTCAAACTTTTTAAAAGAAATTCAATTAGCTAGCAAGGGACTAGACTTAAACACTGTTTCTATTGGATTTGATCCATTTAATAATTTATCAGAAGTTCCTCGAAGTCCAAAACAAAGATATAATATTATGACAAAAGAAATGCCAAAAGGTGGATCACAAAGTTTAGAAATGATGTATCGGACATGTGGTATTCAAATTAATTACGATTACACCTCAGAGAACAATTTTGAAAAAATATTTAGATTAGCTAATTATCTTACTCCATTGGCAATTGCACTTTATTCAAATTCTCCTTTTGAGTCAGAAAAGCCTACAGGTTATCTTTCTTATAGAAACAAAGTTTGGCAAAGCACTTCCCGAGGAGGAATTATGCCAATAGCATTTGAAAAAATTAATTTTGAAAAATATTTTGATCATATAATTGAGCATCCTATTTTATTCGCAATTAGAGATAAAAAATATATCGAACCAAATGGACAAACTTTTAAGGATTTTATATTTGGAAATTTTGATAATTTAAAAGAAGAAGCCAATCTTGAAGATTTTGAAACCCATCTTGCTACAATTTTTACCGAGGTAAGATTAAAACAATACATAGAGATAAGATCATTAGATGCTTGTGACTGGGAATGTTTGTGTGATGGGCCAGCCTTTTTTACAGGTTTATTTTATAATTCTTTAGATGAGGCATTTGAAATTGTAAGTAAATGGAAAAAAGAAAATATTATTAATGCGTATATTGAGTCACCTAAAAAAGGATTAGATACAGAACTTGAGGGTAAAAAATTACATGAGTGGGGAAAAATTTTTTTAGATTTAGCAAAAAAAGGTTTAATCCAAAGAAATAAAGTTAATTCCAAAGGCAACAATGAGACTGTTTATTTAAAACATGTCGAAAACGTAGTTAACAATAAAAAAAATAGAGCTCAGCTATTACTCGAAAAATTTAACAAAACAAAAAACTTAGATTTTTTTAAAAATGAAAAAGAAAATTTTAACTATTCAGGGTTCTGACTTAAAAAAAATGAATATTCAAACGGATACTTCATTTTTTTTAGGTTTAGAGGCACAAAAAAGAAATTATGATATTTACTATTATGAACCTAAGAATTTAAGTTTCGAAAATGGTAAAGTTAAAGCTAAAAGTTTTAAAGTAAAATTTATAAACGATCAAAGAAAACCTATAAAAGTAATTAAACGAGTTAATCTAAATCTCTTAAAAAGTAATTTGTTATTGATAAGAAATGAACCACCTTTTAATCAACAGTATATCAACACGACGTTTATTTTAGAGCATATCTCAAAAAGCATTAAAATAGTTAATGAACCAAAATCTTTAAGAGAAGTTCCAGAAAAACTTTTTTCTATACGTTTAGCAAAATATATGCCCCCGACCTTAATCAGTGAAGATCTAGAGGAAATAAAACGATTTTTTATTAAATACAAAAAAGTCGTGATTAAACCTATCGATAGTTATAGTGGTAATGATGTAATGCTCTTAATTAATTTTAATAAAACTAAGATTAAAAAACTTATTAAAAGATATAATCATTTGATGTTTCAAAAGTTCATTCCGCAAATCTCTAAAGGAGATAAACGAGTTTTTATTATTAATGATAAGATAAAAGGTGCAATCTCAAGATTGCCAAAATCAGGAAGCATTCTATCAAATATGAGCAAGGGCGCCTCTGCAAAAAAAATTAAGTTATCTAAGCAGGAAACAAAAATTAGTAGAATAGTAGCAAACGAACTTAAAAAGAAGAATATATATTTTGCAGGCATAGATTTTATAAAAGGCAAATTAATTGGCGATATAAATGTTACAAGTCCAACCGGTCTCAAAACATATTTTGATCTGACAGGAATAAACCTAGCAAAGTATTTCTTCGATAATATAAAATAATTAATTAAAAATTTTTGCAGACTTTAAAATAAAAGAGTATTCCTCGGCTAATTCTGTAATTGCATTATCTCTCCCACTCATTCCTCCATGACCAGCAGCTTCTATTTTACACTTAAGTAATTGAGTATTATTATCTGTTTTAATATCTCTAAGTTTTGCAATATATTTAATAGGCTCTGAATATAGAACGCGGTTATCAAATAAAGATGTTGTAATTAACATTGAAGGATAATCTTTTTTTCCAAGATTATTGTATGGAGCATAAGAGAGAATATATTCAAAAAAATCTTTATCTTTAATTGGATTACCCCATAATTCCCACTCAGCAGGGGTTAAAGGTAATTTCTCATTCAACATTGTTGTCATTGTATCTACAAAAGGAACTAACAATAACATTGCGAAAAATAATTCTGGAGCCATATTTGCTACTGCTCCACCAGTTAGACCTCCAGCGCTACCCCCGTAAAAGCAAAGGCCACCTTTATAAGTATATCTTTGTTCAATTAAATGATTGGCGCAAGCAATGTAATCTAAAAAGGTATTTCTTTTTAATTTCTTTTTACCCTCCTCGTGCCAAGCATCCCCAAGATCTCCCCCACCTCTTATGTGTGCAATGGCAAATGTAATACCTCTGTCAATTAAACAAAATTTTGCGGCACTAAATGATGGTGAGATACTATGCTTATAGGCACCATACGCATATAGTAATACTTTAGATTTAGCATCTTGCTTTGTATTTTTTAATCTTACTAAACTTATAGGTATCATTCTTCCATCATGTGATTTGGCCTTGATACGTTCAACCACATATTTACTTGGATCATGACCTGATGGAATTTCTGTTTCTTTAACTAATTTTTTTTCTTTCGTAAGGATATCATATTCAAAAATTTTGCCTGGTGTTGCCATGCTTTCCCAACTAACTCTTATTTTTGTTGTATTAGTATCTTTTTGCATAAGAGAAACTCCAGGCACTCCTATAGCTTCATCAGAGATTTTTAATTCTTCTTCTTCGTTAGTTTTAATGTTTCTTATATACAATTTGGGAATAGCATCAGACTTTTCCCCACGTAAAATATAATCATCAAGAAAATCTAAGCCACCAATAACAGTTTCTTTTTTTGCAGGAATAAAAACTTCTAATTTATCGATCTGATCAGTCTTACATTTAAGCACTTTATAGTCTCTGGCCTCTT
The DNA here is from genome assembly GCA_014653835.1 of Pelagibacterales bacterium SAG-MED28. GTDB lineage: Bacteria > Pseudomonadota > Alphaproteobacteria > Pelagibacterales > Pelagibacteraceae > Pelagilacustribacter. Next base: position 33,839 of record JACWDY010000005.1, read on the forward strand.
CGTTAGTATGAATATAAAAATATCCTTTCCATGAATCTATAGAATATCTTACGTCTTTCTTTCTTTTTTTAAATAAAATAGGTTTTATTTCAATAGCATCAGAAGGAAAAAAATAATCTTCAGTCGTAATATGGTCTGAAGTTGAAATAATAAAAAATTTTTCATCAGAAGTAAGCCCTATACCGCAGGTAAATGTTTCATCTTTTTCTTCAAAAATAAGTTTGTCCTCTTTAATAGGTGTGCCAATTACATGTCTAAAAATTTGTCTAGGTCGATGAAATTTATCTAATTTTGAATAAAAAAAACTTTTACTATCCAAGGACCATGTGATTCCTCCGCTTGTATTTTCAATAATATCTTCTTTATTTTTTTCAGTTATCAAATCCCTTAAATAAATGGTGTAATATTCAGATCCTTTCAGGTCTAAAGAATAAGCCATTAAATTATCGCAATGGGAAATACTTACTGAACCGACGCCGAAATATTTAGATCCATAATTTTTCTTTTCAAGATCTCCATCAAAAAAAACTTCTTCAGGTTTTGAACCGTCAATCAGCTGTCTTATTCTTTTTCCATAATTACCTTTGGCTTCTGTTTTTGCCCAATAATAATATTTTTTATCTTTAAATTTTAATGAAGTATCATCTAATTTAATTTTAGATTTAATTTCTGTAAAAAGTTTTTTTTGAAGATCTTGAGTATCTTCAAAATATTCATCAGTTATTTTATTATTTGCGTCAATATAGCTTTTTACTTCAGGATCGAGTTTATTGGCGTCTTTTAACACTTCAAGAATATTTGACTGATCAACCCAAGCGTATTCATCCGGTAAAGCTATGTCGTGATATATTTTCTCACTCTTAATTTTTTTAAGTTTTGGTATACTCATATTTGAAAATTATATGAATTTGTTTCTAATAGGAATTATCATTTTTGTCATTGTTTATTTGTTTTTAAACTGGTTTGCACGCACTAGTTCAAAAAAAATTGCAACTACAATAAAAAAGATTGCAGTTTATCTATCATTGATACTTGCTGCCCTTTTAGCCATTGGGGGAAAATATATCTTTTCACTTCCATTTCTATTCGTAATTTTAAGTGGGCTAAAAATTAAAGGTTTAACCGCTCTTCAAATGTTTCAGCTATGGAGATTGATCCAATTTTTAAAAAATTCAGGGCGATTTTCTCAAGGTCAGTTTGGTCAAACTCAAGGATCTTCAAGTGTTACTAACGACGAAGCATATAAGTTACTTGGATTAAAAAGAGGGTGTTCTAAAGATGAGGTGCTTAAAGCAGCTAATCAGCTTCAAAAAAAAATACATCCAGATATGAATAGGGATGTAAAAACAGAAAGACTAAGCCAGTTAGTTAACGAAGCGAAAGAAAAAATAATTAAAACAGATTTTAGCTAATTCAAAAGCTTTATAGATTTCTCAAAAACCTTTTCAAATGAAATTTTATCTGCTCCTAAAGTGTTATGCGTTGTTGTCTCTTCAGTTTCACCTTCTGGCACAATAATATTAATATTTTTAGAATATTTGCCGTATGCTTGTACTGGACTATCCATGAATAATGCTAAACATTTAATTCCTAGCGCTGAAGAAATATGCAACCAGCCAGTATCATTTCCTATATAGAGATCACAATTTTTAATAATAGGCATTGTTTCTTTTATCTTTAAATCTTGGAATGAAGTACAGTTTTTACTTATTTCAGAATTAAGGAACTTGTCGATTAAGTCTTTATCATTATTACCTGCTGCTAAGTAAAATTTTGATGGAATTTTCTCGTTTACCTTTTTGCAAAGAGTTATAAAATTTTCAATATCCCATCTTTTGGTGGATCCACTAGCAGAGATTCCTAAGCATATATGTTTAAATTCCTTTGAAAAGCTTTGATTAACTTTTTTAAAACTTTCTTGGTTTATCTTAAGCTCGGGTTGCGTGGATACAATTGAACCTAATTCATATTCAGTAAAAATTTTTGCTGAGGTTACGATATTATCTTTTTTTCTAAATAATGGATATTGAGATATATTTTTTATCCCAGCCAATTTTGAAATCAAAAGATATCTTAATGAACTATTGAAGATAAAAACTTTATCGAAATTTTTTAATTTTATTTCTTTACTCAATTTTAAAAATCCCGACAGGCCATCATGAGATCCAGAATTATTTTTAGATCTGTCTAATAATATGATTTCTTCAATATGTCTGTCTTCAGCTAATAGTTCATTTGCACGCGAGTTTTCTTTCACTAAAATCGATACAGGCGTTTGATACTTTTTCGATATGGCGTGAATATAGGGTAAATAAATTACCATATCTCCCATACCGATTTTTGGTTGAATTACTAAAACTTTCATTTTTAATTTTATTAATATAACTTAGACAGAAAAATTTAGGTAAGATTATGATTAAAAAAGGAGTATACGCGGCTGGTTTGAGCGTGCTGAATACTGATAGGACCTTGGATATTGATGCAACTATTGCTCATGCAAGTCAAGCTATTCAAAGTGGTTTACACGGAATTTTCTTTTTTGGCTCAACAGGTCAAAGTCAATTAATTTCTACAAATGAAAAAAAAGAACTTATTGCTAAAATTGCGAGCAATAAATTTAGAAAAAATTTTTTTTTAGGAACAGGTAATAATTCTTTAAACGAAAATATTGATATTGTTAAATATGCAATGGAGTATGACTTTAAAGAATTTCTAATTATGCCTCCTGCTTATTACAAAGGGAATACCGATGAAGGTGTTTTTGATTTTTATTCAAGATTGATAAGTGTAATCCCCAAGGTAAAAATTATTCTTTATAATTTTGAAAAATTAAGTGGTTATAAGTTTTCAGAAGAGGCAGTAATTAAACTTGTTAAAGCTTATCCAGACAATATTATTGGATGTAAAGATTCAAGTTACAATTTATATGAAAATCTAAAATTACCAAACTTTTTAATGTTTCCAGGATCAGAGTCCAAACTTTTAAAAGGTTTAGAGCTTGGCTGCTCAGGCTGTATTTCTGCAGTGACGAATGTTACGCACTCTTTGGCTAGAAAAGTGTTTGACGATTTTGAAAATAAAATATCTCAATCTAAGAACAAACAATTAATTAACGTTAGAGAGACATTTGATCAATATAATTTAATATCTGCACTTCACAGTTTTTTATCAATTAAAGATGAAACATTTAAAAATATAATGCCGCCTTTAGTTTTATTATCAGAGGAAAAGAAGAAAGAATTAATGGGCAAGTTAAAAAAATTAGAATTTGTCTCAGAAAAAAATTTAGCTGCGTGATTTATGATTTTAGCGAGAATATTTACAAATATTTATAAGGAAGGCGGCATTATTCTAATTGATGCCAAAGGTCAAAAATATATTTGTGGCGATCCGAAAAAAGAGAAGCCTATTACTTTAAAATTGTTGAAAGAAAATTTAAATTGGAAACTGTTACTAGATCCTGAGCTTGAATTTCCGGAAGCTTACATGAGAAATGAAATTATTATTGAAAATGGATCACTCAAAGATTTCTTAATGGATTTAGTTAAGAATTTAGGAAGAGGCGAAATTTCCACAGCAAGCTTAATAACAAAAAAAATTTACCAGGTTTGGAGAACTATTACAAATTATAACTTACCTGGAAAGTCTAGAAAAAATGTCGAACATCATTATGATATTGGTGGAGTAAAAGGTGAAAAGTTATACGATATTTTTTTAGATAAAACTCATCGTTTGTATTCTTGCGCCTATTGGAAAAATGACACAAAGACTTTAGAGGAAGCTCAGCAAAATAAAATTGATCACATTGTTAAGAAACTTGATATTAAGGAAGGACAAAAAGTTTTAGAGGCTGGATGTGGATGGGGAGGGATGGCATTTGAAATAGCTAAACAAAAAAAATGTGAGGTAACTGGAATTTCTTTAAGCAAAAATCAAATTGAATACTGTAAACGTAAAGCAAAAGAATTAAACTTAGATAATCAAGTTAAATTTGAGCTAATTGACTATAGAGAGGCACAAGGAGAATATGATCGTATTTTTTCTGTTGGAATGTTTGAGCATGTAGGAAAAAAATTTTATAACAAGTTTTTTAAATCAATGAATAAGCTTCTAAAAGATGATGGTATTTTTTTGCTACATACCATTGGAGTAGTTGACAAACCATCTCCAACTAATAAATTCATTAACAAATACATTTTTCCAGGGGGAACTTGCCCTTCATTTAGTCAAATTATTACCCCAATAGAAAAAACAGGCCTTATTGTTTGTGATGCTGAAACACTTATAAGACACTACGATAAAACTTTGGAAAACTGGTTAGAGCGATTTATGAACAAAAAAAAGGAAGTAAAAGATTTATTTGGCGAAAAATTTGTCAAAATGTGGGAATATTACATGGCAAGTTGTGCGGCAGCATTTAGATACAGAGATCTTGTTGTTTTTCAATTACAAATTGTTAAGAAGTTTCAATCAGCGCATCGCACAAGAGACTATATATATTCATAAAAACTGTTATTTAATTAGTAGCAGGTATGAAAAAGAAGAAAAGAAAATCTATCAAAAAAAAATTTAAAAGACCTCAAAAACGCTCTTCAAAAAAAAATAGAATTAATAGCAAAAAAATAAAAAATAAAAAAACTAAAAGAAGAAAATATAAAAAAATAGGCAAAAAGTTAAAAACTAAAAGTAAAATCAAATATAAAAAAATAATCAAAATAAAAAAGTTTGATAAAACCAACAAAAAAACAAGAGCTTTAGTATCTAGCTTATTAAATTTAAATGATAAAATTAAATCACTTGTTAGATTTAATTTTAATATAGACCAATCACTTCAAAACTTTTTTGTTGGAGTTTCCAAAAAAATATCAGGTGTCAAAAAGATAATTTTAGAAGAAAGGGAAAAACAGAAAAAATTAAAATTAAGGTTAATGGAGCAGGAAAAAAAAGAAGCCCAAAAAAAACTGATTGAGCAAGAAAAACTAGCTTTTATAGCTAAAAAGAATGAGCTCAGAGAAGAGCAAAAACTAGAAAGAGAAAGAAAACTAGATCTGCAAAAATTTATTAAATTCGAACAAGCTGAACTTAGAAAAGAAAGAGCCGAAAAACAAAGGCAGTTTTTAGAACAAATAAAATTAGAGAAAAAAATAGATCAATTTAGAAAAAGAGAAGCTTTAGAGATTAGAAGTCTTGAAAAATATGTTCTTAGTCAACAGCGAGAGTCTTACGAAGAAGTCCAGCAACGTATAGATAGAATAAAAGAAAAATATAAACTAATTAGAGAACAAAAAATAAATGAAGCCATAAAAGAAAGGGTTGCTAGTCTCGGTATTAAAATTGAAGAGAGTGATAGTAAAGAAACATTATTAGAAAAAGAAAGAGTTTATAGCGAAGAACGTCGTAAGATTGAATATGCTCTTGAAAGTTTTTATAGATCGGCACATAGCTTATGTTTTCAGTTGAATAAAAAATATATTCCAAAATATCTAAGTATTATTAGGTGTATTGATAAAAGATTTGAAACTGGTGAGATATATATTAAGTGGGATGACTCAGCTGATGATGATTGGTTAATTTTAATTTATATAAAAAATAATTCTCCTGATGAAGGAATTGTAATCGAGGATAAAACAAATCCTGAAAATAATGCAACATATGAATTTCAACCTAATGAAATATTCAAAGCTTCAGATGCTATGGTTGATGCTTTAACTAAACTTTTAGACAGGGAGAGAAATAAAAGAAAAGTTAGTTAATAATTTGACTTAATTTTTTGACTTCACCGATTTTAAAAATAATTGCATCATTTTTTTTATAACCAAACTTTTCAGCCCCATTTTTAAATCTTTCACGAGGCTCCATTATTGGTTCTAAAGAAAGCACAACAGTTCCCCAATGCATACCAATTATCTTTTTACTTTTTAAGTCCTGCGCAACTTGTAAAGCTTCCTCAGGATTGGTGTGATAAACTGACTTGTCTTTTACAGGCATCATTGGAAAAAAATTATAAGCGCCAATATTGATGAAGGTAATATCAATGGGACCATATTTTTTACCAAGTTCTTTATAGATATTTCCGTAGCCCGTATCACAAGCAAATAAAATTTTTTTACCTTTGTACTCTATTAAAAAGTTTCCCCACAAAGTTTTATTAGTATCCCATAAACTTCTCTTTGACCAATGCACAGCAGGAAGTAAAGTGACCTTTACATTATCGTTAACTTTAATCTCTTGGTACCAGTCTAATTCATTTACGTCTTTATAACTTCTAAAATATTTTCCAAGTTTTAAAGGCAAAATGACTTTAGATTTTTTGTAAGGAAAATTTCTAATCGTTGACATATCTTGATGGTCGTAATGGTTATGAGTCAGAAGAAATAAATCAACAGGAGGTATTTCATTAAGGTTTACAGCAGGCGGCACATATCTTTTCGGCCCAAAAATTAATGGTCCTGTATTCTTTGAAAAAACAGGATCTGTTATAATTGTTGTATTGCCTAACTTAATCAAGAATGTTGCATGGCCAATCCAAGCTATATAGTCATTGTTTTCATTATCTTTCAAATCTTTTAGAACTTTAATTCGAGGAACAACATGATCTTCAGGTATTTCGATTTTAATTTTTTTTCTCTCTTCATTGAAAATTTTATAAGACCATTTCACATTAGAATCTCGTTCAGGTGAACCTTCTGGATTTCTAAAAGTACCATCTGGTAGATGGTGGTAAGGTTTGTTTTCCATAGCAAATAAATCTAAACTAAAAAAAATGGTGATTAAAATAAGAGTAGGAAATTTTTTCATGAGTTTTATTAATGCTTATTTCTAGTTTCGTCATTAATTTTCTCACCAAATTTTTTAATTTTTTCCCATTCATTAATTTTTTTGTCCTTTTTTTCTGCCTTATAAGAAATTATTAATGGTAATACAATTAAAGCTATTACAATAAGAATACAAGAAATAATAAGGGATAAATTCATATCCCTTATTATCATAGATTATTTAATTTGAAATAATTATTTAGCTACCTAAACAATTTGATTTATTGATTCTTTTATCAAAATCTTTTGCGGCATCCTTACTCACAAACCAAACATAAGAAGACTCCTGCAATTTATTTGTGTCAGCTGTTGTACAACGTTTGCCAATTTTTACTTTGGCCATGTTATTACCTGCGCAATTAATTAACAAAAGTGATAAAAATATAATAGATAATGTTTTCATAGTTTATAAGTAATTCTAAATTCTGCGTTTTGATTGGCATAAATTGGACCAAAAAAAGAATATTTTGCTTTATTGAAAACCCTCTCTATTCCGCATATGTTTTAATATGTCAAATTTTCACACTTTTAAAATTAAAGTTTATTATGAGGATACAGATGCCGGAGGTATTGTTTATTATGCCAGATATCTAAATTTTATTGAAAGAGCTAGAACGGAGATGATTTATGACCACTTAAAACTAAATCATGCTAGGCTTAAAAAAGAGTACAACGCTGTATTTGTAGTAAGAGAATGTAATATAAAGTATCATAAATCAGCTAATTTTGAGGATCAATTAGAAATACATACGCATGTTATAAAGAAAACACCTGTGAGGTTAAATCTAAAACAACAAGTAATACGAGCAGATGAAATTTTGGTAACAGCAGAGGTAGAATTGGCAATAATTGACAGTAATGGGTCGATTAGTAAATTATCTCAAAAATTACTAGAAAAAATATAAATTTGACGAATAGAGAACAAACGTTCGCCAAAATTTGCCGTTAATTACAAATCAAGTTTGCAATTTTAGCAATACTTGTTCAATTAAATTTAAACTATAAAGGACTAATGAAATCTAGATCTAAAAAAATTAAAAGTAAAAACACTAGTAAAAAAATTAAAAGAATTTCTCTTTTCGAGCTTCAAAACTCCCCAAAAGCCTTGCTTTTTAGAGCTCGAGCATAACATCCTTTCTCCCGCAATTGATTAATGGCCTAATTTTGATTAGGCCATTGTTTTTATAGCCAAAATTGTTAAATTAATTTGTGAAAAGCAACAAACAAAATAATAAAGCAGCCATTATTATGGGATCCCAATCAGATTATCCTATAATGAAAGATTGCGAAAAAATTCTTAAAATTTTAAAAATAAAATATCAAGTTTTAATAGTGAGTGCTCACAGAACACCAAAACGAATGTTTCAATTTGCAGAGTCTGCTGAAAAAAATGGTTTTGGTGTAGTTATTGCTGGGGCTGGAGGAGCGGCCCATTTAGCTGGTATGATTGCATCTCTGACCACGCTACCGGTGCTTGGAGTTCCAATGGAAACTAAAAAATTAAAGGGTCTCGACAGTTTACTATCTATGGCACAAATGCCAAAAGGTGTTCCAATTGGCTGTTTAGCTATTGATGGGGCATTTAATGCCGGACTACTAGCGGCATCTATTATCGGTAATTTTGATCATAAAATTAAATCAAATTTAGAAAAATGGAGACGTCTTCAAACTCAATCCATTAAAAAAAAACCTAAGTAATTAATGTCTGACAGCATATTAGGAATCATAGGTTCTGGTCAGTTAGGCTCAATGCTTTGCCAAGCAGCTAAAAAACTTAACGTCAGAACTGTTGTGATATCTGATGATGAACAAGGCCCAGCCCAAAAATATGCCGATCAATTCATTTTTGCAAAATATGACAATCAACAAAAAATAAAGCAATTTACAGATAAAGCAGATGTAGTTACTTTTGAGTTTGAAAACATACCAATCAGTATCTTAAAACAAATAGAAAAAGAAAAAAAAGTTTTACCTAAACCTGAAATTAATAGAATTATCCAAAACAGAAAATTGGAAAAATCTTTTGTCAATGAACTCGGCATTGAAACAACTAAATGGTCTTTTATAGCAAAGGCAGAAGATGTGACTAAAAATAGTAACTTATTGCCAGGAATTTTAAAAACTAATACTCTTGGTTATGATGGACAAGGTCAATTTGTACTGAAATCATTAGCTGATGTAAAAAAAGATTGGTGTTTCACTGCTGACTATATTTTGGAAAAAAAGGTAAATTTAAAAAAAGAAATTTCAGTTATTATTACGAGATTTATCGATGGTGAAACTTTTATCTACGAACCTATTGAAAATTTACACAAAGATCAGATTTTAAAACACTCAAAAATTCCTGCTAACATCAACGAAAAAATTTACAAGCAAGCTCAAAATAACGCTAAGATAATTGCTGATGAACTTGATTATGTAGGAAGCATGTGTGTTGAGTATTTTATAGATCAAGATGACAATTTATTGGTTAACGAAATTGCACCTAGAGTACATAATTCTGGTCATTTAACTATTAACGCTTTTAATATTAGTCAGTTTGAAAATCATATTAGAGCAGTATGCGGGCTTAAGTTTGAAAAACCAAAAAAAAATTCAAATGCTGAAATGATCAATATTTTAGGTAAAGAAATTGAAGAATACAGATCGAAAACTTTTACAGAGGATGAATTCTTTTTTGACTACGGAAAAAAGATAATCAAAGAAAAAAGAAAAATGGGTCACCTTACGATTTTGAAAAAGTAACTATTTAATCGTAATTCGATGCATCACCCTTTTGCAGTTTTTTATTTCACTTGCCATGTGCAAAATAGATAAATTATCCCAGAGACAAATATCATTTTTACTCCACTCATAGGAGAATATAAACTCTTCTTTATTAACATGTTTTATTAAATAATCTTTTAGGTATTCCGCGTCCTCTTCTTTAACATTTTTAATTTTTATCAAATGACCTGGGGAAACATATAAAGTCTTCTTACCCTTGACAGTTTTTACAATGGGATGTTCAGCTTCCATGCTTTCAGAGGATTTTATACCCATTTCTTTCTCTCTTTCTAGTCTTGTGACTGCAATGGGCCCTGCAGAAGAAAAAACACCTGTAGCACTTTTAATTTTATCTTTTATATCTTGAGGTAATTTTTCGTAGGCATTAAATCCAGATGAGAAGATCGTATTTCCTTGTCCGCTAGGAATTTCTATGCCCATCAACATGGTATAACGAGGACGATCATTAGCCAGATAACTAGTATCTTGATGCAGCCAACTAGATCCAAAACTTAAATTTTTATCACTAGGTTTTCTCTCTATGACATTTATAAATGGAAATTTAATATCTAACCCCCTCAATCTTGGATAAACAACCGGCTGGCCTATATCTTTTGCAAATTTTTGATATGACTCGGGATCTAGGTTTTGTTTTTTGATAAAGACAACACCAAATTGGTTTAATATATTTTTTATTTCTTTTGCCTGTTCTTTATTTAAAATTTTAAGATCAATATCATTTATATAGGCCCCAACGTTATTTATTCCTGGTGTAATAGATAAGTTCATTTAATTTAAAGGTTTGATTAAAGCAGGATCATTATTTACAGGATTGTTAACATCCTTAGATATTTCATGAAATTTTAAGCTCGGAGGTTTTATAGAGTTTAAGATTTCCATAGCATCTTTTTTAACATTTAAATAATTATTAATCTGACTTTGATTGATGATCAAGGGTTCACGATGATGAATAGAGCTAATTTTTTCTGTAGCTTCTCTGGTTATAATACAAAATTGATTGTTTTGATGAATACCCGCAAAAAACATAATTTCATCATCTTCCTTAGAAAAATAATAGGGAATTTTAATTTTATCCTCTCTTTTCCATTCATAATAACCATCTGCAGGGACTACGCATCTTGAAGTTTGTATCAAATTTTTAAACGTAACCTTTTCCATGAGTGTTTCTTTTCTTGCATTAATTAATGGTGAGAATTTATCAAGTTTTTTAGACCAGCCAGGAACAAGCCCCCACTCACATAATTCTAAAGCCTTTCCGTTAGTATAAGATTTAATTACAGGCAACTGTTGAGTTGGATGAGCATTATAATTATCAGTATCTTCAACTTTAATATTAGTTTTAACAAGATTGGCTGTTTTAGTAAGAGGTTTAGTGATTTTATAACGACCACACATTATTTCTTCTTCTTTTCCTTTTTAAGTTTTCTTTTTTCTTTTAACGTTAATTTTGCTTTTTTCATTAAACTTGAATCTTTAAAGCTTTTCCCCGAGTATCTTTTAGACATTTTTAATACCTTTTTTTATAATTTTTAAAATACCTTTTGTATTTCTTTTTTGTCGCCTTCTTTTCATTTTAAGTCTAAAGCTCTTTCTTTTCTTTCTTTTTTTCACGCCCAATCATAACAAAGTCTTGCTAAGGTTCAACCAAGGGTATAAGGCATAAGTATTCGTTATTTATTTAAAACTTTAAATCATACATGGAAAATTTCTTATCTCTTAATTTAGAACCAACACTAATTGAGTCTATAGCAAAAATTAATTTTAAAACCCCTACTCCTATTCAAGCTAAAGCAATACCCATAGCCCTAGAAGGTAAAGATATTCTAGGTACAGCACAAACCGGGACAGGTAAAACTGCTGCTTTTGGAATTCCGCTAATTAATTTTCTTCTCAAAACAAAAAAAGAGACAGCTTTAATCATGACGCCTACTCGAGAACTCGCTTCCCAAGTTATGCAAACAATGAACAGTTTAGTCGGTCGAGGTAATATTAGAACGGCATTATTAATTGGAGGAGACTCTATGCAAAAGCAATTAAAGCAAATGAGAAGAAATCCTCGTTTAATTGTTGGAACCCCGGGACGAATAAATGATCATCTAAAAAGAAAAACATTAAATTTACGCAATACTGCTTTTTTAGTTTTAGATGAGGTGGATCGAATGTTAGATATGGGTTTTACTCCTCAAATAAATCAAGTTTTAGAAACAGTTCCTAGAATTCATCAAACTTTACTATTTTCAGCAACTTTACCCGGCAATATTTTAAGACTTGCTGAAAAATATTTAAACAATCCTGAGAGAATTTCAGTCGGCTCAACATCAATGCCTATAGAAAAAATTAAACAAGAAGTTCTTAGAGTAAAACAAAGTGACAAATACAATCAGTTGATTAAAGAAATTTACATCAGACAAGGTTCTATTCTAATTTTTGTAAAGACAAGACGTAATGCTGAAAAAATGGTTAAACGTTTAAAGTACGACGATCATGATGCAGACGCTATTCATGGAAACTTAAGACAAAATAAAAGAGATCGAGTAATTAAAGCTTTTAGAAACAATCATTTTAGAATTTTGGTTGGTACAGATGTGGCGAGTAGAGGTTTAGATATTCCAGCGATTAAGCATGTTATAAATTTTGATTTACCACAAGTTCCAGAAGATTTCATTCATAGAATTGGCAGAACAGCTAGAGCAGGATCAGCGGGCTCGGCTCTAAGTTTTGTTGGAGATGAAGATAGAAGTAAATGGAACGCCATTCAAAGATTGATTGATCCTAATTTTAAATCAGCAGAGAGAGGATCAAATTCTAGTAAAAGAAGAGGACGTAAATCATTTGATAGACGAAGACGAAGAGGAAAAAAAAGATTTGATAAAAGAGATGATAATAGGAACGATAATTTTAAAAAGAAAAAAAACTTTAAATTTAAAAAAAAGTTTAAAGATAATAAGTCTTTCAAAAAAAAAGGTAAATTTTCAAAACGAAGACGAAACTTTAGAGACTAACTTTCCTTTACCACTATATGGTTCTGTTCGCCTAAATGATCAACTTTAAGATTTAATTTGTCACCTACCTGAAGAAATTTTGGCATATCCATTTCCATGGCTGTTCCAGCTGGAGTACCAGTAGTTATAATTGTACCTGGATATAATGTCATAAAATGGCTGATATGAGATATTAAGAAATTAAAATTAAATATCATTCTTTCTGTATTTCCTGTTTGTCTTCTTTCTCCATTTACATCTAAAGAAAGATTTAAATTGTCTATGTCCACAATTTCATCTTTCGTTACGAGATAAGGTCCTGTTGGACCAGCAATAGATTTACCTTTAATCCATTGACCTCCACGTTCTTTTTGCCAAGAACGTTCAGAAATATCATTAACAATACAATAACCAAAAACATATTCTTGAGCATTATTTTCAGAAATATTTTTGCCTTCTTTACCAATTACCATTGCAACCTCAACTTCATAGTCCATTTTATTAGCGGCTATTGGCTTTAGAATTGGATCGTTAGGACCTTGGATACAGCCTGAGCTTTTATTGAAAAGTATAGGTTCTGTTGGCAATTTAGAATTAGTACCCTCTGCGTGTGCTTTATAATTTAAACCTATGGCTAAAAAATCTACAGGGTTAGATATACAACTTCCTATTCTAACATTTGAATTAATTTTATTTAATTTAGATAAATCTATTTGAGTTAATTTATTTAAAGTAACTTCATTTAAGGTATTAGGATCTAGATCTTTTACATGTTGAGATAAATCTCTTATTAAGTTATCAGAGTCTAAAGCAGCAACTTTCTCTTGGCCTTTTTCACCGACTCTTAATAATTTCATAGATTAATTTTAGATAAGATATTGTTATTTTACAAATCTTTTAATTCGTTCTTCAGTTGTTGTGTCAGGTCCACCGTAAGGTGTTTCATAAGAATTAGTTCTTGTTAAAACATCAATACCTTTAGTGAAGATAAAAATAAAAAATATAACAAAAAATACAGCAAAGATTTTAGCCGGATTATAGTTACCTGATTGAAAGACACTTACTGGCTGCTCTTTTTTTTTGTGAAAAAACTTAAATGTTAAATAAACTGCTATGATTAAACCGATATGGCCCATGACTACTCCGGCCCAACCAAAAATGAACGATGTCATTGAGAATACGTACAAACTAAAAACAGTAGACCAAACAAATGAAAGTACAATTAATATTTGTAATCTTACAGCTTTAGGCAAACTTCTTAAGTCATTCTTAGTATCATCAAACATGATATTAGCTGACTCAATCATAAAGTTTCTTAATTTTTCTAACATATTAAAACTTATATCTTTAAAATCTTAAAAGTAAAATGTTACAATTGTTGTACAATTTTTCTTACTTTTTTCATGTGTTTTTGAAATGTATTTTCAGACATTCCAGGCAATACCTCATAAAATCTTATATAGGAGGTTTTCATTTGTCCAAGTTTTAGAACTCCAGCTTTTATTCTACGAAAAGGTATATTTTGAAACCAGGTTTGAATTGAAAACCAATTCCCTCCATAGGTCATTGACATGATAGCTTTTTTGTCTTTCATTGCTCCTGGTACAGGGTAACCCCAATTTCCCACTAATCTTTTAAAAGAAAAAAACCATTTAGGAGCGAGTACTAAGTCAATCCAATTCTCTAAAATTGCAGTTGCTCTTAGATTGTAACACGGAGAAATCAAAAACAATACATCACATTGCTCCAATCTTTTTCTATAATCAAGAATTTGCTCACTTGGTTTTGAACCATCAAAAAAAGGTATTGGCTTTTCCTCGTGTAAATTAATTAAATCGATTTCATGACCTAATTTTTTAGCTTCATCGATGAAAGTATTTCTTATAGATGCGTTGAAAGAATCTTTAATATTATGATGACCGTAAACAATAAAAATTTTTTTAGACATTTTTATTTTTCTATATCATCTTTTTCTTCTTTTCGTATTAGAAATCCTGAGCCTATCCCCACTGCTGCAGCTGATACGATCCAGTTGTATTCCTGATCACTAAAAAGAACTAAAATTCCAAAGCCTATAATGATCACTCCTAATAATTTATTATCCATTGACAATTACAACACTTATAATAAAGTTTGCTTATCCATATGTCATGGAAAAAAAGACTCGGCATTCGACATGCCGGACTCTATAAAGGAGTTGCAAAGTCGGTTGAAGAAAGGAGATGTGATGGATAGATTTTCACGTTTGCTTGGTAAGTTCAGCCGAGAAAAGTCAGAGGCTAAACTTGCTCAGCACCTTAATAAAAAAGTCGAAGCTCCAGAAGCTAATGCTAATGGAACTAGTGGCTATTTAATTAAGGAAGGGAAAAATGCTGGTAAAGTACTCAAGCATATAAAAACTGATCGAACAAAGCTTTAATAAATCTTTATAGAGTGGGGTTTAAATACCCCACTCAAGTCTCTAATATCCTCATTCAATGGAAAAACAAAATTTCTATGATCTTAATTTTGATCATTTAAAAAATTTCTTAACCAGTAAAGTTGAGATAGATAGCACAAAAGCTAAGATGAGAGCTCAGCAAATGTTTAATGCAGTATATAAAAAAAATATCAAAAGTTTTGATGAATTGACTACTTTTAGCTTAGAGCTAAGAGAAAAAATTAAAAAACTTATAAGTTTAGAAAAACCTAAGATAGTTGATATCCAAAAATCTAAAGATGGAACAATTAAATTTTTATTAGAGCTAAAAGATAAAAGAAATGTAGAGACTGTTTTAATTCCCGACAAATCTCAAAGCCGTTACACTATATGTTTATCAGTATCCGTTGGTTGTTATCTCTCTTGTGAATTTTGTGCTACAGCGCAAATTTCAAAAAATCTTGTAAGAAATTTAACACCAGGCGAAATTATCTCCCAAATTATTTTAAGCAAAGATTATATTGATGACTGGTCGACACAAAAAAAAATTACTAATCAAGTTTTAATGGGTGAGGGTTCGCCTTTTTTAAATTTAGATAATGTTAAAGTTGCTATCGACAATTCAAAAAATAAAGATGGATTAGATTACGGTCGTACTAGAATAACAGTAAGCACTGTTGGAGTAGGGATTAAAAAAGATGATAAAGATGCAATTGATTGGGCTTCAAAGGAATTGGACGTTTATTTAGCTTGGAGCTTACATAGCTCAATTCCAAAACACCGATCAGAAATTATGCCAATTAATGATAAATACTCCATTGATTCTTTAATTCCACAATTAAAAAAATATTACGATCAAACAAAATTACCGATTTTTATCGAGTGGATTTGTTTGGAAGAAAACATGACAGAAGAGCACGCTAAAGAACTCGTTAAGATTATGAAAAAAGTTCCATCTAAATTAAATTTAATTGAATTTAATCCTTTAACCAATAAGGACTTTAAACCCGCCTCTCAAGAAAATATAGATAAGTTTTCAAAAACTATTCAAGATAATGGCTTCTTATCCTTGTTTAGACGAAGTAGAGGGAGAGACATTAATGCTTCTTGTGGTTCTTTAGCAAATAAGAAAGCAATAGGGAATGAATAATTTACATATTTTTTTAGGTGCAACCGTTGCTGATGCAGCTGCAAGGCCCTTGCATTGGGTTTACGATCCAAAAAAATTAAAAAAATATATTAAAGGTAAAAAAGACATTACTTTTATGAAAAAAAATAAGAGTCCATTTTACTCAATTAAAACAGGCAATGTCTCTGGTTATAATGATGTGGGGCAAGTAATGTTTGAGACCCTGGTTTCTACAAAAAAGAAATCAGATATCCTCAAAAATTTTAAAAAAAACATTATAAAAAACTTTGGTCCAGGCTCAGCATATTGGAGAAACTTAAAACTAAGAAAAAAATATAAAAAGATTAAATGGAAGGGGCCCATAAATGGTCCTTGGATTCATCAAAATATATTGGAGACTATTCAAAATATTAAATCTAGAAAAAATACAACAGGAGGCACAAAAGTTAACGAGTCAGACGGGTATTGCGCAGCTTTACCTTACTACCTTTATAATAATTCAGAGAAAGATCTAAAAAAGGTTATTAAAAGTGTAGCTAATTCAAAAATTAATGAAACTTATGCCTTAGCAAAACTAAAAATCATAAATTTTGCAAATAACGGAGATGAAAATGCAGTTCACTCTTTTGTGAAAAAGTATGGAAAAAACAGATATTTTAGAGAGGTAGTAAATAATATTAAAAAAGTTATTAGACTTAAAAAACACAATCATATCGAGGTTGTTAAAAAATTTGGAAAAGCCTGTAGCTATCCTGGAACATTTATGGGATCTATTCACGCTATGATTACTTCAAAAAATTACAAAACTGCTGTGATTAAAACGATAAAAGCAGGAGGTTGCAATTGTTCAAGAGCAAATTTTGTTGGCGCTTATTTTGCAGCAGCGAATGGAGTTAAAAATATTCCATTACAATGGATAAATAAAACGAAATCAGCAAAAAGTATTATAAAGTGATATATAATAGTTTATGGATTCGATACTCGTTTTAATCGTTATAGTATTACTGGTAGCTAACTTAGTTACAGTTATTTTATTGTTAAAGAAAAAACAACCGGAACAGGTTGATAATAGTCAAATATTTAAAGATGAAGTAAGTTCACTCAAAAATTCCTTTAGCCAGTCATTTGGCTCAATGAGCAAAGAAATAGCAAAAGATATGACCGGAGCATTAACCAAAGTTGATGAGAAAGTAGGAGTATTTAATAGACAAGTTACCGAATTAAACAGAAGTCAGGATAATTTTAGTAAGATTTTAAGTGGAGTTAAAACTTACGGAACGTTAGCAGAATTTGGACTAGGATCTTTACTAAAAGACCTTTTACCTGCATCACAATACATTGCTAATGTAAAATTGAAACCAGAAGAAACATCCGAGACAGTTGAATTTGCTATAAAGCTTCAAGATGTTTTATTGCCAATTGATAGTCATTGGCCTGTAGAAAAGTATAAAGCTATTGATGATGCTTATAATGCAAATGACAAAGAGTCCCAGGCAGAGGCAAGAAAAGATTTAGCATCTGCTTTTAGATTAAAAGCAAAATTGGTGAATTCTAAATATATAGCACCACCAAAAAGTACTGACTTTGCAATAGTTTATGTTCCAACCGAGGGACTATTTGCCGAGCTTTCAAGTTATAGAGATCCAAAAACTAAGGAGCTTTTATTACACGAATTAAGAACAAAATATAAAGTAACTATTTCAGGACCCAACACCTTGTCTGCTTTACTTCAATCTTATCATCTAGGATTTCAAACATTAAAAGTTCAACAACATGCGACACAAATTTATAGTGATTTAAGAAATATCAGTTCTAGGTTTGATAAGCATTTTGATGGTATTAAAGATTTAAGGAAAAAACTCGAACAAGCAATGACAGCAACAGATGGCTTCGGACGAGATGCCAGATCAATAATGAACACTCTTTCCAATATTAAAGATCCTCAGCAAGTCAAGGAAACTTTAGAAGAAAATTCTGAAAAGATTAAAATTTTAAAGTAAATTATAATGTCAAATTTTGTCTTTTATGATTTTGAGACCAGCTCATCTAATAAGTATTGGGGTCAGATAATTCAAATTGGCGCTGTGCTTACCAATGATAATCTAGACGAACTCGATAGATTTGATGCTAGATGCAGACTAAGTCCAGGAATTATTCCTGAGGCAATGGCATTAATTGTAAATAAATCATCTCCTCAAATGTTAAAGAATTCAAATTTATCCCATTATGAAATGATCAGACAATTTGTTGAAACTTTAAAAAGATGGGGCAAGGCGACCTATATTGGATTTAATAGCATAGAGTTTGATGAAGAATTTTTACGATCTACTCTGTTTCAAACTTTGGAATATCCATATCTAACTAGTACAAACGGAAATACTAGGGGAGATGTTTTGAGTTTGGCAAGAGCAGCTAATCTTTATTATCCAGACACTTTAAAAAATCCTGTAAATGAAAAAGGAAATGATGTTTACAAACTAGATCAAATGGCTCCATTAAATGGCATTGAGCATGGAGATGCACATAGCGCTATAGGCGATGTCATGGCCACTGTAGGCATTGCTAAACTTATTTCTAAAAAGGCCCCTAATGTTTGGAAAGCTAGCATGTTAACCATGGATAAAACACAATCTTTAGAAGTTATTAAAAAGGAATTATTATTTTGTACTAATGAATATTTTTATGGAAAAAGCAGACCTTATGTACAAACTTTTATCTGCCAGCATCCACAATATCAGTGGCCTTTGTGTTTTGACCTAAGACATGATCCTACTCCATATTTAAACATGCCTTTAAAAGAATTAGAGGCAGCAATGAAAAAGCAACCAAAATTTATTAGAACTGTCAGACACAACAAGCATCCTGTAATTATGAACCCATCTTACGGAAATAAATTTGATGAATACAAAATAATCGGATTAGCCAAACTTGAAACTAGAGCAAAATTAGTTAGAGAAAATATAGAATTTGGAGAAAAAATACAATCAATTAAGCGATCAGAAGCAGAGGAAAAAGAACAAAGTAAGTCACAAGAGGATTTGTATAATGAAGAAAGCATTTACGCTAAATTTACCACAGCTGAGGATAATAAAATTATGCCCGAATTTCACTCAGTTGAATGGAATAAAAAGATAAATGTAATTTCAAAATTCAAAGATGAGAGGCTTCAATATTTTGGAAAAAAATTATTATATAGTGAAAAACCTGAAGTTTTGAGTAAAGAAGATTATGATTTAATACATAAAGACACGGCAAAAAAACTTTTAAGTACTAATAATGAAAAGTGGAACACTATTCCCAGAACTTATTCAGAAATTGATACTTTAAGAGCTAAATTTGAAAAACAAGGAGAGCCAGAAAAATTAAAAATTTTAGATGATATTAACGCGTACGTTGAAGAATTAGAAAAACATTATTCATCTGCGTAGTTGACAATAAATTAAAAATACTTAATTAGAGTGTATGGCATTTAAAGATTCTACTGATGAAAAATTTCAAGAACAAATTAACGGAAGCAAGTTAAATTTGGTTCAATTCTCAGCCAGCTGGTGCGGTCCTTGCCAACAATTAAAACCAATCATTGAAAAAATTTCAAACGACATGTCTGATAAAATAGAATGTTATTATCACGACATTGAAAGTCAGCCTAATGAACCTACCAAGTATTCCGTTAGAGGAGTTCCAACAGTTTTATTGTTTAAAGGTGGAAAACTTGTAGGAACAAAAGTAGGTGCTACTAGTGAAAAAGATATGCTAGAGTTTATCCAGCCTCATATCTAATTTTTATTTAGGATATTTCCAGCATTATAAAGTGAGCCAAAGCAAACGATAAGCTTTTTTTCTTTTGAAGAAATTTTTTTTAAAGCTTCATCAAAATTATTAGCTTTATTGACGGTAATATTATTTTTAAGAGCTATTTGATAAAGTTTGTTATTACTTAAAGTTCCCTTTTCATTCTCAATTGGAATAGCGATTATTTTTTTAAATAAATTTTTAAATTGTTTTATAAATATATCAGGTTCCTTATTTTTCATCATTGCCCATATACCATATCTTGGAATTTTTATTGATTTTAAGTAATCATAAAGATTTTTGGCATCAACTTCAGCATGAGCGCCGTCTATCATAATTTTTTCATTTTGATGAAGCTTATTTTTAATCTTTCCACAACTTAGATATTGAAAACGTCCTTCAAAAGTAATTTTGGGTATTGTTTTTTCTATTACTTTTTTATTTATTTTAAGATCTAAAGCTATCTTTATAGCATGACAAAGGTTCTCGAGTAATCCTTTTGAATGAATATTTTTAGAGTTAAGTATTATTTTATTTTTATCATCTTGATAAAAATATTTCTTATTTTTTTTAACTAATTTCCAAGTATTTGGATAATTAATGTTACTTCTATTTTTTTTTAAATTTATTTTTATTTTTTTTAAAACATTAAGTTTTTGTCTGCCTACATAAATATGAGTAAAATTACTTAGAAAACCTGCCTTTTGATAAATTACTTCATCAAGTGTTTTTTTGTTTTTATCTAAAAAGTTAAGATGTTGTTTATTTATATTAACAACTACTTGAGCTAGTGGAAAATCAAAAACATTTGTGGAGTCTTTGGCAAAAAGCGCTCCAGCTTCAACTAAGTGATAATTAACATTTTGTTTTGAGGCATTCATTATATAAATTACCGTGAGGACCTCAAAAATAGTTAGAGGGACTTTAATTTCTTCGATCAATTTAATTGATCGTTTAATTTCTTGATGAGTTAAATATCTTTTACCCATCCAAAAACGCTCTTTAATATCTTTAAGTGATGGTGAAATATAAGCTGTAGCGGTTTGATTATTAGCTTCTATGAAACTTTTAACAGAGTGAAGAGTTGTAAATTTTCCGCTGGAACCCAGGAAATTAATTACATTATTAAGTCTCTTTTCAGGATTATTAAGTTTTTTGAGTACTAATTTAATTCTCTTTAAATCAAAGTTAATAGTTTTATTGAAAAGCTTATGATTAGCTAACTGCTTGTAGAGACTTATCGACTGTGACATTCGAGTCTTGTTTAGCTTGAGCCTCGGCTTTTTTCAATAGAACATTTAGCAATGTTCCAATTGTAGAGTTTAAGTATTGTCTTTCAACAACCAAATCAATTCCTCCGTGATCTTTCACATATTCTGCTGTTTGAAATTCATCAGGTAAAGTCTCTCTAACCGTATCTTGGATAACACGTCTACCTGCAAAACCAATAGTTGCTTTAGGTTCAGCAATTAAAATATCACCCAGCATTGCCCATGAAGCAGTTACACCACCTGTCGTAGGATTAGTTAGAACTACAACGAAGGGAACATTTTTTTTCTTCAATTCGTTCACGGCTAAAGCTGTTCTAGACATTTGCATCAAAGCAATTGATGACTCCATCATTCGCTGTCCCCCAGAACAACTAAAAAATATATAGGGCACATTTTTAGCTATAGCGTTCTGTGCGCCAGCAATAAAGGCTTCACCTGACGCTGCACCAAATGATCCACCTATAAATCTAAAATCTTGAGATCCTGCAATTATTTCAATATTTTGAACTTTTCCTTTTGCGATTAAAACTGCATCATCTTGACCGGTTAATTTACGAGCTGTTTTTAAGCGATCAGAATATTTTTTTTTATCTTCAAAACTTAAAGGATCGTCTTTTGGTAATGGAGTTTGGATAATTTCGAATTCTTTATTGTCAAAAAAAGTTTCAAATCTTTCTTTACAAGTTAATTTATGATGAGCTCCACACTTCGGACAAACTTTTAGATTTGCCTCCATATCTTCCTTATAAATTAGATTTTTACACCCACATGTTGTCCAAAGATTTTCCTCATTTTTTGAGGATTTCTTTTCAAAAAGAGACTTTATTTTTGGCTTGATAAATTTTGATATCCAATTCATATTATTTTTCTTTTAAGACTGTACACAACTTTAACTAAATTTGTGACAGGATTTTGTCTCATTTTGAGTGAATTCGTTATTGTTTTACACAACATACTTCCCACAACTAATCCATTAGCTGATTTTAGAGAAGATATGGTCTTATCTGTGATTCCAAAACCAATCACCAAGTTCTTTTTCGGATTGACTCTTTTGATAATATTATAGTTTTTAAGAATTTTTTTAGGTGAAACTTTAAGTTTACCGCCAGTGGTTGATAACATCGATATATAATAAATCATATCATGCGAATCTTTAACAATTTTTTTCATCCTTTCCTTGGATGTGGTTGGGGATAGTAGTTGAATAAAATTTATTGATTTTTTTTTACATTTATTAGCAAAGATTTTGTTTTCAGGATACGGAAGATCAACTATAATTAAGCCATCTACTCCTGACAACTTACAACTTTTTAGAAAGTTATTTTCACCGTTTTGATAGATTAAGTTGAAATAGCCCATAAGAATGACAGGCTTATTAGGATTATTCTTTTTGAATTTTTTAACAATTTGAAAAACATCCTTTAACTTAATTCCGTTTTTAAGAGCCCGGTGTGAGCTACCTTGTATCTGACCTCCATCTGCTATGGGTGTGTTATGTGGAAATCCAAGTTCTAAAATATCAGCATGTTTTGAGATTTTATTTAGTATTTTAAGTGAATTATTTTTGGTGTTATCGCCAGCCACTGTATAAGTTATTAAAGCAGGTCTTTTTGCTTTCTTACATTTATCGAAGGTTAATCTAATTTTTGATTTCATCTCGTATAAGAACCTAATCTTTGTTTGATGATATCCTTATCTTTAAGACTATCACCACAAGAATTCACTATGATTATTTCTGACGATCTTAATTTTGGAGCAATTCGTATTGCTTCTGCGAATGCATGCGACGGCTCAAGTGATGGTGAAATATTTTCAAGTTTAGATACTAATTGATAAGCTTTAAGTGCATCTTCATCACTTGCAGAAGTATACTTTGCTCTTTTTGTGTCTTTGAGGAAACAATGTAATGGAGATATCCCTGGATAATCTAGTCCAGCTGAAATTGATTCTGTTGATCCTATCTGGCCTTCTTTATCTTGAATAACGTATTGAGCAGCGCCATGAAGAATTCCAATTTTAGATCCATTTGTTAAAGGAGCTGCATGAAGTCTGCTATTTTTTGGTCCACCTGCCTCAACACCAATGAACTCAGCATCTGTATCCATAAATTCATTCCAAAAACCTGCTGCAGAACTTCCTCCACCAACACAATTAATTAATTTTAGATTTTTTGGAACTTTTCCAAATTCCTCTTTAACTTGTTTAATTAATTCTCTAGAAATTTGAGCAGTGCTCCAAGCACAAATCTTTATAAATATATTAGGACCAACAGTTGACCCAACGCACATATGAGTAGTATCACAATTAGAAACCCAATATCTCATACATTCACTCACTGCATCTACTAATGTTTGACTTCCAGTGGTTACAGGTACTATTTCTGCTCCATTTTTTCTGATAGCCACAACATTAGGCCGTTGTCTTTTGATGTCTTTTGCGCCCATGAAAATTTTACATTTTAGACCAAATTTCTTTGCAGCCATTGATAACATTTTTCCTGCATAACCTGCACCTGTATCACCAACGACATATTTCTTACCTGCCTTTTTAGCTATTAAACAATGAACAGTAGCATTATAAATTTTGTGAGCCCCACCATTTGCCTCAGATACTACTTTTGCATAAATTTGTGCTCCACCTAGACTGTCAGATAAATTTTCTAATTTTATAAAAGGGGTTGGAGTGCCTACATACGAAGTAAAATACTGGTCTCGTTCTCTTAGAAACTTTTTATCTTTTCGCAACTTAGCAAATAGTTTTGTTAAATCGTCTATAGGTTTTTTGAGAGTTTCTGGAATAAAATTTCCACCAAACTTACCACCATACATAAAGTTTTTATCATGCTGGTCAATAAGAGGTATATTCTTTTTAATTTTAAAGCTCATTAATTTTAATCATAAAACTTTTAATTTTTAGATGATCTTTGTTACCTAATCGATTTTCTAAACTAGACGATAAATCAAGAAAGTTAACCCCTAATTTATAAAAATTTCGCAAATTATCCTCAGAGACTGATCCTGCCAATGCATAATTCTCCCCCTGAGGAAGTTTAGTAATTAGATTTTTAGGAAATTCTAAAGATTTTTCCATACCTGGCGTATCAAATAATATCTTATCGGCATTAGTAAATTCTTTGTATTTATCTATATCTTTTTCTTTTTTAATTTTAATAGCTTTGATAATTTTAAAGCCCATTTTTTTGATTTCCAACACTCTATCATTTGACTCTGATCCATGAAGTTGAATGTACTCAAAATTATCTAATAAATTTTCTTTTATAAAATTATCAGTTGGATTAACTGTAACAGCTACAAATGAAGATTTTTTTTTGTTATATTTAGATAACATACTAATATCTTTAATATTTACGTTTCTTGGAGATTTTTTGTAGAATACAAATCCCAAAAAATTCACTTTGAGATCAATACATAGTTGAACATCTCTGGTTATATTCAAACCACAAATTTTGATTTTCATTACTTTAATTGTTTAATTAATCTAGAAATATTATTCTTGATACTCCCTTTAATAATTGATCTTCCCATAACAAGAGCAGTACTTCCATTTTTAAAAGCCTCTTTAGGCCCCATAACTCTTTTTTGATCTCCAACACTATCACCTTTTAGGCGTATACCTGGAGTAACTATTTCACCTTTAAATATTTTTTTTATAGCTTTTAAATCGGTTCCTGCACAAACAATTCCATGACAACCACAAGATTTAGCTAAGAGAGTTTGTTTTTTTATTAATTTACTTAAGGGTATTGTGTAACCTATTTTTTTTATAGATGAATTTGAAATACTTGTAAGAACAGTTACTAATAATATTTTAAGCTTAGAATTAATTTTTTTCGCTACTTTAATTACAGCTTTTATAGTTTCCTCACCTGCATTAGCGTGCAGTGTTATGTAATTAATATTTTTGAGATCTTTTAAAGACATTAAAGATTTAGAACAAGTTGCCGGAATATCATTAAGTTTGAGATCTAAAAATATTTTTTTTCCTTTAATTTTTGAAATAAATTCACGACCACCTCTAGCATAAAAAAATTCTAAACCAAATTTATAACCAATATCTAATTTTTTAGTTCTAGTTTGAGCGATTATTCTTTTAACTTCGCTAATTTTATCAGTATCACAAGCTATAAATATTTTTGGTCTTTTCATTCATTAATCATTTTGTTCAAGTTTTTTGAAGCTCTAAATCGTATCTTAACACGTTCTGGTTTATATACTAACTCGTTAGTAGCTGGATTTCTCGCATTAAAATTTTCTTTTAATTTTTTATAATACCACCGCCCAAGCCCACGAATTTCAATAGTATTGCCGTTTTTTAAAGTATTCGATATATTTTCTAAAAATATATCAATTACGCTCTTTAATTCATTATGGTTAAGTTTTGGATTTTTTTTCTTAAGCTGTTTTATAAGCTTTTTAAGTGACAATTATTTTTCTTTTTTCCCTTTTTTACCAATAGCTTTCTCAAAAATACCTTTTAAAGTTGCTCCAGACTTTGTTGCACCTTCACCAAATTTAGCTATTAAGGACTTTTCCTCGTCAATTTGGGCAGCTTTAACACTTAGTTTTACTCTTCTATTATTTAAATCAAGTTCAGTGATTTTAGTATCTAATTTATTATCTTTTGAAAACACTTCTGGTCTCGCGTCTGCAGTTTCTTTTGCTAGATCGGCTTTCTTTATGGTTACAATTAATTTTTTATCCTGATCTACAGCAACTTTAATACCAGTTTTTAGCACCTCATGAACTCTAGTTGTTATAACGTCTCCAACTTTTTTTCCATTATCTTTGAACCAATCTAGAGGATCTTTATCCAAGGCTCTTTTTGAAAACCTTATTTTGTCATCTTTAACATCTAAAATTTTCACGCTTATAATATCGTTTTTCTTAAATTTTTTAAGGTCTTCAGAATTTTCATTGTAAGAAATCTCTTTATAATGCAACATTCCTGAAAGTTTAAACTCGGTCAACTCTCCAAATATTGCTTTTTCGGTAATGCTTGTAATCTTAATCTTTACTTCTTGACCTATTTTATCTCTAATTTTATTCCAAGGATTATCTAAAATTGCTTTGTAAGAAAGCGAAATTCTCTTGGTTTCTTTTTCAATGTTTACTATTTTAAATTTAATATTTTGTGAAACGGATAAAACCTTACTAGGCTTTACGTTTCTGTTGGTCCAATCTAATTCTGAACTATGAATTAAGCCCTCTATACCATCTTCGATTTTAACAAAACAGCCATAATCCATAATTTTAGTCACAGTACCGCTATAGATTTCTCCTATCTTGTATTTTTTTTCAATGTTGTCATATGGATCCTCTGTAAGAGCTTTTACAGAAGCCGATACTCTATTTGTCTTTTCATCGATTTTTGTAATCTTAACTTTAAGCTTTTGTCCTATTGTAACCAAATCTGCAGGTTTTTTTACTCTACCATGACTCAAGTCTGAGACATGAAGAAGAGCATCAATACCTTGAATATCTAAAAATATTCCCCAATCTGTAGTTGCTTTAACTATTGCGTTTTCAACAACATCTCCTTCCTTGATATTTTTTAAAGCTTCAATAATTTCTGCGTTTTTACTTTTTTCTAAAACCGCTCTTCTAGAGACGCAAACATTTCCTCTATTTTTATCTATTCTAGTAGCAATTACTTTAACTGGAGTATTAAAAAGATGATCTATCCTTTTTAGTGGTTTAACATCAATTTGCGATGACGGCATAAAACATGGCAAACCCTCCACATTTGCAATAAATCCACCTTTAACTTTACCTGTAATATATCCAGTCATTTCTTCTTTAGTTTCAAAAAGTTTTTCCATTTTTTTCCATGCTTTTAATTTTTTTGCCTTATCTCTTGAGACTATTATTTCTCCTTTAAAACTCTCTATTCTTTCAAGATAAACATCTATTTTTGAGCCGATTTTAATTCCTTGTAATTCATTATTATCCTTAAATTCCTCGATTGGTATCATTCCTTCCATTTTGGCTTTACAATCAACTATTACATAGTTTTTTGTAATTTCTGTCACAACCGCGCTAGTGATTTCATTCTCCTTTAAATTTCTATCTTCGAAGTCTTGATCCAATAAATTTTGGAATTCTTTGAGGTTGGCGCTTATATCTTTAGCTTCTAATTCAGTTTTCATATTTTCTTTTCAAAACTTTTTCCACATACTTGGTCATCTTAGTCACCACAGCCTGCTTAGTCAATTTTGAGGTGTTTACAACTACAGCATCAGGGTGTTTCTGTAAAGGTGAAATTTTACGTTTTCTATCCATTAAATTTCTTCTAAAAAGGGCTAGTTTAATCTCATTAAATTTGATCTTTTTTGATTTTTTTTCAAGCTCTTTGTACCTTCTCTTTGCCGCTATATTTAAATTACAAGTAAAATAAAATTTTACATCTGAAGTAGGTAAAATTTCGGTGGATGCATCTCTTCCCTCTAGTACGCAACCTTTATTTTTTTTTATAAAAGATTTCTGATATTTTTTTAATATATTTCTAATCCTAAGAGATTTAGCTATATTAGCAGTCTCAGCTGAAATCTTGGGAGTATGTAAATTGATTTTGTTAATTTTTTTGTAATTAAGATTTTTAAACTTCTTTTTAATAAAACTTATCTTATTATTAGGTTTATATTTTAAAATTAAATAACTTACATACCTATAAAGCAAACCGCTTGAAAGAAAAGCAAGTTTATACTTATTCGCAATCATTTTTGCTCCTGTAGATTTTCCTGTAGCCGCCCCACCGTCGCAAGTAATTCTTAATAACCTATTCTTTAATTTCAAATTTAGCTCCTAGTGATTTCATTATTTTTAAAAAGGATGGCGATGAAGTAAATACTGTCTCAAAATTTTTAATTTCAGTACGCGCGCCAGTCAAAATAGATAAAACAAAAGATGCCATACATATACGGTGGTCACCTAGATTTTCAATTAAAATTTTCTTTTTATCGGCATCAATCATGCCGCGACCAATTATTTTCATTTGATTTTTTGAAGCCTTGCTTCTTATTCCTAATTGACTTAAAACTTTCTGCATCTCCAAAATTCTATTACTTTCTTTATTAGCTAAATCTTCTATTCCATTGAAAATAGATACACCTTTAGTTAAAGCTGCAATTACAAACAATATTGGGTATTCATCAGTTGAACTTACGTAATATTTTTTAGGTGCTTTTAAAGGTTTCAATTTAGAGTATTTTACATAAATATCGCCGTATAATTCATTATTATTTTTTTTTAAATTTTTAAACTTTATATTTCCTCCATGTTTTTTTAATAATTTATAAAAACCAATTCTAGTGGGATTTAATCCAACCCCTTTAATTCTAATTGAAGAACCTTTTTTTAAAATTTTCTAGTGCTTTAACTTCTCCTTGATATTTAGATTTTTGGTATAGAGATTTAGAATTTTCACTCGCTCCTATTGCTGAAACATGAATAAATTTTTTAACATCTGACTCTGAACAAATCTTAGCTACGGCTTCGGGTATATTTGTATGAATTTTGTAGAATTTTTGTTTTCTTGTTTCATAAAGAATACCAATTAAATTAATAACGATATCAGAATCTTTTATAGCCTCTTTTAATTCTGAAAAATTATTTGGGTTCCAATCAACCAGTTCAATAGCACCTGGAGTAGCTTGGGTTTTTAAATAACCTTTTTGAAAGGCTTTTCTGGTAGAAATGATACATCTGTAGTTTTTCTTGGTCAAATTCCTGACAAGATATCTTCCTATAAAGCCACCACCACCTAAGATTGTGCAAATTTGATTTTTCATGGTATTTAAAACACTTATATATGAAAATAACTAAGTTTAAAGAGGACATAACTTCAGAGATAGCTAACTCATTTAAAAATAGTATTGCAATTGATACAGAGGCGACAGGTCTTCAAATTCCAGAACGAGATAAATTAAGTTTAATTCAA
>JACWDY010000006.1 GCA_014653835.1 Pelagibacterales bacterium SAG-MED28
TGCCTTAGGTGAAGCTCACATGAACAAAGTTTTTTATACTTCTAATCTCACAAATCTGATAGAGATCAGTGCAAAAAATATTGAATTAGTTTATTCATTTTCAGGAAGTCTAAAAATTAAGAAAATAAAAAACTTTTTTAAATCAATATTTGCTTCAAATACAAAATCAAAAAGTTTGCATTACATATCAAAACATTACGATCTAGGAAATAATTTCTTTTCAAAATGGTTAGATAAAACTCTCACTTATTCTAGCGCTGTTTATGAAAATGAAAATGACAGTTTAGAAATAGCTCAAAAAAATAAATATCAAAAATTAATAGATCTTTTAAATGTAAAAGATGGAAATAAAGTTTTAGAAATAGGTTGTGGTTGGGGAGGTTTTTCAGAATATTTGGCTAAAAATTACAATGTTTCTATCGATTGTATAACGATATCTAAAAAGCAATTCGAGTTTACAAAAAAGAGAATTTCAAATGCAGGTTTGGATAATAAAGTAAATGTCATGTTTTTAGATTATCGAGATCTACAGGATAAATATGATAAAATTGTATCTATTGAAATGATAGAGGCTGTTGGTGAGAATTATCTAGGTAAATATTTTGAGACTATTAAAAAATCGTTAAATAAAGATGGTTCCGCGGCATTACAAGGAATAACTATTAGAGATGATCTTTTTGATCGGTACAAAAGAAGTGAGGATTTTATTCAAAAATATATTTTTCCAGGAGGTTTTTTACCATCAGTAAATTTGATGAAAACTCTTATTAAGAAAAATAAACTAAATCTTATAAAAGTTAACTCCTATCCAGACGATTATGCTAGAACTTTAGCAAATTGGAGAATAAATTTTTTTAAAGCTTGGAATAATATAACCCCACTAGGTTTTGACGAAACTTTTAAAAGAATGTGGGAGTTTTACCTGTCTTATTGTGAAGCAGGCTTTAAATCTAAGAACATTAACTTGATTCAAATTTCTATGTCTAATAAGTAGTTGTCATGAAAAAAATATTTGGATTAATTCTATTATTTATATTAAGTGGATGTGCAAATACTATGAAACCAACGGATTTTAAAGATCAAAAGCCTAGATTAATAATTGAGGATTACCTCTCTGGAAATGTTAAAGCCTGGGGTGTTTTACAAAATAGATCTGGAAAGGTAACAAGACAATTTAAAGCCGATCTCGATGGAAAATGGAATGGTTCTCAATTAATTTTAGATGAAGTTTTCAATTGGACTGACGGTGAGAGACAAACTCGACAATGGACTATTAATAAAATTGATGAGCATAATTATGAGGGCACGGCTTCTGACGTGGTTGGAACAGCAAAAGGTTACTCTTATGGTCCTGCATTTAAGTTTGAGTATGTATTATTAGTTCCGATTAAAGGAAAAAACATAAAAATTACTTTTGATGACTGGATATTTATGCAAGACGAGCGTGTGGCAATAAATAGAGCAACAATGACAAAATTTGGATTTAAAGTTGCAGAATTAACTGTAATGTTTATAAAAGACTAATATGTTTGAATTACCAAAATTAGATTACTCAAACTCAGCTTTGTCTCCGATCATGTCAGAGCAAACATTGGATTTGCATCACGGAAAACACCATCAAACTTATATCACTAATTTAAATAATTTTATTAAAAGTTCTGATTATGAAAATTTGTCTTTAGAAGAAATAATAAAAAAATCTTCTAAAGAAAGTAAAGCAGGTATATTTAATAATGCGAGCCAACATTGGAATCATAATCTTTTTTGGCAATGCATGAAACCTAACGGAGGAGGAAAAATGCCCTCTAAACTAGATGATAAAATAAAAAAAGATTTTGGAAGTTTTGAAAAATTTAGAGATGAATTCATTAAAGCAGGCACTACTCAGTTTGGTTCAGGTTGGTGTTGGTTGTCAATTAAAGACGGAAAATTAGTTGTTACTAAAAGCCCGAATGCTGAAAATCCACTTATACACAATATGAAACCAATACTTGGTTGCGATGTGTGGGAGCATTCATATTACATAGATTATCAAAATAAAAGACCCGCATATTTAGAAAACTTTTTTGATAAATTAATTAATTGGGAGTTTGTAGAATCAAATTTAGATTAATAATTTTATCTATTTCTTCTTGTAAAAATAAACGACCTAACGCATTGAAGAGTAAAAAATAAACCAGTAAATAACATCATTATTTTTGAAGCGTCGGCCCAAATATTTTCAAAAGCAGCACCACCCGCTAATGTTCTTATAAAATCTAGTCCACCAAGAAAAATCACAAGACCAAAAATAACAACAATATGCATAAATAGTTTTTTTTTAGAGGGAAATTTAATAGCAAGATAAGAGAAAATAAACAAAGGGACTCCAAGAAAGGACGGAATATAAGATGTCAAAGATGAGCTACCAGATATTAGGCTAATAACCACCCCCCAACCAATGAGAAAAATTCCATAAAAAACAGAAAGACTTTCAATTGTTATGTTAAAAACCTTAAACTCTTTTTGTAAATTTTCAGAATCCATACTAATAGTTATATTATATATCTCTTTTAAATTTTTTTTTCAAATTATTCAGAGTACAGCTATATACACATTAAAAAATTTTACCTATTCCTAAAGCTGCTGCTCCAATTATAACGAGCCAAATTAGACCTTTTATCAAAAAAAAGTAAAATCCACCAACTAATAAATTTTTAAAAAGTTTTTTTTTCATTTAATTAAATAAAAATTCATAAATCTAATTGTCTAAACTACCGTTTTACAAGTTTATCAACCAAAAATAGATAAACTTTAATGGGTAGTATTCTTAAAAACTTAAGAGTTAAAGTTAATCCCTTAGGAAAGTGAATTTCAAAAGCATTACTTTTCACTAAACCATTAAAAATTTTATCTGCAGCATAATCAACAGTTTTGAGAAATGGCATAGGAAATTCATTTTTTTCGGTTAAAGAAGTTTTAATAAAACCTGGCGATATAATTGATACTCTTACTCCAAATTTTTTAAAGTCAAAATAAATACTCTCACAAAAATTTGTTAATGCAGCTTTTGAGGGGCCATAACCGCTTGAATTTGGCAGACCTCGATAGCCGGCTATTGAAGACACTATAGATATATGACCTGAATTTCTATTTTTAAAATATTCTTCGACTGATTTTACACAATCCACCACTCCCAAAAAATTTACTTTTATTACATTTTTAATTTTTTCTGAGTCTATATTTTTTTCATCTTTTGGTTCATAAGTTCCACTTGAAAATAAACATAAATCTAAATTACCAAATTTGCTTATGATATTTTTAAAAACAGTATTTATTTGATTCTTATCAGTAACATCTAATGGGAAAGATACAATATTTTCGTTTGTTGCTAACTCTTGCAATAATTCTTTTCTCCTAGCAGAAACAGCAACTTTCCATCCTTCAGCAGCAAATTTTTCAGCCACAGCCTTTCCAATTCCACTACTTGCACCTGTAATCCAAATTTTTTTCTGATTTTCAGACATTAATTAGTTATACCTTAAATTATGACAAAGAATAAATATTTATCATTGCTTATTCTTCTTTTAGTAACTTTTATAGCACCAGTAATCGGAAGTTACGTAACTTCAGTATTTAAAGAACCATGGTACTCTGAAATAATTCAACCTAGTTTTAACCCACCTAGTTGGGTTTTCCCTCCAGTCTGGACGACACTTTATGTGATGATGTCCATAGCGATTTGGAGAGTTTGGATAGCTTTTTTTAATTCTAGAATATTAAAATTATATTTTATTCACTTATTCTTTAATTGTATTTGGAGTATTATTTTTTTTGGATTTCATCAAATTGGACTGGCTCTCATTAATATTATTGTTATTCTTTTTTTCATCATTATTTTAATGAAAGAATACTTAAAAATTGATAAATTGAGTTTTTATTTAATGATACCATATTTTCTTTGGTCAAGTTTTGCTCTTGTATTAAATGCTTCAATTTTGTTTTTAAATTAACTTTTTAATAGGATAGTTTCTTTTTAAAATATATTTATTAATAATTATTGATAGAACTATAATTAATAAAGATCCTGAAATAACCGGAAATAATATATACTCAAAAGATACGTCAGAAAGCAAAGCGATGAGGGGGTTTGCAACCGCTGGCGGATGGACGCACTTAAAGTACATCATTAAAACAACAGAAACACCTACTGATAAACCTAATGTGATAAATGAAACACCTATAAACTCATTAAAAATTATTCCAGTTACTATACAAACTAAATGTCCCAAAAATATATTTTTAGGTTGAGCTATATCACTTTTATGTAAAGCTAAAGCTATAAATACAGTTGGACCAAAAGAAATCATTAGCCAAAAACCTGTGGATGTCTCGTAACTTAAAAATGATAGTAAGCCAATAATTATAGTTGAACCAATGCCAACAATTAATGGTTCAGTATTTTTTGAAAAATTCATATATCTTTATTTTTAATTTAAGTTATATACAAATAATGAATTATAACAAATCTTTCAATTTCTTAAAAAATCTCCCATTAAAACTTAATTCTTTTTATAAAAAAAAATCTAATTCAGGAATAAAAGTTAACAATAAATCAAAATCTAAAAAAGATTTTGATCCCGTGACTAATTTTGATAAAGCATTTGAGAAATATATTAGATCACTAATAAATAAAAAGTTTCCCAAAGATGCAATAATCGGCGAGGAATTTTCTGATAAGTTTTCTGACAATAATTATAAGTGGTCTGTAGATCCAATTGATGGAACTCGAGCTTTTGTAATAGGTGCGCCTACATGGTCAAATCTAATAAGTTTATCCTTCGAGGAAAAATCTTTAATTGGTTTAGCTAATTTTCCAGAATTAAGTAAATTTTATATTAACGATAAAAAAAAATCATATCTATTTAACAGTAATAAAAAAAACGTTTTAAAATCTTCAAATAACAATAATTTAAAAACAATAAAGATTATTGGAAATTTTCATGGCACACTTAGCTACGAAAAACAAAGAAAAGTCATTAAGAAATTTGGTTGGTCTTTTAGACTCGCGGGGTTTGATGCTTTAAATTATTGTTTATTAGCCGAAGGAAAAGTTGATGCTGTAATTGAAGCAAATTTAAAACCTTATGATATACTACCTTTAATACCGATTATTAAAAATGCTGGAGCAATTGTAACAAACTGGAAAAATGAGCCAGCAGAAAATGGAGGAAATATTTTAGCGACATCTAACAAGACTCTGCACAATAAAATATTGAAGCTATTAAAACCTTTTACAAAAAAATGATTAATGTATTTTTAAATAGAATTTTTAGAGCAATTAAAATTGATATTGAACTTTTTGAAGAAGTAGAAAAAGATAAGAAAGCTACTTTCCAAGCAGGTGCAGTAGTAGTTCTTTCAAGTTTGGCAGCCGGTGTTGGGTCCATTCACTTAGGAGCCTCTAATTTTTTAGTTGCCCCAGCTCTATCTTTGTTAAGTTGGTATGTTTGGGCTTATGTGATCTATTTTGTTGGGGTAAAACTTTTTAGAGATCCTAAAACCAAGAGTAATCATGGCGAGCTCCTGAGAACAATTGGCTTTTCTAGCGCTCCAGGTCTCATTCGAGTTTTTGGTGTTACTCCAGAATTAATGACTGTAACTTTTATTGGCTCAGCTTTTTGGATGCTGGCATGTATGGTTGTAGCTGTTAAAGCGGCTCTAGACTACGAAAGTCTTTGGAAAGCTTTTGGTGTTGTCGTAGTTTCTTGGCTGTTTCAAGCTTTCTTCTTGTTCTTAGTAATTGTTTTATTTAAAGGGATTTAAATAGGAAAAATTGTTTTTGATAGGTTGCAACTGTTACAAATTTTGTAACTATGCATGATTAAATTTTGCTTAACACTAGTGTCTTCTTTTTTACACTCCTCACAAATATTATTAATTTCACTAATTTTATTAACTACCCAAGCTCTATGATAAAAATTATCTATATTTTTTTGTATTAGGCCTCTAGCAACTTCTTCTGCTTTTTTTTTATCAAAAGGACCATGAACAGTTTTTGTTTTATGATCTAAAGTGTCGATATTATTAGGATTTTTGTGTATTCCCTCTATGACAATAAATCCGTCGTTTTCCATTAATATTAATATATCATTTTAATCGATGAAAAAAATTTTACTTTTTGTCACTATATTTTTAATTAACCTTAATCTTGGTGCCGTTGAAAATAAAAAAGCTTATTTTGCTGGAGGGTGTTTCTGGTGCATGGAAGAGTCGTTCGACTCAGTTGATGGAGTTGTATCCTCTATATCTGGATATTCAGGAGGCCATTTAAAAAATCCAACCTATCAAGATGTTATTTATAAAGACACTGGCCACGTAGAAGCTATAGAAATAACATATGACCCTGAAA
This sequence comes from Pelagibacterales bacterium SAG-MED28, assembly GCA_014653835.1. GTDB lineage: Bacteria > Pseudomonadota > Alphaproteobacteria > Pelagibacterales > Pelagibacteraceae > Pelagilacustribacter. Next base: position 6,392 of record JACWDY010000006.1, read on the forward strand.
TTGTAAGTTATGAGAAACTTTTAAATGTTTACTGGAGAAATATTGATCCATTCGATGCTGAAGGGCAATTTTGCGACAAGGGGAAAAGCTACAGATCAGTAATTTTTTTTCAGAATAAGCTAGAAAAAGAATTTATTAATAAATCTTTTAGCAATTTAGAAAAAACATTTAACAATAAAATAGTTACTTTAGTTTGGGAATTTGAGAAATTTTACCCAGCTGAAGATTATCACCAAGATTATTATGAAAAAAATTTTATTCGATATTTAATGTACAAAAAAGGGTGTAAAAGAGAAGAGGTCTTAAAAAGAATATGGAATTAAAAAAAATATTTTTGTCAATTTTTTTTGTTTTTTTAATTGGATCTGCTAAAGCAGATACCATCAAACCTACTGAAAACCTGTCTGCATTTGATGTAATAAAAATACAATTAGATGCTCTTAAAAATAATGATGATAACGACAATGGAATAATGCAGACTTGGTTATTTGCTCACCCAGATAATAAAAAAATGACTGGACCATATCCAAGATTTCGAATTATGCTTTATGATGTTCATTACAGAATACTTTTAAATCATTATTCACATAAAATTGATTTGATTATGAATACAGAAAGTAAATATGTTTATGGGGTAAAAGTTTTAAGCGAAGATAAACAACAATTTTTTTATGAATGGCACTTAAGCAAAGGTAATGAAAAAAATTGTACTAATTGTTGGTTTACAACTGCAGTTTCAATGCCATTTGATCAAGGAAATTCAATTTGAAACGCCCACCTTTTGTAATTAGATATTTAATTATTGGTTCAATATTAGTTGTGCCGCCTATTTTAAGTGCCCACTACGGTACAATTTATTTAGGAAAAGATAATGGAGTTCTTTTAGGTTTTTGCGTTGGGATTATCTGCGTTTCTTATGCATGCTGGAAACTTTTCGTTGATGGCTGGAGGGATGACGAAGATTAATGCAAGTCGAAATATCAAGAGATGGAGCTTTAAAAAAGCTTGATAATTTTATCAATGCTGAATTACCTAATTATAACTTTAAAAGAAATTTTGATTTGGGTCCTGATGATAAATCAAATGTATCTTGTTTATCTCCTTACATTAGTCATAGATTAATAACCGAATATGAGGTTGCTAAAATTGTATTAGCAAAATTTCCTTATCAAAAAGTTGAAAAATACATTCAAGAAATTTTTTGGAGAGTTTACTGGAAAGGCTGGTTAGAACTTAGACCTCAAGTATGGTCAGATTTTACTGAAGATTTAAAAGCACTTAAGGAAGATGATAATTATAAAAAGGCTATTAATGGTGAAACTCAAATTAAATGTTTCAATGATTGGGTAAATGAACTTAAAGAAAATAATTATTTACATAATCATACTAGGATGTGGTTTGCGAGTATTTGGATATTTACCTTAAACTTACCCTGGCAAAAAGGTGCAGAGTTTTTCTTGAAACATTTATTTGATGGTGATGCCGCTTCAAATACTTTAAGCTGGAGATGGGTTGCTGGACTACAAACTAAGGGCAAGCATTATGTAGCTCAAGCCTGGAACATTAGTAAATTTACAAATAACAAGTATCAAAATGTAAAATTAAATGAAAATGCTTTGCCGCTAACAGATAAAAGAGAGTACAAATTAAGCCCAATAAATTTAGATTATGATGATAACGCCAATGAAAATTTACTTGTTTTTGAAAACGAATTAAATTTAGAAAATCATAAACTTAAAAACTATAAAAATATTTATTTAATTTTACTTACTAATGAAGTTAGAAAGATCAAACTTGAGAAAAAAGTCTTAGATTTCAAAACACAAATAATTAATGATCAAAAAAAAAGGCTTGATCAAATTAAAGTAATTAATGAGACAGAATTACAATCCTCAGCTAAAGAAACAATATCTTTTGATGTTATTCACCCCAGTATTGGTGAAAATTATTCCTATTTAAATAGTCTTAGAAAAAAACTTAATTTAAAATTAAGCTTTATTTTGAATGAAGAAGATAAATTTTCCTGGCAGTTTTCAAATAAAGGATATTTTAATTTTAAAAATAATATTCCAAATATTTTATCGAAATTTAAAATAAATTGATTATTTAGTTTTAGCTATTTCGTCCCTTAAAGACTTACTTAACAAACTGTATCCTAAATCGTTCATATGTAATTGATCTTGATCGTAAAATTTATCATATCCTGCTTTTAACATTGGATTACAAATATCAATAAAACTCCATTTTTCTAAAGTGCTAATAGTACTTTTTATTTTATCATTTGTATTTGTAATCTCCGTTAGAAATTTTTTCCTAAAAGGACTTGGTTTAATTGAAATAAAAAAGCACTTAGTGTTTTTCAATTTTTCCGCAGCTTGCGTTGCAAATAATAAAAATTCTTGATTAATTTGATCGGAATTTAAACCTCTTCCTATATCGTTATCTCCTCCGTAAAAGAAAAGTATCTTGGGATTATAGTTTGAAAAAATTCTTTCAAAATAAGTTCTACATGAGGATAAAGTAGAACCTCCGAATGCAAGATTTAAAATATTTTTTCCACCAAGATCTTGTTCATAGTTTTCCCACATGCGAAAAGTAGAGCTACCAAATAATATTATTTCTTTCTGATTAACAGATTGGTTGATAGAGTTTAATTCAAGTTCTCTTACATCTAATTCAAATTCTTCCTCAATTGGACTCACAAGATTATAATTAGTATTTAAATTAGTTAAATCATGTGTATCAAGTTTCACTTTATTTGATAATTCATTTGCTTCCTCAACATAACCTTTAAAAGTTTTTCTATATTCCATTAAAAATGATTTTATTTCATTTATATTAGTCGTGTCTTTTACGAAATTTGAAATCTTAATTGGTTGTTTTATCACTGCTGAGTAAACAGTTGAGGATACTGGTTTATCGAAATTAGCTAAAGCAATAGGAACTAAATAAGGTTCAGGTTTTAACTGACCAGCTAAAGTAAATGCACCAGGTTTAAAAGGACCAGGAGAAGTATCAGTAAAATTATCCTCTGTTTCTGAGGTACCTTCTGGAGCAATTACCAGTGGCTGACCCGCATTAATTATATCTTGCGCATCATTAAAGAATTTATTTTTTCTGTCTTTTTTTTCATCATCACTCTCATTTAACAAATCTGACTCTTTTGTATGAACAAATATATAATCCAAATTTTCATAAAAATTATGCCTCCAATATTCAGTATTTCTACTTGCACGAACTATTCTTTTTCCCCCATCTCCATATTTTGGATATAAAATTTTTGCACTAACAAAATGACTATCTATTGAAAAGGCATGTCCGTTAGCCAGCTTATTCTCATCATTAGCAGCTAAATGATTATAAAAAAAAATATGGTTTGCTTTTTCTGGAAGATTTTCTAATCCCTTTATAACGTAAGGTACATGATCAAACGCTTTAATGAAATTAGAAAGCGTTAATTTATCTAAAGAGGCTTTACTCTTAACTTTTTTGAATTGTTCTACTCGATTATAAATTATATTTAACTCTTTAAAAAATCTTTGTTGTTTTTCAAAACTCTTAAGGGCATCCGACATCAAATTTGCAATAGACTTTTCAATCTCATTACCCGTTACCATCAAATTATAAATAATATCAAAAGCTAGCTCATGAGAGTAACGATTTTCTAATAAATGAGGCACACTATATATTTTTGAATTTACAGGAAGTTTGGAAAAATTATCTTGAATTAAAAATTTTAAAAGTTCTATTTCGTTTTTAGCAGCGTATCTTGCTAGTCCTGTAGCGCTTTGTTGGTATCTTCCTAATTGCCAAATTTGTCTTTTAAGAAGTTTTATAGCTAGAACAGGACTATCTTTTATTAGGTTAGTAATCGCATCGTTTGATAAATGTAAAACTCTTGTGTCTCTAGTTACTTGAATTGAATATGGAAATTTAATAAATCTTTTACCGCAAGACAATGAAAGAGCAACTCCTGGTCTTGCTATCGATCTATATTTTTTCTTAATTGAGTTATCAATTTTACTATTAAACGATCCTTCAACTTTCCCGGAAAGCAATATATTTAATCCACTACTGTCATTGCCTTCTAGTGCTATGAATTCATCTGTTGAATATAATTTTATCTCACCTAAATTCAGTAATTTTTTTACATCTTCCTCAAGTATAGAAGAGAAAAATATTGTGTCCTTAATTTTTTCATAATTACTCTCTTTAATACCAGAATTTGATCCTTTAGAAATTTGATAATTATTTTGTTTATAAGCGCCATCAAGATTTCTGGTTGACCATAAAAGATTTGTCGAAAAGAATAAAATATAAGATAAAAAAGTTGCTACAAAGCCTGGATCAACACTTTCAATTTCATCTAGATAATTCAAATCAAATGAATAATATTCACTATTTGCATCGATCATTATTTCGGCCATAAATCTACCTGGAGGATTTAAACCAGAAATACCCAATGGGGAATTTTTCTTATTTATCGTAGCAAATGTAAGAGAATTTTTTTCAAAATATTTATTAAATTTTACGCTTCCATTTAACAGAAAATAAATTTTTTTTGAAATTCCATGTTGTTTTGCTAAAACAGTTTTTTTATCGCATTTTGAGAAATTAATGGCATTTTCTAAAATTTTTTTAGTCACTGGTTTATTGGATAGGGCAAACCCAGCGTCCTTCATAATAGTTCTAAACTGTTCGTAATTACTCATCACTTTAGAATACTAATTTTCTAAATTACTATTACGTTATTTTTTGCATATCTAATTTGTGTTGTTTTTAGTTCAGTTTATTTACTCAATTTTGAGCACTTTTTAGAGCAGTATTTAACCATCGACCAATTCAATCTCCATTTTTTTCTCCAAGAGAAAGTTCTATTACAAACTGGGCAGTTTTTCTTAGGGAGATTAGATTTTTTAATCACTTAAGAAGATGTTTGTTTTTTAAAAATAAAAAATAAGCCGCTATCTCATAAAAAATATTTAACAAAAAAAACAGAGGCTTAATTTTAAATATTTTGTATAAAAAATTATACTTAGGTATATTTTTCCATATTATTAAAAATACTTCGGCACCATGGATCAATTTTCCATCTTGTATTACATGCATTCTTCGTAAAAGTTCTTTATATGATTTTGAGGTAATTTTTTGAGCTTCTTGATTATCTGTAACATCTACCCATTCAACGTTACCCTCACTGTGTTTTTTATAATGATTAATTTCAGCTCTACAGATATTACATGAATTATTAAAAAAAACTTTAACCATTAGTATTTTCTTTTATAAAATTATTTGCTGCTTTGAAAATCCTTGTTTTTCTCTCTTTATTCATTTTTTCAGAAACTCTTACCATCATTGCAAGACGTGGATTTTTTAAAAAGAATTTTTTATGTCTGTCTATAAATTTCCAATATAATCCATCCATCACATCACACCAAGGACCCTTTTTAAAGTGCATCATTTTAAGAAAATAACTTGAACCACATATATATGGTTTTGTAGCAAAAATTCCGCCATCACTGTGAAGCCCCATTCCATAAACATTTGGAGCCATAACCCAATCAGAGGAGTCGACAAACATTTCCATGAACCATTTATAAACTTGTTTTGGATTAATCTCACACAAGTTCATAATATTTGCTAATATCATTAACCTCTCTATATGATGTGACCAACCATAATTTTTAGCATTATTAATTGCATGATCTAATGGATCAAGACCCGTGTTTCCATCGTACCAAGATTTTTTCATTTTTCTTTTATGATTAAAAAAGTTAGTTTTATCTAAACGTTGATCATAGTTTTGATAAATACCTCTCATAAACTCTCTCCAACCAATTATCTGTCTGATGTAACCTTCTAAAGAGTTCATAGGCACTTTATTATCTATCTTTCTTAATTTTTCTATTATTTCCTCTGGAGTAATTAAACCCAGATTAATAAGAGGACTTAAGGCGCTATGAAATACAGTATTGGACTTATCTGTAACTGCGTCTTCGTAGTCTCCAAAAAGTTTTATTCTCTCTTTTAAAAATTGATCAAGCCATTTATTTGCGTCTTGTCTTGTAGTTGGAAACCAAAATTTTTCAGTATTACCTGGATGATCTTTAAAATTTGAACTAATAAATTTTTTTAAAGTTACTGTGTCTTTAGTTTCTTTCACTTTAGAAATTTCAGGAATCTTTATTACTTTAGGTAATTTTTTTCTATTTTCTTCGTCAAAACTCCACTTATTCCCTTTTGGCGTTCCATTTTTATTCATTAATAAATTCATCTTAGTTCTCACAATTTTGTAGAAATTAGCCATGAAAGGTCGCTTGTTTTTAGAAAGATAATTTTTAAATTCATTTCTTTCCATTAAAAACATTGGAGATTTAACTTGATTTACTTTCAGAGAATTGTTTTTTGCTAAGCTTAATACTCTCTTTTCAAAAAATTTATCCTCAATTTCAAAAAAAGAAATTTCCTTTATTTTTTTTTCTTTAATAATTTTTTCTAACTTTTTTTCATAAGATAATTTAAAATCTTTATTTACATCTTTATAAACAACATTGAAATTTTTTGATTTTAGTTCATCTTTGAAAGATCTCATTGAAGATAAAAATAATAATATCTTGAGCTTATGATGTTTTTCAAAAGTACATAGACCGTAGTCTTCAGCCATAAAAAAAATGTGGTCTTTGAAATCAGAAAGATATTTGGGGCTAAATAGTTGATTACCTAGTATCAAAAAAAGCTTCATATTATTAAACTACACATTTTAAAGTGTTATTACACGCGTCATTATTTGCATTTAATTAGTCAATAATGATGTTATTTATAGTTATGAAAAAAGTTATTTTAGGTGCCACAGGGTCAATAGGTTCTTCTTTGGCAAAGAAATTAATTGAAAGTGGAGATCAAGTCCATCTTGTTGGAAGGGACGAAGCCAGTATCTCAAGCTTAGCTAATGAATTAAATTCTTCTTACACAACTTGTGACGTTCTTGAGGAAAATTTTTCAGATAAAATTTTAAGTGACTTAGAAGAAACCCCAATTAATGGATTAGCATTCTGTGTGGGTTCGATAGATTTAAAACCTCTTAAGCTAACAAAGAGAAGTGACTTCATGCAGTCATTTAATTTAAATTTAATTTCTGCGACAGAAGCAATTAAAGCCTTAGCAGACAATCTAAAAAAAAATAAAGGGTCAGTTGTATTATTTTCTACAGTTGCAATAAAACAAGGATTTCCAAATCATGCTATTGTTGCATCAGCTAAAGGTGCGGTTGAAGGTTTAACAGTTTCGTTAGCTGCTGAATTTGCTCCAAATATCAGAGTTAATTGCATTGCCCCAAGTTTAACTAATTCAAAAATTTCTGAATTTTTGTTAAAAAATGAAAAAATTGCTGAAGGAATAGCTAAAATGCATCCTCTTAAAAGGATTGGAGATGGAAGCGACTCATCTTCAATGGCTAAATTTTTATTGAGTAACGAAAGTTCTTGGATAACTGGGCAAATAATAGGTGTTGATGGCGGAAGATCATCTGTCGCATAACAATTATTCAAAAATAAATTAGATTAAAATCATGAAAAAAATATTAGTTTTACTTATAAGTACCTTTTTGAATTTAAATGCTTTTGCGGCTGGAGGCGATGGTGGTGGAAGTTCAGAAGCTTCAATGTACGATGAAGGAGTTAAACTAGTTAAAAGAGCTGGTAAATTGGAAAAAAAGGACAAAGCAGATAAAGCAAAAAAATTATATTCTCAAGCTTTTAAGAAATTTGAAAAAGCTTATAAAGAAGACACAAAAAATCCAGACATACTTAATTATCTAGGTTTTACCTCTAGAAAATCAGGGAACTTCACTGATGCAGAAGATTACTATCTAAAAGGCTTAAGTCTCGATCCAAAACATAACGGTATAAATGAATACCTAGGAGAACTTTACGTTCAGACTGACAGAATTGATAAAGCAAACGAAAGATTAGAAGTTTTAAAATCTTGCAATTGTGACGAGTTCCAAGAACTTGAGTTAATCATAAAAACTCGAGGAACGAAAATTTACTAAGATAAATCTACAGCAAATTTTTTTAATTTCTCAATTGGAATTAGCTCCAAAGTTTTAATATTAGTTTTCTTTAGATAAATAGAGCAAGCAGCATCTTCCTCAATTGCTCGTGCGTACCAAGTAGCACACACGCACCAACTATCTCCATCTTTTAACCCAGGAAAACCAAACTCAGGGTGAGGAGTAATAAGATCATTACCGACTTTTTTTGACCAAATTAAAAATTTGTCAGTAACTTTTGCACAAACGGTGTGGACACCTCGATCATTCTTATCGGTATTACAACAACCATCTCTTAACCAACCAGTAAGGGGATCATTTGAGCATGATTCTAGCGGTTCTCCAAAAACATTTTTTTGTGATTGATCACTCATCTAGTAAATACGTTAGCAATTTTTTTATCAATTTCCAGATTAAAAGAAAAAGATCTTCTTTCTCCTTTTGATTTAAAAGGATAAGCAGTATGCATTAAATAATGCGGAAAGAGTATCATATCTCCTACTTTTGGTTGATGATTATAAATACTTTCACTTAAAAGCATCTTATTTCCATTCACAAAGTCAATTGATCCATCGATATTAGTTTTTTTTCTATTTTTTAAAATAAATTTAGGAATTTTTAAATAGCCGACCCCAGAAATATGACCATCATGAAAATGAATTGGATTATATTCATTATTGAATTGACGAACAACCCAAAAATTTTTAATTTTTATCATTGAAATTTTTTTTCCTAAACTTTTAAAAATATATTTATTAACTTCGTTATATATTTTTTTTTCTATATTCTTTTTGATGAAACTTTTTGAAATTTGAAACTCTTGCTTTACTTGACCAACTAACTTATTTGAATAATCAAATTTTTTTATTAAATTTTTTTTAGAAATAATTCTATCTACTTCTTTATTTAAATTTTTAATTAAATTATTTGATAGTTTTAATTTAGCGATTTTCGGGCCGAACGGGCTTATAACTTTCATTATAGCTTCGTGGGGTTTGGTTGACCTTTATAAATTTCTTCTGGATCGAATTTTTTTTCTTTCTCTTTAAATTCTAATTCTATTTCTTCTGAATTCTTTATGGGACCCAAAGGTATTGATCGGTAAAAACAAGATTTATATCCAACGTGACAGCTTGCGCCGTTACCAATATCTACCGACATCCATAATGCGTCTTGATCATCATCAATTCTTAAATCCATTACTTTCTGAACAAATCCACTAGTTTTACCTTTGTGCCACAAAGATTTTTTTGATCTACTCCAATAGTGAGCTTCTTTAGTTTCAATTGTTTTTTTTAAAGCATCTATGTTCATGTAACCATGCATTAACAGATCTCCAGAACTGCTATCTGTAGTCGTAACAGGTATAAGGCCATTATCATCAAATTTTGGTGAAAGAAATTTTCCCTCCTCTACCTCAAAAATGTTTTCTCTTTTTTTGAACATCTCTGTAAATTAGTGAAAAATAGACAAAATAGCAATTTGCAATAATTAATTATGTCCTATAAAAACATCACTATATGAAGTTAGTCAAAGATATCAATAAAGAGTCTGTAAGCAAGTCTCAAGTTAGCGACAAAGAGGCAGAGGAAGCAATAAAAAAAATTCTTACGTGGATTGGAGAAGATCCAACTAGAGAGGGGTTAATAGAAACTCCAAAAAGAGTTGTAAAAGCATTTAAAGAATACTTTAAAGGTTATAGCCAAAACGCAGAGTCAGATTTATCTAAAACTTTTGGAGATGTAGAAGGTTACGATGACATGGTGATAGAAAAGAATATTACTTTAGAGAGTCACTGTGAACATCATATGGCACCAATTATCGGGGTAGCCCACGTATCATATATTCCAAACAAAAAAGTTGTTGGTCTTAGTAAATTAGCTAGAACAGTAGAAATTTTTTCTAAAAGATTACAAACACAAGAAAGACTTACAATGCAAATTGCAAAAACTTTAATGAGCGCTTTAGATGCAAGGGGTGTTGCTGTTACCATTGATGCTGCACATCAATGTATGACTATGCGAGGAATTAAAAAAGAAAGAGCAACTACTGTTACAAATTATTTTCTGGGTTCATTTAAAGAGGATTTAAGTATTCAAAATAGATATTTAAAATATATCGGACATTAAATGTCAGAAAAATTTAAAGCGATTATTATAGATAATCAAAACGATAAATTCTCAAGAGATATTAAAGAAATTGACACTACTCATCTAAAGGACGGAAACGTTTTAGTAAAAGTTGATTATTCAAGTTTAAATTTCAAAGACGCGATGATTTTAAATGATGGCGGACGAATAGTAAGAAAATTTCCTTTTGTTCCAGGAATAGATTTTTCAGGTACAGTCGTTGAAAGTGAAGACAGTAAATTTGTAAAAGATGATAAAGTGATCCTTACAGGTTTTAGGGTTGGAGAGGCTTTTTTTGGAGGCTTTGCACAATATGCAAAAGTTGATTCAAAATTTTTAGTTAAGATACCAAAAGATTTAAACAGCCATAAAGCGATGATGCTAGGTACGGCTGGATTTACAGCTTTGCTATGTAGTTTTGCCGTAAAAGCAAAAGAAGAATTATTATTAGGTGAAAAGGTAAAAGATGTTTTAGTTACAGGCGCAACAGGCGGAGTAGGGAGTATTGCGGTGATGATTTTATCAAAAATGGGTTATGATGTTCATGCAGTTACAGGAAAAAAAGATAAAAATGATTATCTCAAAGACTTAGGTGCAAAAAATATTATAGAGAGAAAAGAATTTGAAGGCGAAAGTAAATTACTTGAAAAAGGATTATGGGACGGCGTAGTTGATACTGTTGGTGGCTCCGCATTAACTAAAATTTTTGCTCAAACAAAACCTGGAGGAATAGTTGCAGCTTGTGGAAACGCTGGTGGTAATAAAATCAATACAACTGTCATGCCTTTTATAATAAGAGGTGTAAAACTTTGGGGCATAGACTCTTCAGGCTCATCTCTTAGAAGAAGAGAATTTGTTTGGAGTGAAGCAGCTAAACTAGTCGACTTTTCAAAAGTGCAATCTTTTACAAAAGAGCTTTCTTTTACTGAGCTTTTAGAAACTTATCCTAAAATTTTAAAAGGAGAATTTTTTGGAAGAGCTATAGTAAATCCAAATAAATAAACTATAAAAAATAATCATGGACTGGGATAAACTTAAAATTTTTCACACTGTTGCAGAAGCAACAAGTTTTACCAAAGCATCTACTATTCTTAATTTAAGCCAATCAGCAATAAGCCGCCAAATACAGGCTTTAGAGACTGATTTAAAAGTTCAACTATTTGAAAGACATGCAAGAGGCTTAGTTTTAACAGAAAATGGTGAGTATTTATTTAAGTCTGCTCATGAAGTTATATCAAAATTAAAAGACGTTGAGTCTAACTTAAGTGGGCATAAAGACAAACTAAATGGAAAGCTAACTGTAACCACAGTTGTAAGTTTTGGTACAACTTGGCTTACGCCCAGAATAAAAGAATTTATGGATTTACATCCGGATATAGAAATAGAATTAATATTTGATGATAAAGAACTTGATCTGAGCACACGTCAAGCTGATGTAGCAATTCGAATGAGAAGACCAAAACAACTCAATTTAATTCAAAAAAAGTTTGTTGATTTCAATTATCATATTTATGGTTCAAACGAATACCTAGAAAAAAATGGTTATCCAAAGTCTTTAAAAGATTTAGATAAACATAAATTTATAACTTACGGCAGAGGGGCTCCATCACCTGTTTATAATCCTGATTGGGTGTTAAAACACGGAACCAAAGAAGGAAAAAAAAGAAAATCTATTATGAAAGTAAATAGTGTATATGGATTATTATTAGCTGTGCAAAGCGGAGTCGGTCTCGCTGCTATTCCTGATTATATAGCTCATAATGTAAATAATATAACTAAAGTTTTACCGAGTGAATCTGGTAAGCCAACTGAAACGCATTTCGTTTATCCAGCATCCCTAAAAAATAATGCAAGATTAATGGCATTTAGAAACTTTATATTTTCAAAAGTAAACGAATGGAAATTCTAATATCATTTATTATACCTTTTGTAATACTACTTACAGTTGTAGTTTTTATTCACGAATACGGACATTATTATTTTGCAAAAAAGTATGGTGTTGGAGTTACCGATTTTTCTATAGGGTTTGGCAAAGAGCTATTTGGTTTTAACGATAAATCTGGAACTAGGTGGAAATTTTGTGCGATACCTCTAGGTGGATACGTAAAATTTTTTGGAGATAGAAATGTTTTTAGTCAAGCAGAGCAAGAAGAGCTTTTAAAAAAATACAATGAAGAGGATAGAAAAAAGCTTTTCGTGGTTAAACCCCTTTATCAGAGATCTTTAATTGTGGCAGCAGGACCTTTTGCAAATTTTCTATTAGCTATAGTAATATTCGCATTTATTTATATGGTTGCGGGTAAAGATTTTACTCCAGCTCAAATTCAAGAAGTTCAGCCTGAAAGTCCAGCATTTGTTGCAGGTATTAAATCTGGAGATGTAATTAAGTCAATTAATAATAACGAAGTCAACAGCATTATGGAAGTATCAGCTTTTATAAACTCTTCCTCATCTAAGACGATAAAAATTAAGATACTGAGAAATGATAACGAACTGGATTTTAATGTTAATCCAAAATTTATAAAAGGAGAGGACTCACTAGGAAATAAAATCAATAAGAAAATAATAGGTATTAAAGTCGCCCCTTTAAATAATGAAATTGAAAGGCAAAGGCTAGGGCCAGCAACAGCTATATTTTATGCTGTAAAAGAAACATGGTTTGTAATTCGTGCTTCCTGGGAATTTGTGATTTCTATGTTCAAAGGTACTGGAGATACTTCTCAATTAGGAGGACCAATTAAGATTGCTAAGATTTCTGGACAAGTTGCTAAATTAGGTTTTATAGCTTTTTTAAGCATCATGGCCTATATCTCTATTAGTTTAGGATTTATAAATCTATTTCCAATACCCATGTTGGATGGCGGACATCTAATGTTTTATGCTTTTGAAAAAATATTAGGAAGACCCCTTACTCAAAAAACACAAGAGGGACTCTTTCGAATCGGGTTGTTTTTGTTACTTTCTCTAATGTTTTTTACTACATTTAATGATCTCAAGGATTTAGGCTTATTTTAAGCCGTTTTTTTTGGTCAAAAAAGTTAATAAAATCAACGTTTATTTTACATACAATATATAGTGTTAACATTTACGTGAAACACTAAAAAAATGTTGATTTTATTGGATTTTTTTGCAGATTAGAAAGTAACTAAAAAAGGGGCATAAATGAACAAAAAACAACTAGTAGCAAAAATATCGTCAACTTTGGGTCAAAGTAAAGCTGATGCTGAGAGAACTTTTGACTCGATAACGACTATAATACTGGATGCTTTGAAAAATGACGATACTGTCAAAATAGCAGGTTTTGGTACTTATAAAGTGGCCAAAAGAAAAGCTAGAGTGGGCAGAAACCCAAGAACTGGTGAGTCTATTCAAATATCTGCATCTCAAAAAGTTAAGTTTTTACCAGCTAAAAGCTTAAAAGAAATGTTTAATAAGTAAACTTTATTTTAATAGCTCTCGTTTTTAGCGAGAGCTATTAAATTTAAACATACTAAAAATACCCTCTTATCATTGCATTTTCGGCATAGCTAATTCCAAGTCATATCAATTCAATTCTTTGAATTATCACAGTATAGAATCTCTTTATTCAAACAGGGAGAAATAATTATGAAAAAATACATTGGTTACTTTTTTGCAGGTGCAGCCATTTACTTTGGTTTTGCTGGTTTAGGTTACGCCGAAACTACAGTATCTGCGGAAGTACAATACATATTCAATACTATATTATTTTTGATGTCAGGTTTCTTGGTCATGTGGATGGCCGCAGGTTTTGCAATGTTAGAGTCGGGATTAGTTACATCTAAATCTGTATCTGCAATCTGTGCAAAAAATATAGGACTATATTCAATCGCTGGAGTAATGTTCTGGTTGGTTGGTTACAATTTAGCATACGGTATTCCAGAAGGTGGATACATTGGAACATTCACTCCATGGAGTGATGCTTCATCAGTAGATACAGGTTATTCAGACGGATCAGACTGGTTTTTCCAGATGGTATTCTGTGCAACGACAATGTCAATTGTATCTGGAACTTTAGCTGAAAGAATTAAAATTTGGCCGTTCTTCTTATTTGCTGCAATTTTAACTGGGATTATCTATCCAATTCAAATGGGTTGGCAGTGGGGTGGCGGATGGTTATCAGCCGCTGGTTTCTCAGACTTTGCTGGTTCAACATTAGTACATGCTGCAGGTGGTTCTGCCGCTTTAGCAGGTGCAATTGTACTTGGAGCAAGAACTGGAAGATTTAGCTCAAGTGGTGGAACAAAAGCTATGCCACCGTTTGCTGCATCATCAATACCTTTAGCAACCTTGGGAGTATTTATACTTTGGTTAGGTTGGTTCGGTTTTAATGGTGGTTCACAATTAGCTGCAGGAACATTAGAAGATGTTTCTTCAGTAGCTACAATTTATATCAATACAAACTTAGCTGCCGGTGGTGGTGTTTTAACTGCTGCAGTAGTTTCAAGATTAATTGGTGGAAAAACAGATGTTGTAATGATGTTAAACGGTGCGATTGCAGGATTAGTAGCAATCACAGCGGAACCATTAGCACCTACTCCATTAGCTGCGATATTTATCGGAGCAATTGGTGGATTAGTAATGTACTTCTCAACTCAACTTTTATTTAAGTTAAAAATAGATGATGTAGTTGGGGCGATACCAGCACACTTAGTTGCAGGTGTTTGGGGTACTTTAGCAGTTCCATTAACAAATGGAGATACTTCATTTGGAGCTCAGTTCTTAGGAACAATTTCAGTAGTAGTATTCGTATTTGTCGTATCACTAATAGTGTTCCAAATTATGAAAGCTACGATCGGTCTAAGAATCAGTAAAGAAGCTGAAAAACTTGGAACAGATAAAGCTGAAATCGGAGTGATAGCTTACGGTATCAGAGATTAATAAATAATTCCCTCCCTCGTTAGTTGGGATAAATTATAAGGCCTGGTTGCGCCCCCCCGCACCAGGCCTTATTTATTTTACGCATGACTAGTATGCATTTAAAACATAATTAAAACTTCATTATTTTGATATTTCATTGGCAACAAAAGGGGGGGGGACAATGAAAAAATTAACTTTCATTTTTTTAGGTTGTATTTTTGCACTATTTTATAATGTTAATAGTTTTGCTCAAACTACAATGTCTCAAGAGGGACAATATATTTTTAACTCATTAGGTTTCTATATTGGTGGAGTACTAGTTGCCTTCATGGCGGCTGGTTTTTGTATGCTAGAGAGTGGTTTAGTTACCACTAAGAGTGTCTCGACAATTGCCGCTAAAAATATAGGTAAATTTGCTATTTGTTCACTGATATTTTTTTTGGTGGGTTACAATTTAGCTTACGGAGTGCCAGAAGGGGGCTTCATGGGTTCATTTTCAATTTGGACTGATACCACAGATGCTGAAACAGGTTATTCAGGATATTCAGACTGGTTTTTTCAAACTATGTTTGTTTGCGCAACCGCTTCAATCGTATCCGGAGCTGTGGCAGAGAGGATCAAGATTTGGCCTTTCTTCATTTTTGCTGCAATTATGGCTGGAGTGATTTATCCAATATCTATGGGATGGCAATGGGGCGGCGGTTGGTTAGCAACATCTGGGTTTTCTGATTTTGCTGGATCGACACTTGTCCACGCTTGTGGTGGAGCAGCAGCCTTAGCCGGAATAATAGTTTTAGGCGCAAGAGAGGGAAGATTTGGAAGCAGAGGTGAAAAAAAATCTATGCAGCCTTTTGCAGCCTCAAGTATTCCGTTAGTAACTCTAGGGACTTTCTTACTTTGGTTTGGATGGTTTGGATTCAATGGTTTTAGCCAATTAGCAATGGGTACATTTGATGATGTAAACGCTATTTCAAAAATCGCTGTTAACACACATTTAGCTGGTGCAGCTGGAACAGTAACAGGTGCTGCGTTAACAAGATTGATCGGTGGAAAAACTGATATTGTCATGATGTTAAACGGTGCTTTAGCAGGTCTTGTTGCAATTACAGCTGAGCCTTTAACGCCAGGACCTATCACTGCAATGATAATTGGATCAATTGGAGCAGTAATTATGTATTACGGAACTAAGTTGTTAGAAAATTTTGGATTAGACGATGTAGTTGGAGCAATTCCAGTACATATGTTTGCTGGAATTTTTGGAACATTAGTTGTCCCATTTACAAACGCAGACACATCATTTGGCACTCAATTAATTGGTGTTATTTCAGTATGTGTTTTTAGCTTCGTGTTGTCTTGGATTACTTTCAGCACCTTAAAATCAACAGTCGGACTTAGAATAAGTAGAGCTGCTGAAAAACAAGGTACAGATAAGGCAGAAGTAGGCGTAATAGCTTATTCAATAAGAGACTAATAATAAAAATTAAAATAAAGGCCCGATTGTTCGGGCCTTTTACTTATAAGATTTTACAAATTCGTAAACTTCTTGGGCGTGATCTTTAACTCTGACATTTGACCAAATTTTTTTAATTTTGCCTTTATCTATAAAAATAGTTGATCTTATTGTCCCAAGAAATTTCTTTCCCATAAAAGATTTTGTTCCCCAAATTCTATATTTTTTTTGTATTTTAATGTCAATATCTGAAAGTAATTCAAAAGGAACTTTATATTTTTTTTTAAATTTTTCGTGACTTTCTAAGGAGTCTTTTGAAATTCCAACTAACTCACACTTTATTTTCTTAAACTTTTTATAAAGTTTTGAAAAATCTTTAGTTTCAATAGTGCATCCCGGGGTATCATCTTTAGGATAAAAATAAATTAATAATTTACCTTTAATATTTTTTAAGTCAAAATTAATTTTACTTGTACTAGGTAATTTAAAAGATGGAGCTTTTTTATTTTCTTTAATCTTCACTATTTTCCCATAATTTTTTTGCGTCAACCAAAGGAGAAATTCCAAAAATTGAGTTAATGTTCGCACAATGGATAGCTAAGGAGGGTATAGGAGATAAGCATGGATTTGAGGTATAAATTTTGTGCAAAGGTTCTTCCCAAGGATCAGTCCACTCAATACCCATTTTTTCTAAAGTATCGTAATATTTTAAAATTAATTTTCTGCTTGTCATGAAAGTTACTAAACTTTCAGATACCAGTCGCCAATGATTTTTCTCACCTAAATAAATCTTTGTATTTTCGTCTTTTGTATAAAGGTAGGGATAATCTGAAGGCAGCAAAACTAAATCTTTGGAGAAAATTGTATTGAACTTTTCATAAGCAAGAATCATCTCAGTAAGCGCATTAGTAGAATGAATATAGTCATCCTCAACAAAATAAATTATATCGGCCTCTTCTTTTTTGGCAATCGTCAGAGAATTATAAAAATTTGCCATATTAGAAAATTTTGCCTTTGAATAACCTTGCTTAATTTTATTTTCAAATTTTTTAAGATTTATAGAAATAAACTTATTTTGAATATTAGATTGTTCAAGAATTTTTTTAATCTGATTAATGTCTTCCTCTGGGGAATTAGTATCAGTAACTATTAACTCAAATTTTATATCATTAAATTTGTTAGAAGCTGCTTTTATAGACTTTGTCAATGATCTGAGAGTTCTAAAAGTATATTCATTTTTTTCATTATCAAAAATTCTTTTTTTATTTTGATCCATTATCAGTTCAGAAGTGCAAGATCTAAGTATAATTTTTATAGAGTTAATCTTATTTTTAATATTAATTTGACCCAGAGGGATAGTTATAGACTTTTCACCTTGTACAGATAAAGTTTCATTTAAATCTTTATTAAGAGTTGGAGAACTAAAACTCGATTGATCTATAATTTCAAAACCTACTAATCTGCAGAATTTGATAAATACCCTTTTTAAAAAATTAGTTTTTTGAGTATTTTTTATTTTTTTCATTATGACTAATTGTATATATTAGTTTATATTTGAGTTCTATGAACATAAAATCATCTCAACAACTTGTAAAAGAAGCCCAAAAAAATATAGAGACATTGAACTCTGATGAGATAAAAAAATTATTAAAAAATAATGAGATTACTTTAATAGATGTAAGGGATATTCGCGAACTTTGGAAAGAGGGAACAATAGAAAATTCAAAACATATACCAAGAGGTATGCTAGAATTTTGGCTAGATCCAGAAAGCACATATTACCAAAATAACAAAATTCAGAATATAAAAAAAATGGTATTATTCTGTGCACTTGGATGGCGGTCCGCTTTAGCAACAAAATCTTTAGTGGAAATGGGTTTCAAAAATGTTGCACATGTTGATGGTGGATTCGATGCTTTAAAGAAAAGTGGATTGAAAGTCGTAACAAAAGAAAAAAAATAATTTATTTATTTGCTTCTTTTAAAGCAAATTCAATTCTATCTTGACCCCAGAAAATTTTATTATTAACAACAAATGTGGGTGCGCCAAAAACTCCTTTTTCATACGCATCATTGGTTTTTTTTCTAAGAAGGTCTTTAATTAATGAAGAAGTTGTTCTTAACGAAAATGTTTTAGGGTTTATATTTAAATTTTGTAAAATTTTTTGTATTACTATCGCATCATTCATATTTAATCCGTCTTGCCAAATGGCATTAAATATATTGTCTATATAATATTTTTTTATATTATCTTCCTCTGCAACCAAAACACCTCTCATTAAGTTTAAGCTTCTTATTGGAAAATATGAATTAAATTTAAATCTAATATTATTTTTTTCGGCGATTAGTTTGCAGTCTCGAACCATATGCTTTGCTTTAGCTGGAATAAAAGCAGGAGCTTTAATACCATGTAAATTATGAAGTCCACCTAAAAGAACAGGTTTATAAATTATTTTTATACCCTCCTTATTTTCTATTTTTCTTATTTGTTTGTGAGCAAGAAATGAGTAAGGGCTGATGAAATCAAAATAAAATTCTAATGGCTTAATCATTAAAACTGATTTTTTTCGCAAAGAAAATTCTAAAAAACCAATAGATTACTAATCCTAATGGCCCGGTAAAATAAGTTAAAATTAAGGAGGGAATAGTAACAATTCTTGGAACTAAATATTTTCTACCGTCTCTTACAATCCATGCTCCCATAAATAAACTAATGGCGAGAAAGTGAAGCCAAAAAACTAGTAGCAACATTTCATTAGCAAATATTGAATAAAGACCATCTAAACCATTGTATAATTCAAAGCCATCAAAAATATTATTTTCTAGATAAATTTTATAGGATAAATAAGCATAGCCAACACCCAGTAGTAAAAATGGAATTATTGATTGGGTAAAAAAATTTGTTATTTGATTATTTGGTAAAAAGATAAGTAAAAGCCAAAAAGGAATCACACCCCAATTAGCTATGAGATAAATATTTTCATAAGTTAATAAGTTTAATAAATTATTTAACATTAAAAATAATATAGTATATTAACTAAATGAATCCCATAGTTAATAAAAGTGATTTTGAAGATTTAACTACAAATCTTAGAGACTTAGCTTATTCATATTTAGAAAAATATAGTCCTTCCAAACAACAGTTGAAAGTATATCTGCTTAAAAAATATTTAACAAAAATTAAAGGAACAAAATCTAAGAAAGAAGTAACCTCAATTATAGATGAAATAATTTTAAATCTTGAAAAAAACAAAATTATAAATGACGAAATGTATTCTGACTCAAAAGCAAGAATGTTTTTAAGAAGAGGGTATTCTCTTAATAAGATTAATCAATCTCTTAGAAATAAGGGTATAGACAATGAATTTATAAAACAAAGCATTAATAAAATCAAAGAAGATAATATAGAACCTGATTTTGTTTCTGCTTTAAAGCTTTGTAAAAGAAGAAGAATAGGCCCTTTAAGACCAGACGAAAACCGAGAATTATTTTATAAAAAAGATATGGGTATCTTAGCGAGAGGCGGATTTAATTTTGAACTATCAAAAAGAGTATTAGATTTAGAAAAAACAGAATTTAATAAATTAATCAAGATTATCTGATTTTCTTTTTTTTTCTTCTTCAACTAAAATATTAAGTTTTCTTCTCAGTGCGTTTCTAACTAAGATAAAAAAAAGCACACCAAAAAAAGTAACTGATAAAATTATAATCGCAATAGTTTTAAACATCTAAATATTCTGCACGTTTTATCAATAAACTAGGATTCCTATAATCTTCTTTTCCATATAAAAAAGGTTTTTCATCAAGTGTTTTAATAATTGCGCCAGCATTTTGAGCCACAGCATGACCAGCTGCATAATCCCACTCATTAGCTCTTTCTTTTGCCGCGTAAATATCGAACTCACCCGTAGCAATTACGCAGAATTTATAGGAACTAGCCATTTTAATTATTGAGTTAACATTAAATTCTTTTAATTTATTTAAAATAACATCAGACGGTTTTAGCACACTGGACAGCGCCACGATTTTGCCCTTTGGTTGTTGTTTAATGCAATTAATTTTCTTAGTATTCCCGTTTTCAATTAAATAACTTTCCCCAGGAGCATAAGAATAAAAAAGCCTATTTTTTTTTGGCACCCCAACTAGACCTAATACAGGAACAGTATTAATTACCAATGCAGCATTTAAAGTATATTCATCTTTTCCAGAAATATATTCTTTAGTTCCATCGATAGGATCTATTAGCCAAAATATTTTTGCGGTATTTTTTACATTTATATCTACTGTTTCCTCAGATATTATTGGAATATTCGGAGTTAGTTCTTTGATTTTATTAGTTATTAACTCATTTATTTTAAGGTCCCCATTGCTTACGGGCGAATTGTCTGCTTTAGTCTCTATTTTTAAACCTCTAGCGTAAAGTCTTACAGACTCTTTCCCTGCAATATTAAAAGTATCAATTAAATTTTCACTTATAGATTTTAACTCGTTAATTTTCATAATTTACTTTTTCCAGAATAACATTTTCGATATTTATCACTCTTTTTCCGTAATTTTCAAAATTAACAGTAACTTTACTGCCAATAATCGATTGAACTTGTCCTACACCCCAATCTTTATTTGCAGGATTTGTGACATAATCTCCTGGTTCAAAATCAATAAGCATTATGGAAAATCTCTATTTTCTATTATACATTTAATTAATGAATTCACTAGGAATTAATAAGTCAAAAAAAGAAACTAAAGTAGTTGTAGCAATGTCTGGAGGTGTAGATTCCTCAGTTGTTGCCGCACTTATGAAGCAAGAGGGCTACGATGTAACAGGTGTAACATTAAAATTATACAACGATACAAAACAATCTAAAGAAGGTAGACAATGTTGCGCTGGACAAGATATTTTAGACGCTAAAAGAGTATCAGAAAATATTAACATAAATCATAAAATTTTATTTTATCAAAAAAAATTTAAAACCGAAGTAATAGACTCATTTATCGATAGTTATGCTGCAGGAGAAACACCTATACCCTGTGTACAATGTAATCAAACAGTAAAGTTTAGAGATCTATTCAAATATGCTAAAAATTTAAAGGCTGACGCACTTATAACTGGTCATTATGTTTCAAGAATTCAGGCTAATGGCCATGCAAACATGTATAAAGCAAAAGATCAAAATCGAGATCAAAGTTATTTTTTATTTAGCACAACTCAAGAACAACTAGACTATTTAAGATTTCCCTTAGGAGAAATTGACAAGTCAGAAACTAGATCAATAGCTGAAAAATTAAAGTTAAATGTGGCTACTAAACCGGATAGCCAGGATATATGTTTTGTTCCTAATGGAGATTATGCATCGGTTATAAAAAAATTTAGACCAGAGTCTTTCAAACCTGGAAAAATACTTGATACCAACGGAAATCAAATTGGTGATCATGAGGGCATTATTAATTATACAATTGGTCAAAGAAAGGGAATTAAGATAGCAAGCAACAATCCCTTATACGTAATAAACATTGATGCGGACAAGAATACAATTATTGTAGGTAATAAAGATTGTCTTGAAGTAAAACAAATAAAATTAAGAGATCTAAATATATTAGGATCAAAAAAAGAATTTAATAAAGAAATAAATATAAAAGTTAGATCAACTGGCAGACTTTTAAAAGCTAAAGTTAACTTATTAGAAAATTCTGCAGATGTAAAAATTTTAGATCAAGAAACAGGAGTCTCTCCTGGCCAAGCTTGTGTATTTTACTCTAGAGATGAAATTGGGGATAAAGTGCTTGGAGGCGGTTGGATACATAAGACTTTCAATAAAAATTTATCCACTTAGTTAACACCCTAAACTACTGCACGTTAAAAGTGATATTTTTTTTTTTTGAATGTGATTTAATCATATTAATTAAGAGGCAACTCTTAACTGACCATTTAAGGAAAGACCGAGAGGTTCAAGCTTGAGGGGCAGAAAGGTGGACCTAGTAGCGCTAGAATAGTTCATCGGAATGGCTTGGCGGTAGCGCCTACAACGACGAGCCAAAACTACTAAATTTCTGGGCGAAAGCCTAGAAATTTATGTGGTTCTCTTCCATAAAAGACTGGTTAATAGATAAAATAAAATAACTCCAACAAAATAATTCCACTCTAAAGCATGTTTAAAGTGTGTATTGCCCTTATCTAACAATAAAGGCAGACTTAATACTGCCACTAAAGCTAAAACAGAAACTAAAACCACTTTTAAAATTAATATTTTGTTTACTATTAATTCTGAAAGTTTATTTTTTATTTTAAAAAAATGATAAACTAAAATTCCTTGGGCTATAATCTCAAATATTATGAATAATAATAAAATTACTCTCCTCATTAATTTATAAATTTGTATATCAAACTTAATACCTAAAAAAATTGAGTGTATTGCTAAAAATATAGCTGATAAAATGCCGAATGTTTTAAATTTATAGTTTACGTTAGATAATTTAAATTTATTGACCAAATTATTATTATTTGACCAATAATAATAAAGCATCACTGCAGTTATAATCATTGCTGGTTTAAAAATTAAGAACTGTGGAAATGTTCTTGAGGCTCTACTAATTGATAAACTCCCATCCAAATAAGGTATAGAAAAACCCGATCTTCCAATCATATCGACTCTAAAAAACGTATTTTCCAAAAATTCTGAATTTTGTGAAATAAAAAGGCAAAGGTTTATAGCGATCAATGGAACAAAAAATATCCATAAACTCAATTTTCTAATTTGAGCTATTTCATTCATAAAAAAATTTTTAAATTATTTTTTCTTATTTCTTTTTCTCGCTCTTCTTTTTTTTGAACCTATTTTTCTTCTACCGCGATGTTTTTTTGGATATCCCATAAGTTGTTCCTTTTTCTAACCTTTTTAAAATATTAATTCATTAAAATAAAGAAGGTTCTGTTGAATAATTTGAAAAAACCCATAAGAGAGGTGATTTTGCCAAAAAGTATGTTTTAAATTCCACATTATACAATAAATAAATACTAAGATATTTATCAAGTTTCTATTTATTTTAGATCTTAAAGCTATTTGATCACCAATCTTGTGAAAAATATTGTCAAAACTTTGAAAAAAATAAAACGCAAAAGTCATTAAACTTAAAGAGTATAATATGTGCACAAATCTTGCCCAGTCAGTTGCGATAGCAAAAACTATCGCAAACAAAAAAATGGACATATTAAAAAGTAATAAATAAATTCTATCGTTTATAAATTTATGATTAATAAATATTAGTAAAAGGACAGGGTGTGCGTAAAAAATATACTTAAAAACGTAATTAATTTTAAAACTATCCATTAAAAAAATTACTTGTTTTGAAATATCTTGATTAAGCCAGGAATATAAAAGATCGGAACTATCATAATTAAATCCAAAATTATTATTTAGGCTATCAATCATTAAATTTAAGTCATTTTCACCATAAAAATATAAATGAAATACTAAAATTAATAAACAAAAAGTAGTTGCAAATAGTATTTCAAAAATATTTCTTAAATAGTTATTCCTCTTTAAGAAAATATAATAAATTGTAAAAAAAAATGGAAAGCATAATATTGTTAATTCATACAACAAAGTTGAAAACAAAAGACTTGTTATGCCAAACCCAAATACAAATTTTCTATTTTTTACTTTTGTGCAAAAAATTATAAAAGATATAAAAATTGTTAAAAGATAAGCCTCTCTTTGAATTACATGTTCTGCATATTTTGTAGTTACTGCCACTAAGGGATAAAAAAAATAAATTGGAGAGAAAATAAAAAAATAAAATAAAAAATTTTTTTTAAACTTATTAAATAAAATATAATTTAAATAAAAAAATAATATGTAATTCGCACAATGAAAAAAAGTAAATAAATCTTTTATTTTGAATGAAAAATTTAAACTCAAAGAGGTTATTATCTCCCCTAAAAGACCTCTTCGTATAAAACCTCCATCATAATTTACCAATAATCCTTTAATTCCTATTAACTCATAAAAATTTGAATAAAATACAAAAATATTAAATAAGTAGATACCAAAAATGGATAATAAAATTATTAAATAAGGGTTTATGTTATAATTGGTTATTTTCATAAATAACTTAATTGCAAAATAAACATTATTTATATTAAAATTAAAATTTTTTATATATAAATTATTTACTAATGAAAAAATCAGTTCAAACTTTTTTAAAACATACAACTAAAGACAAAATAAATAGATCTGCAAATCCACCTGTAGTAAGAGCCTCAACTATTTTGTTTGATACTATGCAAGAAATGTACAATCAAGAGATGAAGGTAAAGCGACACAAAAAAATAAGTCATTATACTTACGGTCGTTATGGAAGTACAACAACAATCGAACTTGAAAATATCTTAAAGAAACTTGAAGAAGCATATCATGTTTTTCTAACTGGGACTGGGTTCGGTGGTATAGCTTTAGCATTAATGAGTTTATGCAGGCCCGGAGATGAAATTGTAGTATCAGACAATGTTTATGGTCCTACGAGAGAGATTTCAGAAAAACTTTTAAAGGAATTTAATATTTTTGCTAAATTTTATGATCCAAATTCTTTTGAAGATTTAAAAAATAAAGTTACAAAAAAGACAAAGATGATTTTGGTTGAAAACCCAGGAAGTAATACTTTTGAATTTCAAGATTTATCAAAAATAGTCCGCCTAGCAAAAAGAAATAAAGTATTAACTTTATTGGACAATACTTGGGGAACACCGTTATATTTAAAGCCTTTAAAGCTAGGTTTTGATATGTCATTTTCGTCAGCAACCAAATATTTTTCTGGTCACTCAGATGCAATGGGTGGATCTTTAGCAGTAAGTAAAAAAGTCTTTAAAAAAATAATGTTTTTTTATAAATTATCTGGTTACCGTATGTCAGCCGATGAAGCTTACCTAATTATTAGAGGTTTACGTACTTTAGACACTAGGCTTAATCAGCATTACCACAATACAAAAATAGTAATAGATTTCCTAAAAAAACATAGAAAGATTACAGAAATTCTCTATCCTCACAAACCAAATAGTAAAAATTACAAACTTTGGAAAAAATATTATACTGGTGCAACGGGATTATTTTCAATTGTGGTAAAATCTAAAAATAAATCATCAGTAATAAAGTTTGTAAATTCATTAGAGCTTTTCGGCATAGGGTATAGCTGGGGTGGATTTGAAAGTCTTGCAATTTTACAAGAACTTAAACCAAGCAAAGATGAATATAGCCAAGGAAGAAAATTTTTTAAATATAATAAGAATGAGCATATAGTTAGGCTGCACATTGGTCTTGAAGATCCTAAAGATTTAATTACTGACTTAAAACAATCTTTAAGATACGTTAAGTAATGTTAAAATTTATTCCAAATAAAGTAGCATTAATAGTTTTAATATCCGCATGTAGTATTATTTTTATCTCAATGGGTTTAAGACAAACCTTTGGTCTATTTTTTGAAGCTTTCGAAAATGGTTTAGGTGTAACTAGAACAGAGTTTGGTTTAGCCATAGGAATACAAATGTTATTCTGGGGTATTTTTGCTCCGATATTTGGATTTTTAGCGGATAAATTTGGAGGGAGTAAAGCAGTATTAATTGGTTTTATAATTTTTGGTTTAGGTATTTTTACACTCTACGCTGGTCCAAATACTGGAATTTATTTTCAAATAAGTTTAGGGGTTCTAGTAGGCACTGCACTGGGAGCAACAGCTATCGGAGTTCCAGTTTCGGAAGTAGGAAAACATTTTCCAAATGAAACAAGAACTTTAGCAACCGGCTATGTTACAGCTGCAGCATCCGTAGGTTATTTTTTATCTCCACTTTTCACTCAATATAGTCTCGAGGGAGTTGGTTGGGAGCAAACGTTGAAATACTTTATGTATTTCATTGTTTTTGGATTGATAACCTCTTTTTTTTTATTACCATCGAAGACTATAATAAATTCATCTCAAGCAGACAGGGATCAAACTTTTACTTCTGCAATTAAAGAGGCGTTTGCGCATAAAGGTTATATTTTACTTGTTTTAGGTTTTTTTGTATGTGGCTTTCAAATTACTTTGGTCGGAACTCATGTTCCAGGATATATGCAAGATAGAGGTATGGCTGGTTGGTCAGCTACAATTATTTTAGCTTTAATTGGTTTTTTCAATATTTTTGGAACACTTGGAATGGGTTTTCTAGGTACAAAGTATAAGAAAAAAAACTTACTTTGTATTCTTTATGCTCTCAGAGCAGTAAGTATTTGCGTATTCATTTTTTCTCCTCCATCTCTTCTAAATTCGATCATTTTTGGAATAACTTTTGGACTTTTATGGCTTTCTACGGTCCCTCCAACCAATGGTATTGTCGCTCAAATTTTTGGTACTAAATATTTGAGCACCTTATTTGGGATAGTTTTTTTATGTCACCAGTTTGGTGCTTTTGCAGGAGCATTTTTAGGAGGATATTTTTATGATCTATACGGCTCTTATGACTATGCATGGTACATGGCGATAGCACTTTCAATTTTTGCAACAATCGTTCACTACCCAATTAACGAGGATAGATTAGTACGTGTTGATAAGACTATCTAAGGTTGTAATTTGAGTCTCAAAGTGAATCAAAAGTGAATCAAAAGGTGAACATTTAAATTAAATCAACCAGCGGGTGTGGATAATTTTTTTGTTTAATCTGACGGTTTTTTTTTATACGTTGGAGTCAACCAAGGAGCCAAAATGTTTTCAAAAAAATTAAACAAAAAATTAGATCAATATCATTTATTAAATCACACTTTTTACAAATCGTGGAATGAGGGAAAGCTTACTAGAGAAATTATTAAAGATTACGCCGAACAATATTATCAACATGTTAAAGCCTTTCCGAGATACATAAGTGCAACTCATTCAATTTGTGAAGATATTGAGAAAAGAAAAATTCTTTTAGAAAATCTTCAGGACGAAGAAAATCCAAATGCGGATCACCCAAAGCTTTGGAAAAATTTTGCTCTAGCAATGGGAGCTGATCCAGACAAAATAGAAAATGTTAAAAGAGAATGGTTTACAAATGATATGATTGAAAACTTCTTTTACCAAGCTAGAAAATCATACGCGGAAGGTTTAGCTTCTTTGTATACATACGAAAGACAAATTCCTGAAATTGCTGAAACTAAAATTAGAGGCTTAAAAAAATTTTATGGAGTAACATCTAAAGAAGGCCTTGAGTTTTTTGAAGCTCATAAAGCTGCTGATGTGATTCATAGAAAAGAATGTGAGAAACTTTTAGACGCTCTAACAGAGGAAGAAAAAGATAAAGCAGAAAAAGCTTCTATGCTAACGGCAAGGTATCTTTGGAACTTTCTTAGCGGAATGTCTACTAAGCACAATCTACAAGCAGCAGCTTAAATTTATTTAAGATGAAAAATGACGAACATAAGTGGGATAATAAACATCCCACCGCACAAATGCTTGGTCGTTGGCAACCATGGCATGCCGGGCATCAAAAATTATTTGAAGAAACATTAAAAAAAACAGGTCAAGTCAATATTATGGTTAGAGATGTTAAAGGTGTTGACGATAATCCTTTTGATTTTGAGACTGTAAAAAAAAATATTTTTGATGCTCTTCAAGATTATAAAAACAGAATACAAGTTACCTTAGTACCTAACATTACGAATATTTGTTATGGGCGGGGTGTGGGTTATAAAATAGAGGAAATCGTTTTAGATGAAAAAACTCAACAAATCTCCGCTACAAAAATTAGAGAGGAGATGAGAAAAGAAGGTAAGCTCAAATAATTGAGAACCGTTCTCACTTGACCTACAAAATAGGCCTAGATATAAATTCAGACGATAATTATGATTACTAACAATCCATTTTCAACTTTAGCTGAAACAATACCCTCTGTGGCTATGCAAGGTTTTGTAATTGCTATGGCAGCCTTAACTTTAGTTGGTGTTTTAATCGATATTCTGCATAAAAAAAATGTAAAATATTTTTTTGATAACGCGAAAAAAGCTAAAAAGAATGCAAAGGTCGAATTAACCTCTGGAAAACGAACTGCTGTCATTTTAAAAACAGTTGCGCATGATATTGCAACAACTTCAGAACTGGGTTGGGGTAAAAGAAGATTAGCTCATGTTTTAGGGATGTACGGAACAATTATTTTTTGGATTTGCTCAGCTATTTTAATCTTTTCTTATTCATCCGTTGGTATTCAAACTCCAGCTTCATTAACTGCTTTGTGGCACATAGGTGCAATATTAACTTGTTTAGGTGGTTATTGGTTTTGGTTTTTTTTAAGAGTTGATGTTTCAGCAGAAGCCCATCCTTGGTACAGGATTATAAAAGCTGACCTATTTGTTCTAGCTTTATTAGCTTGTGCAACTTTTGGTCTAGCATGGTCATACACACAGCATTCAGGAATGACAGGTTTGAGTGTTTTATTTTTAGTATTATTTATAGTTTCAAATTTAGTTTTATTCGGCGGCGTTTATTGGTCAAAATTTGCGCATATGTTTTACAAACCAGGCGCAGCAATTCAAAAAAATTTAGCAGAAGCCGATGGCTCTAGAGACAATTTGCCCCCGCCTGCTGATGCTCCAGAACAATTTGGGTTGGGCATAAAAAGAGAACAACCAAAGCATTATTAAAGAAACTATGATACAAAAACTCAAGGAAGAAAAATAATTTATGTCAACTTTTGTATACATGACAAGATGTGATGGTTGTGGACACTGCGTAGATATATGTCCATCAGATATTATGCATATAGATGAGACGATAAGACGTGCAAAAAATATAGAACCAAATTTTTGTTGGGAATGTTATTCATGTGTTAAAGCTTGCCCCAACCACGCAATAGATGTTAGAGGTTACGCCGATTTCGCACCTATGGGCCATAGTGTTAGAGTAAGAAGAGAAGAAGAAAAAGGAACTATCTCTTGGAGAATTAAATTTAGAAACGGAACTGAGAAGAACTTTGTGTCTCCAATTACTACTAAGCCTTGGGGTAAATTTATTCCTAAACTTGCTGAAGAAGATAAACCAAATCAAGGTGAGATTACTACTCAAAGACTTTATACTGAACCTAAAGGACTAAATATTGACGGAGACCTCCCAACGGTAAGTAAAGATTCATTTAAAAAAGGTGTTTATTATTAATGGCTAAAGTCAAAACTCATGTTGAAGAGAGTGATGTATTAATTATCGGCGGCGGTATGGCTGGTACAGGTGCAACTTTCGAAGCTAGACATTGGGGAAGAGATTTAAAAATAGTTTGCGTTGAAAAAGCAAACATCGATAGAAGTGGTGCAGTTGCTCAAGGTCTATATGCAATTAATTGTTACATGGGAATGCAGTGGGATGAAAATCAACCCGAGGATCATGTTAGATACGCTAGAAATGATTTAATGGGAATGGTCAGAGAAGATTTAGGTTATGACATGGCTCGTCACGTAGACTCAACAGTTCATATGTTTGATGAATGGGGTTTGCCTATGATGAAAAATGAAAAAACTGGAAGATATTTAAGAGAGGGTAAATGGCAAATCATGATTCACGGTGAAAGCTACAAACCAATCGTTGCAGAAGCTGCAAAGAAATCAGCAAATAAAATTTATAATCGAATTATGGTTACTCACCTTTTAATGGATGATGAGAAAGAAAATAGAATTGGTGGAGCTGTGGGATTTAATATGAGAACCGGAGATTACCATGTGTTTAAAGCAAAGGCAGTGATCGTAGCAGCAGGTGGAGCATCACATATTTTTAAACCAAGAGCAGTAGGTGAAGGAATGGGAAGAACTTGGTATGCACCTTGGAGCAATGGCTCAGCTTACGCACTTCCAATAGCTGTTGGAGCAAAAATGACACAAATGGAAAATAGAATTGTCTTATGTAGATTTAAAGATGGCTATGGTCCAGTTGGTGCCTATTTTTTACATTTAAAAACTTATACGCAAAATGCAAATGGCGAAAACTATGAAAAGAAATGGTATGACCAAACTAAATCATTAGTTGGAGAATATATCGATCACCATCCAACACCAACTTGTTTGAGGAACCATGCGTTTATTCAAGAAGTACAAGCAGGAGGTGGACCAATTCAAATGGTAACAAAAGAAGCATTTCAAGATCCGCATTTAGAAACTGTGGGCTGGGAAAACTTTTTAGGTATGACAGTAGGTCAAGCTGTAGTTTGGGCATCACAAAATATTGATCCAAAATATACTAATCCAGAATTAACAACTTCAGAGCCATATGTTATGGGATCACACGCAACATGTTCAGGCGCTTGGGTAAGCGGACCTGAAGATTTATCTCCTCCTGAATATTTCTGGGGTTATAATAGAATGTTAACCATAGATGGATTATTTGGAGCAGGTGACACAGTTGGTGGAAGTGCTCATAAATTTTCTTCTGGATCATTTACTGAAGGTAGATTAGCTGCAAAAGCTGCCGTAAAATATATCGAAGATAAAAAAGCCGAGGGAATAAAAGTAAGCGATAAACAATATACTGATCTTAAGGAAGTAATTTATAAACCTTTAGAAAATTACACAGTAGGAAGAAATGAAATCACAGGAGGAACGGTATCTCCAAGTTATATTTCACCAATCCAAGGTCTTCAAAGATTACAAAGAATAATGGATGAATACGTTGGAGGTATAGCAACGAATTATATGACCAACGAAAATATGCTTAATAGAGGTTTGGAATTATTAAAATGGCTAGAAGAAGATTTAGAAAATGTTGGAGCTGAAGATTATCATCAATTAATGAGAGCTTGGGAATTAAAACATAGAACAATTACATCTCAATGCGTTACTGAACATACTAAATTTAGAGAAGAAACTAGATGGCCAGGATATTATTATAGAGGTGATCATTTAAAACTTGATGATGATAATTGGCATTGTTTAACCGTTTCAAGAAGAGATCCTAAAACTAAAAAGTTTACTTTGGAAAAAGTTCCAGTTTACCATATCGTAGACGAAAAGAAGGAAAAGAAAGCTTCATAAATTTTAATGGAGTTGATGGATAAATCCGATCAAGAAATAAAAGAAATAGCTCAACCCATCTGGGATAATCTAGTTAAATGCTCAAACATTAAAGACTACGGCGGCTTTACAAAGGATTTTTCATCACAAATGCTTTACGGAGCAAATGAAGTTGAACTTGGAAAACAGTGGGCTAATAATAAGTTACTTACAAGTCTTTCAGAAAAACAAGAATTTTTAGGAACAATAAGAAGAAATCAATTTATCACTGTACTTTATAAGCAGACAAGCCAAACAATGCCTGGTGAATTTTTAGGAAGATTAGTTCTAGGCGTAGAAGATGGTTTAGTTAAAGTTTTTGGGGCAACGATTTATTAAGATTGACAAGACTACGCTACAGGACTACTTAGAATAATGCTTGAAATTTACCTACCTATAGCTCAAGTAAATATAGATATTTTCTTATTATTATTTGTTAGTTTAATTGTTGGTATTCTTTCAGGCTTGTTTGGTGTTGGTGGTGGTTTTTTAATGACACCATTTTTAATTTTTATGGGCATTCCTCCAGTTTACGCGGTGCCAAATGAAGTAAATAACATATTAGCCACCTCTGTTTCAGGTTCACTCACGCATTGGTACAAAAAAACTTTAGATTATAAAATGGGACTGATGATTGTTGCTGGTGGAGTTGTTGGAACTGTATTAGGAATAATGACTTTTACCTATTTTTCTGAAATAGGAAAAATCAGTTTAATAATTTCTTTATTATATATGTATCTTTTAGCCATCGTAGGAACTTTGATGCTAATTGAATTTATTAAAGAAAAAAATCGTCTTAAATCAAAAACAAATCTAAAAAGAAAATTACACGAACATAACTGGTTACAAGGTTTGCCTTTGAGGATGCGTTTTCATAAATCTAAGTTATATGAAAGTGCATTAACACCCGTACTACTTGGATTATTAGTTGGTTTTGTTGCTGCAATGATGGGGATAGGAGGAGCATTCTTAATGGTTCCTGCTATGATTTATATTGTCGGAATGCCGGTAAAATTAATTCCAGGAACATCATTATTTGTAACAATTTTTATAAGCGCAATAGTAACAGTGCTGCATGCGTTCAATTATGGGTCTATCGATTTATATCTTGTTTTTCCATTAATCCTTGGCTCTATTGTAGGAGTTCAATTAGGACAAAAAGTAGGGCAGTTTTTAGATAGTACTGAACTAAAATCTTTATTTGCTATGCTTTTATTATGCGTGGCAGTCGCAATAGGTTACGACTCCTTCTTTAGAGATAAAACAAGTTCATTTAATGGATCTAAAGTTATCAAAACAGATTTAAGTGCTTTTGCAGAGTTCACTATAAAAATGTCAGATGAGTTACCAATTTTATATGGAGCCTTTTCTATAATCTTAGCGATATCTTTAGGAGTATTAGCTGCAGCAGGAAGAAAATTCGTTAGCCCAATAGCTAGAAAATTGTTAAGTGAATTTAAGAAAAAAGATACTAAAAAAAAAGAAGAAGTTAAATTTCCTGAAAAATAGTATTAAGCACTTCTGTAGAGTTTTGTCATAACAAATTCTCTATGACCCAATGCTTCTGCACAAGTTAATCTACCGTTAGCAACTCTTAACATTGTTTTAATTAATTCATCACCTGCTTGTGATAAATTCATTTCTCTTGATAGAATCTTTGATACATCGCAATCTACGTGCTCCTTCATTAACTTTGCGGTTAGAGGATTAGCTGTAAGTTTAACCACTGGCTCAATGGGGTTTCCAATAATATTACCTTGTCCAGTTGGAAATAAATGAATATTGAACCCTCCTGCCGCTTGTAAGGTTACACATTCTGCAGCAGCCGATGAAGTATCCATAAAGTATAAACCTTTACCTTTTTTAGGCTCTTCGGCTGGTTCTAAGACATCAATAAATTTCAAGTTACCAATTTTTTGAAAATTTCCAAATGCTTTTTCCTCAATTGTTGTTAATCCCCCTGCAATATTTCCTGCAGTCGGTTGGCTTTCCGAAAGATCATCAGTTGCTTCTTTTAAAATAAAATCATTATAAGCATTCCAAGTTTTCATAAATTTTTCAGATGCTTCTTTAGTCGCTCCTCTTGTTGCACAAATTTTTTCAGCTCCCGTTAGTTCAGAAGTTTC
This sequence comes from Pelagibacterales bacterium SAG-MED28, assembly GCA_014653835.1. Classification (GTDB taxonomy): domain Bacteria; phylum Pseudomonadota; class Alphaproteobacteria; order Pelagibacterales; family Pelagibacteraceae; genus Pelagilacustribacter. The sequence goes on from JACWDY010000006.1 coordinate 40,053, forward strand.
TCCAAAACATAAATGAACTCCAAATGGTTCAAGTTTTTCCATTAAATTACCCACAGTTGGATTTGATGCTAATCCAGAAGTAGTATCGGATTCTCCACATTTGACTGATATCCACAAATCACTCAACGGACATTCCTCTCTTTGTTTTTCTGAGGCCCATTGAGAAAATTCTTGAGCTTTTTTCGACGCCTTCATTATTGTTCCAATATCTCCTGTTCTTTCGATATGAAACCCTTCGACTGGTTTTCCTGTTTTGGCTATTTCGTCTACAATTCTTTTTGTCCATTTAGGTTCTATACCAATAACTATTACAGCTGCCACGTTTGGATTTTTTCCTGTTCCTATCATTGTTCTGAAATGTAACTCAAGATCTGCTCCAAATTGTAACCTTCCGTATGAGTGTGGTAGGGCGATAGTACCTTTAATATTATTTGCAACTGCCTCTGCGCAGGCGTTAGAAATATCATCTACAGGAAGAATAATTACGTGATTTCGTGTTCCAGCTCTTCCATTTTCTCTCTTATAACCTAAAAAACTTTTTGGGATTTCCATATTATTTTACCATTTTTTTGTTTTCACGTTATGAACATGGACGTGCTCACCTTTTTTAATTTCCTTAACAACCTTTCCAATATCGTGGCCGTATTTAAAAATTGTATCTCCGACCTTTAAATCCTTTAATGCAATTTTATGACCCAAGGGAACTTCGTTAGTTGAAGATACATCAACAGTTTTATCATTTTCCATAATCCAAGCATTACAATTTTGACCTTTTTTTGTGGTCTCAATTACAACTACTCCCACGTTATCTTTCTCGTCGTGTATGATTAGGTCAGGCTGTGACATAAATAATCTAATGGATATAGACTAAAAATTAGTATAATTAAAGTATGTTTTTATTAATACTTATAAGGAATTCAAATGGCTAAAATGACAACTGAAGAAGCTTTTGTAAAAGTTTTACAAATGCATGGTATTGAACATGCTTTTGGTATCATTGGTTCTGCATTTATGCCAATTTCAGATATTTTTCCAGACGCAGGAATAACTTTTTGGGACGTTGCACATGAAACTAACGGTGGATTGATAGCAGATGGGTATACACGAGCTACAGGAAAAATGTCTATGGTCGTTGCTCAAAACGGACCAGGTATAACTGGATTAGTAACACCAATTAAAACAGCTTATTGGAACCACACTCCGCTTCTTGTAGTTACGCCTCAAGCTGCAAATAAAACAATGGGACAGGGAGGTTTTCAAGAAGTTGAACAAATGAATTTATTCAAGGATATGGTTTGTTATCAAGAGGAAGTAAGAGATCCCTCAAGAATTGCAGAGGTTTTAAATAGAGTAATCGAGAAAGCTATAAGAGGTTCAGCTCCTGCTCAAATCAATGTACCTAGAGATTACTGGACACAAGTTATCGATATAGAATTACCACCGATAGTAAGACTTGAAAGACAAGCAGGTGGAGCATCTGCAATAGAAGAAGCCTCAAAATTACTTTCCGATGCAAAATTTCCAGTAATTTTATCTGGAGCTGGTGTTGTAATTGGTGGAGCAATTGAAGACTGTGTTAATTTAGCTGAAAAACTAGACTCACCAGTTTGTTCAGGCTATCAACATAACGATAGTTTTCCAGGAAGCCATCCTTTAGCAGTAGGTCCCTTAGGTTATAATGGATCTAAAGCTGCAATGGAACTAATTGCAAAAGCTGATGTTGTTTTAGCGCTAGGCACAAGATTAAATCCTTTTTCAACTTTACCTGGATACGGCATTGATTACTGGCCAAAAAATGCAAAGATTATTCAAGTTGATATGAATTCTGACAGAATAGGTTTAACCAAAAAAGTAACAGTTGGCATCTGTGGCGATGCAAAACTAGTTGCTCAGCAAATATTAAGCAAGCTATCTCCTAAAGCAGGAGACGCCGATAGACAAAAAAGAAAAGATTTAATTCATCAAACAAAGTCTGCATGGTTACAAAAACTTTCTAGTTTAGATCATGAAGATGATGATCCAGGAACAGTTTGGAACAAAGAAGCAAGAGATAGAGATAAGGATAGAATGTCGCCAAGACAAGCCTGGAGAGCAATCCAAGCAGGAATGCCTCAAGATGTAATTATTTCGAGTGACATAGGAAACAATTGTGCAATAGGAAACGCTTACCCAACTTTTGAAAAAGGAAGAAAATATTTAGCACCAGGTCTATTTGGACCTTGTGGTTATGGTTTCCCTTCAATCTTAGGTGCTAAAATAGGCTGTCCGAATACTCCCGTAATTGGTTTCGCAGGCGACGGAGCTTTTGGCATTAGTATGAATGAAATGAGTTCTTGTGCCAGAGAAGAATGGCCAGCTATTTCAATGGTGATATTTAGAAACTATCAATGGGGTGCAGAAAAAAGAAATACAACATTGTGGTTTGATAATAATTTTATAGGCACTGAATTAGACCCAGAATTAAGTTACGCAAAAGTTGCTAATGCATGTGGGTTAAAAGGCGTAACTGTAAAAACTATGGAAGAAACCACAAAAGCTATTAAACAATCTTGCGAGGATCAAAAAAAAGGTATTACAACTTTTATTGAAGTTATACTTAATCAAGAATTAGGTGAGCCCTTCAGAAGAGATGCTATGAAAAAACCAGTTAGAGTTGCTGGAATTAAAAAAGAGGATATGAAACCTCAAAAAGGTTTAAACTAAATTAATTTAAAATTGTAGCTGGATCTAATTTAACATCAAACCAATTAAGTCTTATATCAAGATGCGGGCCAGTTGCTCTACCACTTTGACCTAAAGTTCCAACTATTTGACCTTGTTTAATTTTTTGACCAATTTTAACATTGATATCTTTCATGTGCATATAAAGCGTACTTATTCCATGGCCATGATCAAAAATAATTGTTCCACCGGTAAAGTACATATCATTTTCAGCTAGAGTAACTTCTCCGTCCATCATTGCTTTTACGGGTGTCCCTTCTGGTGCGTGAAAATCTATTCCATAATGAGGTCTTCTAGGCTTACCATTTAAAATTCTCTGGCTGCCATAAACACCAGTTATTATATATTTATCTATGGGGTAGATAAATTTTTTTTTAAAAAAGTCAAAAGGGGTATCTATAGATCTAGCTTTTCCAATTAATATATTATCTTTTTTAATTCGCTCATATACTTCAGGCGGTGGCGTAACTTGTTTGGGTGGTAAACCGTCTATTCTTTGAATTTTATATTTTCTTTTAAAAACTTTTTTTATAATTTTTTGGGAATCTCCATTTTGCTTTATCTTTATGATTACATCATTTTTTCTATCTCTATCTAATCCAAATGCAAAATAACCATCTTTGGAAACTCTAATATTACGATCATCTATAGAAATTTTACTATCAGGTGAAGTTTTACCTAAAATAAATGATCCTTGTTTGAAGTCACCTTTAAATTCGATTGCATGAATATTGGTAGAAAATATTAAAAATATTAAATAAGTATAAAGCTTATTGTGCAGTCCAACCTCCATCGACCATAATTGAAGATCCCGTGATCATTGACGAACTATCAGAAGCTAAAAAAGCCACAGATGTAGCCACGTCACTTTGTTCAGCAACTCTGCCTAGTGGAATATTTCTTATCATTTCTCTCATAAATTTTTTATTTTTGAAAAATTTTTTCACCATAGGTGTAAGAACAAAAGTTGGGCAAACAGAATTAACTCTAATGTTACTTTTTGCTAAATCGATCGCCATACCTTTGGTAAGACCTTCAATCCCAAACTTTGTCATATTGTAAACGCTTCTTATTGGTCCGCCAACCTTTCCCATTTGTGAAGACATATTTATAATTGAACCACCAATTTTTTTTCTATTTTTACTCTCTAACATTTTCTTTGCACATATTTGTGCAACATTAAAACAAGCTTTTAAATTAAGATTTACTAAATAATCCATATTTTCCTTCTTAACTTTTATAAAATGTTCTGGACGATTACTGCCAGCATTATTCACTAAAATATCTAGTTTAGGAATTTTTTTCAAAATTGTTTTAAATTTTACATCATCTGTTACGTCACAAATAAAGGATAAACTAGTACCTTTTGTTTTTTTTATTTTTTTACTTACTTCTTTAAGATCTTTTGGAGTTCTACTTATTAGAATAACTTTAGCACCGGCTTGGGCTAAAGCTATTGCACAAGCTCTTCCTATACCTTTGCCAGCACCCGTTACTAAAGCGACTTTATTTTTAAGAATAATTTGTTTTAACATTAAATTAATATTTTTATATCTGTGTAAATTAAATCTACGGCTACAAATAATATAGCCAATAAACCTACCCAAGCAATCCATTTATATTTTTTAATCCAACTTGAAATAAGGTTTGCTGCTACTGCCATTAAAATAATCGATAATATCAATCCAAAAATTAATAAATGATAGTGATGTCCTGCAGCTCCAGCTACCCCAAGAACATTATCTAAGCTCATAGTGAAATCTGCGAGAAGTACAGTCCAAATTGCTTTTAGGAAACTTGAATTATCAACTTTGATATTTTCTTCTTTTGAAGATCCTTTAATTACATCAATATAAAGTTTGTACACAATATATAAAAGCAATATTCCTCCAATTAATCTTAAACCAGTTATTTGAAGTAAATAAGCGGTTAGTAAAGTTAAAATTATTCTTAAAATTACTGCACCACCAATACCCCAAAAAATGACTTTTTTTCTTTGATCTGGCGGAAATTTGGAAGCAACCATTCCAATTATAATGGCGTTATCACCTGCAAGGACAAGATCTATAAAAATAATTTGTGTTAAGATTGTAATTTGCTCTGGAGTTAGTAGCTCAGCTAACATGATTATTTGCTCAATATCATGTCAGAGGCTTTTTCCGCAATCATTATTGTTGGAGCGTTGGTGTTACCGGAAGTTATGTTTGGCATTATAGAAGCATCAACAACTCTCAAATTTTGCAGACCGTGGGCTTGTAATTTATCATTAACTACTGCCTCTTCTCCTTTTCCCATTTTACAAGTTCCAACAGGGTGAAAAATAGTTTGAGCGTGATCACTTGCAGCTTTTACTAATTCTTCATCATCTGTAATGTGAGTCCCAGGTCTATATTCTTCAGGTTCATATTTTTTAAAAGTTTTAGTATTCATCATTATATTTCTTACAATTTTCAATGCTTTTGCTGCTACATCTCTATCTTCTTGTGTAGACAAGTAATTCATTTTTATTTTTGGATTGTCTCTACTATCTTTGCTAGCAATATTTATCTCTCCTCTACTTGTTGGTCTCACATTAGCAACTGTTGGAGTAATTCCATCAAAGTCGTGCATTTTAGATGCACCTAAAATATCAGTACTAATTGGTTGAACATGGAATTGAAGATTAGGGGTTGCTCTAGACGGATCACTTTTTACAAATCCACATACTTGACTCGCACCCATTGTCATAGGACCACTTTGTTTGAAAACATATTCTAAACCAATGAAAAAATTACCAATTAAACTATTTATTTTGCTATTTAATGACTTCAAATTTTTTACCTTATAAACAGGTCTAAACATCAAATGATCTTGAAGATTTTTTCCTACTCCTTTTAATTCGTGAATGGTTTCTATACCGTGACGATTTAATTTGTCGGAATCTCCAATCCCTGAAACTTGTAAGATATGAGGTGAACCGATTGATCCTGCAGATAAAATTACTTCTCTATCTGCTTTGACAGAAACTAGTTTATTTTTTAAATAATAGTTTACGCCAACAGCTTTTTTACCTTCGAAATTAATTTTTTGAACATGGGCTTTAGTAACTATTTTAAGATTAGATCTATTTTTAACTGGATTTAAATACCCTTTTGCTGCACTACAACGTAATTTTAATAATTTATTTCTACTTGTAGTAAATTGAAAATAACCAATACCGAAATTATCTCCTGTATTAAAATCTTTTGTTCTTGGTATTCCAGTCTCTTCAGCAGCATTTTGAAATTCTTCTAACATATCTAAATTTATCTTTTTATTTGATACGGTTATGGGACCTTTATCATTGTGAAATTCATTTGGACCAAGTTCATTATTTTCAGATTTTAAAAAATAAGGAAATACATCATCCCATCCCCAGCCAGAGTTTCCCTGTTGTCTCCAATTATCATAGTCATTACTTTGCCCTCTAATCCATAAAAGACCATTTATAGATGAACTCCCTCCCAATGTTTTACCTCTAGGATATCTAATTGATCTATTGTTCATGGTTTCATCTTTTTCAGTATGAAAACACCAATCAACTTTTGGATTATGCATTGTTTTAAAATAACCAACTGGAATATGGATCCATGGATAAGTGTCCTTGCCACCAGCCTCGATTAAAAGAACTTTATTTTTAGGATCTGCGCTTAACCTATTAGCAAGCACACATCCTGCTGAGCCAGCTCCAATTATTATAAAATCAAAATTATCCATGTTAAGAAACTAACTTATACGTCAGAAAAGCAATACTTGCCAATATGTCAAATACAACTTTTGGTTTAATCTTCTTAGTTTGACTCCTGTAGTCAGATCAAGTTTAATTTTGATAATTAACAAAAAAACGGGGGAAATAATGAGAAAATTATTTACTATAGTTTTAAGTTTAGTTGCATTTATCGGAATTTCGGTATCTACAGCAAACGCTAAAACTTTAAAGTGTCAAACCGTTCTTAACACTAAAGCCGATGAGGTAAAAATGTTAAAGGACTTTACTGACACAGTAACAACGCTAACTGACGGTTCTTTAAAATTTGAAATTTTACCAGCCGGTGCTGTTGTAGGAGTTAAAGAAACATTAGACGCAGTGGATAAAGGATTGATCGATTGTGGGTTCGCATGGACACACTATTGGTCAGGTGATCACCCTGCAGCTATGCTATTCGGTTCGCCAGTAGCTGGTGGTGGAGTAGGTATAGATAACTTAGCATTTTTATCTTGGTTCCAATATGGTGGTGGTAAAGAATTATACGACCAATTATGGAAAGAAATGGGAAGAGACATAAAAGGATTTATGCTTCAACCAGTAGGTCCAGAAGCTTTAGGCTGGTTTCCAAAACCAATTAAAGATATGGCTGACTTTAGAAAATATAAATTCAGAACGCCTCCAGGAATTCCTGGTCAAACATATAAAGACATCGGTATCGCATCTGTAGCAATGGGTGGAGGAGATATTCTTCCAGCATTACAATCAGGTACTATTGATGCAGCAGAATGGTGTTGTCCAAAACCAGATTTAACATTTGGTTTCCAAAAAGTATTAAAACACTATTACCTACAAGGTTTACACCAAGTAGTAGTAAATGCTGACTTTTATATTACTGGAAAAACTTACAAAAAAATGACTGCTCACGAGAAAAAATCTCTTGAAGTAGCTGCAAATGCTTCATTAGCTAAATCTCTAAGCTACAGAATCTATGAAAATGGAAAAGCTTTAAGAGAATTAACTACTAAGCATGGAGTAAAACTTGAAGATACTCCATCAGACTATTTCGTAGAGTATATGGCTGCAGCAAAGAAAACATTGAACAAAAACGCGGCAGATAATAAATTTTTTGCTAAAGTTTATGACTCAATGAAAGAGTTTGCTGATATTGCTGTTCCTTTCTGGAGTGGTGCTCAAATGTCAAATGCTAAGCTAGGAATGGCTCACGCAGCGACACTTAAGTAATCAGTAGAAACATTTAAAAATATATTAGAGCGGGTTTAATCACCCGCTCTAATTTTTTAAGACAATTAAAAAAATTATGAGCGACGAACCTTCTAAGATAGATATTTCAGACGAAATGATTGCCGAAAGGCGAGGAGATACCGGCAAAATGCCAGAAGATATGCCTGAATGGATGGCAAATACAATTACTTCGATTGATAAGTTTAGCAAGAAAATAGGAAGTATAGTTTGCTGGATTTTAATGCCTTTAATTTTTGCAATGACCTACGAGGTTATTATGAGAAAGTTTTTTTTAGCTCCAACTATTTGGGCTTATGATATAAGTCGTTTTTTATACGGGGCTCTTTTCATGTTAGGAGCAGGATACGCTCTCTCCAAAGGGGTTCACATTAGAGCAGATTTTTTATACAGAAATTTTAAAATTAAAAATCAAGGACTTGTAGATTTTTGGTTATATATTTTATTTTATTTTCCAGGATTAACAGTTTTTCTTTATATGACAATTGGCTATGTGGGAGAATCAATACAAAGAGGAGAGAGGGGAATGGATACGACTTGGATGCCATATATGTGGCCTATAAAGTCATGTTTATTGATAGGAATAATATTTCTTTTAATTCAAGGCGTCTCAGAATTACTAAAAAGCTATTGGGCTTATAAAAAAGGTGAGTGGCCTGGAAAAGAAAAAAAATGATAGCAGAATTAGTTGATCCAGCGGTATTAGGTTTCATTTTAGTTGGAGTAATGCTTTTTGCTATCTTCATTGGATTTCCAATCTCTTTCACCTTAATTTTTTTAGGTTTTGTATTTGGATATCTCGGATTTGGTAAATTAGTTTTTTACTTAATGACCCTACAATTTTCAATGGTCATGACCGAACAAACCCTCGCCGCTGTACCACTCTTCGTCTTTATGGGAATTATGATGGAGCAAGCAGGTTTGATGGAAAGGTTGTTCTCAGCATTCCAACTTATGTTAGCTAGAGTTAGAGGGTCACTTTATTACGCTGTCTTATTTGTTTCTGTAATTTTTGCTGCGGCGACAGGTATAGTCGGAGCTTCAGTAACAATTTTAGGAATCATGGCCGCTAAATCAATGAATAGATCTAATTATAATGTTCAGCTTGCTGCAGGAACGATTACAGCAGGTGGTACTTTAGGAATTTTAATACCACCGAGCATCATGCTTGTTGTGATGGGACCAATTATGGAGATTCCTGTAATAGATTTATTTGCAGCTGCAATATTACCTGGAATACTTTTAGCTTCATTGTTTGCTGCATACACAACAATTAGATGTATTTTGGATCCAAAATTAGGTCCACCATTACCAATAGAGATGAGACCAACTAGTATGAAAAAAGTTTGGATAGAATTTTTATTAGGACTTGTTCCGCCAGCAGCATTAGTTTTCGCAGCGCTTGGAAGTATATTATTAGGTTTTGCAACACCTACAGAGGCTGCAGGCTGCGGAGCTATGGGTGCGCTTTTATTATCACTCGCCTATAAAAAATTAACTCTTCCTAAATTACAAGAGGCTCTTGTTAAAACTTTAGAAATAACTGCTCTAATAATGGTTTTAGTAGCTGCTTCAAACTTCTTTGGAGCTGTGTTTGCTAGATTGGGTACACCAACTTTATTAACTGAGTTTTTACTTGGTCTTGAGATGAATAGGTACTTAATTTTAGCAATGATCATGGTGATGATTTTCTTACTCGGTTGGCCTTTGGAATGGGTACCTATAGTTATGATTATTATTCCGATTATATTACCATTGGTTGAAGCTTTGGGTTTTAACCTAACTTGGTTTGCTATTCTTGTTGCTGTAAATCTTCAGACCTGTTGGCTCTCGCCGCCTGTCGCTTTATCGGCTTATTTTTTAAAAGGCGTTGTGCCTGAGTGGGATTTGAAAGATATATATCTTGGAATGATGCAATTTATGGTTTTACAATTAATTGGATTAATATTAATAGTTATATTTCCACAAATTGCATTGTGGTTACCAACACTTTTATATGGCAATTAAATATTTAAAAAAAGCACCTAAAACAGCATCTACGGATGATGCAAAAACTCGTGAAATTGTTCAAACACTTTTAAAAGATTTAGAAACATCTAAAGAAACTGGCTGTAAAGAACTAACAAAGAAATTTGATAAGTATGAAGGAGATATAATTATCACTAAAGAAAGAATTGAGGAAATAAATAAATCTATAGATCAAAAAACTAAAGACGATGTAAAATTTGCTCACGACAGAGTAAGAAAATTTGCGGAAGCCCAATTAAAAAATTACGGTAATGATTTTGAAATAGAATTATCCAAAGGTTTATATGCTGGACAAAAACTTGTGCCAGTCAATACCGCAGGCTGTTATATCCCAGGAGGAAGATTTGCACATATTGCTTCAGCTGTTATGAGTGTTACAACAGCGAAAGTAGCTGGTGTTAAGAACATTATTGCTTGTAGCCCTCCAAAACCAAATGTTGGAGCTCATCCTACTATAATATATACCGCTAATTTATGTGGAGCAGATGTAATTATGAATTTAGGTGGTATTCCAGCTATTGCTGCAATGACTTATGGATTGTTTAAAAATGCTCCAGCTGACATGTTAGTCGGTCCTGGTAATCAATTTGTAGCGGAGGCTAAGAGAATTTTATTTGGAAGAGTAGGAATTGATTTATTTGCTGGACCAACAGAGATAGCAATAATAGCCGATGAAAATGCAGATCCTGAAATTGTTGCAGTTGACTTAGTCGGGCAAGCAGAGCATGGTTATAATTCACCAGCTTGGCTTTACACAACAAGCAAAGATCTAGCAGACAAAGTGATAAAAAGAGTTCCAGAATTAATTAAAGAACTTCCTGAGTTACCAAGGAAAAGCGCCGAAGCTGCATGGAAAGATTACGGAGAAGTCATCCTATGTGACACTGATGAAGAAATGGTCCAGATAAGTGATGAATACGCTCCAGAACACTTAGAAGTTCAAACAAAAAATTTAAATTGGTTTCATAAAAAACTTAAAAATTATGGATCACTATTTATTGGCGAAGAAACAACGGTAGCCTACGGCGATAAGTGTTCTGGTACAAACCATATTCTTCCAACAAAAGGTGCGGGAAAATATACTGGTGGATTATTTGTAGGAAAATTCATTAAAACTTTAAGTTTTCAAAGAATGACAAAAGAGTCCACTAAACTTGTTGGAGCAGCAGCTGCAAGACTTTCAAGATATGAAGGGATGGAAGCACATGCAAGAACAGGTGATGCAAGATTAAGAAAATACGGATTTTCAAATTAATGCATGCACTAGTCTATACTGGCACAGAAAAAATAGAATATAGAGAAGAAAAAGATCCAATTGTTAAACCAGGAGAAACATTAATTAAAGTACAAGCTTCAGGCATATGTGGTTCAGATATGCATGCATATCATGGAAAAGATGAAAGAAGAATTCCGCCATTAATACTAGGTCATGAATTTAGTGGTACTAGTCTAGACGGTAAATTTAAAAATAAACAAGTTGTTATAAATCCACTTATTAGTTGTGAAAATTGTGCTTATTGTCAAAACAAAAGAGAACACCTGTGTCCTGAAAGAACAATGATAGGTATGAGCACACCAATGAAAAGAGATGGTGGATTAGCAGAATTAGTATCTGTGCCAGAAAAAAATATTTATGAGACCCCAAATGATTTAAGTATTAAAGAGGCAGCTTTAGCAGAACCTGCTGCAGTAGCTTTACATGCAGTTTTATTAGCAGAACAAAATTTAAAAAAACCTTTATCTGAAAGTAAGATCTTAATTCAAGGAGCAGGAGCCATAGGATTGTTATGTGGATTGGTTTTAAATAAGGAAAAAAATTCCACAAATATAATTATGTCTGATCCTAATAAAAAAAGATTAGATGAATGTGCCAAGTATTTAAAAGCAGACTTTGTATCACCAGACAATAAATCAATTAAAGAAAATAATTTTGATCTAATATTAGAGTCCGTTGGTCTAGAAGTTACTCGTCACCAAGCTATTAAATCAATTGCTCCTGGAGGTACTATTTTACACATAGGATTAACACAGCCTTCTGGATCTTTTGATTTCAAGAGACTGACAATTCAAGAAGTGACATTAGTTGGAACTTACTGTTATACAAATAAAGATTTTGAACAAACTTTAAAAATTCTTAATGAGAAAAAATTAGGTGATTTGGGCTGGATAGAGTACCGAGATTTAAAAAAAGGATCTGAAGCTTTTAATGAAATACATAACGGCACTTGTGTAGCTCCTAAAATCATTCTTATTCCTTAGTTCTACTCACAGTTGTGAAACAAAATGCATAACTGAAATAAAAAATTAACAAAGCTATGTTTAAATACTTTTAGTTATCATTTTAATTTATGAGGAAATAAATATGAAAAAAATTTTTACGATTTTTCTTTTAACATTTTTTACATCTGCTTATGCAGGCGGCCACATTACAAAAGCACAAAAAGAGCAAACTATTCAATGCTTAGGTCATTATAGTGCTACAGCTGTTTTACCTGCTGATAGTATAGAAGTAGAAAATTTAGAGATGGCGTTAGCTTCAGTGAAAGTAATTCGAGAATATCTTAAAAAAGAAAAAGTTAAAGAAGATGAAATGAACACTGGTATGAATAAATACGTAGATAAAGTTTATGGAAAACCTTTCGATAAAGGTATGAACGATAAATATAATGTGTTTATATATAAACAAATACCTGGCTCAAAAGAGGAAATAGAAAAATTATCAAGAACTATTTATGCAGGATAATTATGAATGGTTATGTAATAGCTAATATAGATGTTAAAAATATAGAAGCTTACAAAGAATATGTTGAAAAAGTCTCTCCTATTGTCAAGAAATTTGGTGGAGAATATTTAATTAGAGCAGGGGAGTACAAAGTAATAGAGGGAAAGTGGAAACATCCAAGAACTGTAGTAATTAAATTTCCTTCATATGAAAAAGCTTTAGAGTGGTATAACTCTGAAGAATATAAACCGGTTAAACCAATAAGATTAACTAATTCAGATGCTAATGCAATTATAATAAAAGGAGTTTAAAAGTTTTAACTTATAAAAATAACAAAAGGAAAAAATGAAAAACTATATGGTAACTCATACTTTTAAATCCGCTGAGATGAAAGCAAAGTTTACAGAAACAGTTGCTTCAATGAAAATGGAAGATATTGTTAAAAGTATGAAAAGTAACAATGCAGCTTGTCAAATGACTTGGAATACACCAGGCGATACAATGGAAATGTTTTGTTGGTGGAAGGGTAAAGATGAACAAGCAATTATTAATCAACTAGGTCAAATGAATGATTTTTTCACTCCTCATAAGTTTGTTGAGTGCACAGATCAAGTCATGGACTACAACGCATAGGATATTTATGATCGATAAATTTGGAAACGCATTTTATTTAATAATTTACTTAGCACATTTTATTATAGTTGGTAGCTATGCTTACCAATTAGTATTTGATACTAAAAAATTTCTAAAGGGTAGAGGAGTTGATAAAACTGCTACTTTAATCACGAGATTTGCAGGTTCATTTATGATCGCTACTGTTTTGATGGCAATTTATATTGCTTTTATAAGATCAGGCGGTGTAGAGGCCACTTGGGCGTTCTTCAACTTAGTTTTTATAATGAATGTTTCAATTTTATTTACAAATTTTTATACATTAAAAATTGATAAAACAGGTTTAACAAAAAAAACTAGAAATGATGGAATTTACGCTCCACTAGTTCTCGTTATTATCAGTGCTATTCTTTGTTATGGATTAGCTGACAAAATATACGTCTAAATAATTGAAAGGAAAGAAAATGGCAAAGTTTATGAACTTAGTTAGATGCAAAGTTAAAGCATCACATAGGGAAGAGTACTTAAAAAAAATGGACGAAAGACAAAAATTTGAAGGAATGACTACAAGTAAAGTTGTTGAAGTCAAACCTAACGAATTTTTTATGACCGGGGAATGGAAATCAGAAGAAGATATCGCAAAAGCTAGACCACAAATGATTGAATTTTTGGATAGTTTGAGACATACTTTAGAGGAATTGTCTCCAGAGTTAGGTGTTACAGACCCATACTCTGGATCGGTGATAATAGAAAAATAGAAAGGAGAAAAGAAATGGCAAAAATGTATATAATGGGGAAATATTCTGAAAAGGCCTTTTTAGGTTTTTTGAAAGATCCTACAACAGATAGAAAAGCAGCAGTTGAGAAACTTACATCTGCAGCTGGTGGTAAAATGTTGTCTATGGATATAGTGAGAGGTCCGTATGATTTTATAGTTGTAGCAGAAATGGCGAATTTTGAAGCATTCGCAGCTGTAAAATTAGCAGTGGAGTCTACTGGAGCTGTAAGAGAGCTTGTAGCTTTAGAGGCTATGGATTTAACTGGTGCAGCAAAAAAAGCTGGTGAATTAACTGGAAACTATAAAGCACCAGGACAATAATTACTTTTTATAACTTATACACTTTAAGGTATCAGTAAATTTAATTTGATTTTTATATTTAGATTTAATTTCACTGATACCTTTATTCAAATCTTCTTTAGTCATATTTAACAAGCAAGATATATACCTAGAGCTAATCATTGATAAGTATCTTTTTTTAGCAATATTTACTTTAAAATTAAAATTACTTTCTGATATTTTTTTTAAGTTTTTATTAATTATTTTGAAAAATATTTTATCTTTTTCAAGACTTTCATTAAGTTTTTTTCTCATAAGTTTAAAACACGGAATTTTATTATTCTTAACTTTAAGTGAAAATATCAGTAATTGACCTTTTGGCTTCAGTTTTTTTTTTGCAAGATTAAGCAAAGAATCCAATCTTTTAATAGAAAAAAAATGTAAAGATTGTTTGATTAAAATTAAATCGTAACTCTGTTTTTTTTTTAAATAAGTTATTGCATCAGATTTTATGAATTGAATATTTTTCTTTATTTCTTTATTTCTTACAATATCAATTCCTATTGGTTTATTTTTAAATTTATATTTTTTCTGGAGAGAACTAATTATATTTGCTCTACCACAACCTATATCTAAAACTTTAGTATTTTTGTTGAGCTTAACTTTTTCTTTAAGAAAAAAATTGAAAGCTGATATATACTTTTTTGAAGATAACCAGGTTTTGTTATCCCAGTTTCTTAATTTTTTCATTAGAGAGCAACAATAGCAGCTGCGATAGATGCCAATCTAGCGGGCGCGCTATCAGCTCGACTTGTTATTACCACTGGAACTTTACCACCAACAACAACACCTGCTGCACATGCACCCATAAAATAAATCATCATTTTTACTAAACCATTACCAGCTTCAACGTTAGGAACCAATAAAATATCAGTTTTACCCGCTACCTCATTTTTAATTCCTTTTATCTGAGCAGCTTTTTCTGAAACTGAATTATCAAAAGCCATAGGTCCAAATACATCTGCATCAATGTTTTCTTTCTTTGCCCTTTGCGTTAATTCTTTTGCTTCTAGTGAGCTAGGTACACTTTCTAGAACTTCTTCAGTTGCTGAAAGCACTGAAACCTTAGGTCTATTAATCCCGATTCTTTTTGCAAAGTCTACTGAGTTTTTAAGAATATGCATCTTTGTTTCTAATTTAGGCAAAACGTTTAAAGCACCATCTGTAATGATAAAAGGTTTGTCATTTTTATCTATTGTCATATGCCAAACATGGCTTAATCTTTTTTTACCTATTAAATTTAAATCTCTTTTAAGGACAGCTTTCATGAGTATATCTGTGTGAATATGACCTTTAACAATAATTTTTACTTTTCCTTCGCTTGCCATTTTAGCTGCTATGGGCGCGGTGTTATTTTCTATTGGTTCATGAATAATCTCAAAGTTTGAAATATCCCACTTTATATCTTTTGCTATACCTTCAATTATTTTTTGGTCCCCAATAAATATTGGATCGATTAAACCTTCTTCCACTGCCTGTTTAGTAGACTCTATGGAAACTGCTTTACCAGCATTAACAATAACTACTTTAATAGGGCCTTTAGTTTTGGCCAATTTAATCAACTGCTCAGGACAAACTATTTCTTTATTTGATAGCATTTAAATCATTTAATTCTTTTAAGATCTTAGGAGGTATAAATATATCTTTATTTAAATTTTTTCTATAAATTTTATTTTTTCTCTCTCCTGGGTACAATATCGACATGAAACCTTTAGCTTTAGGGAGCTTCTTAATTCTTGAGATATTAATTTTTATTTCTTTTAAGAAGTTTCCTCCAATAAAAATTTTTGGATTTATAGTTATAAATAAATGACCCATATTTTGTGGTCCCGTCAAATCATCAAAAGGATCTTTAGTTTTTCCTGAATGACTCGATCCTGTTAAAACTCCACTTAAAATATCTACCATCCAAGCTAGTCCAGAACCTCTAAAAGTTGAAATAGGGATTTGTGATCCTTGAAGAGCTTTATTAGCATCTGTAGTTATGTTTCCATTTTTATCTAACGCTACACCATATGGTATTTTTTGACCAAGTTTGCTTGCTCTTCTTATTGCCCCCCTATTAATCATTGAAGTAGAAGTATCAAATATAAAAGGAGTTTTGCCAGTCGGAACTCCAAAACAAATTGGATTAGTGCCAAATAAAGATTTTTTAGATCCGTGAGGTGCTAAAGCTGGAGGACCATTTGTAAAACAAAAAACCATTAGATTTTTTTTAACAGCTTGTTCAGCATAAAAACTTGAAAGACCATAGTGCCCACTTTTCTTGATACCTACGAGACCTATTCCAGTTTTTTTTGCATTTTTTATTGCTTGTTTAATTCCAAAATCAGCAGCAACAAATCCAATACTGTTATCAGCATTTACATACGACACTGAATTACTAATTTTTTTAATCTTAATTTTTGGTTTTGGATTTATAACTTTTGCTCTTAATCTATCACAATACATTTTAAGCCTTGCTAGACCATGACCTTTTGCTTCTAAAATTTCTGCTTTGATTAAATAATTAGAGCAAATTTCTGAATGACTTTTTGGTAATTTATGTTTTAAAAAAATTTGATTAAGTATTGTTTTTAAAAGTTTTTTTTTCACTTAAACTTTATTTTTCCTTTTTCTTCCCAAAAATTGGTCCTCTGTTCTGGATCTTCAACCAAATTTTTGCACATTAAGCCATACTTTTTAGCAAGCGAAGAAAAATCTTTTTTTGCTAATTCTACAAAATTATTGACATTATCTTTTGTTATTTGGGACATAACTTCTGGATTAAATCCCATTATTTCACCTAAATCATAAGTATATTTAAGTGAAACATCTGCACTACTTTCTAAATTATCAATAATGTTTTTATCTTTTCCAGCTTTTTTAAAACTTACTGCTGCTACTTTGTAAAAGCTGTAACAGTTTAAGTATTCTTTTTGTATATTCTCCATTACATATTTGGCAACTTTACCTTCTTTAGCTTGATCGTTTGCATTTAAAGAAAAAGGTATAATTATAAAAATTATTAATAATATTTTTTTCATTTATATTTTTTCATTGAAGCTTCAGCTAAAATTAAATTTGGATCCATAAATATTCTTGATAGCTTAGCTTTTTTAAAAGATTTATATGCAAAAATTGCAATTGGCAACTCTGTACAGCCCAAAATGATTTTTTTACAGTTCATTTTTAATAGGTAATTTACTGCTGGTTTTAAAGCTTTCTCCGCATCCTTAGTTTTACCCATTTTAACCAATTTTATTGATTTGTTTACGTTCAGAATTTGCAACTTTTTAGGTGGAGAAATTAAATTAAACCTTCCATTAAAAAAATAATTATAAATTCCAGTTTTAATTGTTACATCTGTTGCAAGCAAACCAATTTTAGATTTTGCTCTGCAGTTTTTCTTTGCATTTAAAAATACTACCTCTGGCATATTTAAAATTGGTATTTTAATTAAACTCTTAAGATCTTTATACCAATAATGTGCAGTATTGCATGGAATAGAAATGAATTTACATTTATTACGTTGCAAAAACTTACATCCCTCAACTAGACTCTTTAAAACTTTTTTATATTTTTTTAAGTTTTGTTTCCTGTCTGGTATATTTGCCTTGTTATAAAGTAAAAATAAAGGATATTTTTGATCGGACTTTCCTCTATTAAGTTTAGCTAATTTAGTACAAAAGTCTAAACCGGCTTGCGTGCCCATGCCACCAAGTATTCCAATCATAAATTTAAATTTAATTAACCTTTTCCTCGCCAAGGAATTGTTTTATCAATTATCTTTCTGATTGTGATATCAAATATTAATCCAAGCATTCCCATAATAAATATTGTGATCCAGATTACTTCATATTGAAAATACTTTTTCGCGACATTTTCGACAAAACCTA
>JACWDY010000007.1 GCA_014653835.1 Pelagibacterales bacterium SAG-MED28
TAAAAAGGAAGAACCAAAAGCTGAAGCTAAAAAGGAAGAACCAAAAGCTGAAGCTAAAAAGGAAGAACCAAAAGCTGAAGCTAAAAAGGAAGAACCAAAAGCTGAAGCTAAAAAGGAAGAACCAAAAGATAAAAAATAAGGTTTAAAAAATGCTCGAAGTACAAATATTTACTTTGTATCCGGATTTATATCCTGGGTTGTTAGATGCAGGTATATATAAAAAAGCTAAGGAACAACAAAAGTGGAGTCTCAAAATTGTAGATATAAGAGACTATGCTTTTGATAATAATCGGACAGTTGATGACACCCCTTTTGGTGGTGGAAGTGGCATGTTATTAAAACCAGATGTTGTAGCAGCTGCTTTAGATAAAAACATAAAATCAAAAGAAAAAATAATTTATTTATCTCCTAAAGGAAAAAGATTAGATCAAAATAAGGTAAAGCTTCTTAGTAAACTAAAAAAAATAAATATATTATGTGGCCATTTTGAAGGTATAGATCAAAGACTTTTAGAGACACGAAATATTGAAGAATATAGTATTGGAGATTTTATCTTATCAGGGGGTGAGAGTGCATCATTTGTATTTGTAGACGCTCTGGTAAGACTATTGCCAGGTGTTTTAGGAAATATTAACTCTATCAAAGAAGAAAGTTTTGATAATAATCTTTTGGAGTACCCTCAATACACTAAACCAAGAGATTGGGAGGGTAAAAAAGTACCAGAAGTCTTATTTTCCGGTGATCATGCTAAAATTAAGGGGTGGCGTTTATCTCAATCTGAGGCTATAACACGTCGCCAGAGACCCGATCTTTGGAAAAAATATTTAGATAAGAAAAATGAAAAACATTGAAGACATAAATAAAGCAGCAATTCAAAAAATCACTGCTAACAAGAAAATCACAGATTTTTCTCCAGGAGACACCATTAAAGTTGGAGTAAAGATTGTCGAAGGTAAGAGAGAACGAATTCAATACTTCGAAGGTGTTTGTATTGCAAAAAAAAATAGAGATTTAAACTCGTCTTTTACCGTAAGAAAAATATCTTTTGGAGAAGGAGTAGAAAGAACTTTTGCTTTATATAGTCCAAATGTAGACACGATTAAGGTAATAAGATCAGGAAAAGTTAGAAGAGCTAAACTTTATTATCTTAGAGATAGAAAAGGAAAATCAGCTCGAATTGCTGAAAAGATTAAGAAAAAAATTGGTGTGGATGTATCCGTTAAGCCTGAGGAAACAAAAAAGATTGTTGAACCTGTTAAAGTTGAAGAAAGTTCTGATAATAAAAAAAAAGAAGCTTCGTCTGAAGAAGTAAAAGTTGAAAAATCAACAAACGAAAAAAAATAAAAATTTTTAATGTCAAAAACACTATATGATAAGATATGGGAGAACCATCTTGTTAACGAACAAGAGGATGGAACTTGTTTAATTTATGTCGACCGTCATTTGGTACATGAGGTTACAAGTCCCCAAGCTTTTGAGGGTTTAAGATTAAATAATAGAAAAGTAAGAAGACCAGAGTTAACCCTAGCAGTGCCAGATCATAATGTTCCAACTACTGACCGTTCAAAAGGAATAGATGATGAACAATCAAGAATTCAAGTTGAAACTTTAAGAAATAATTGTAAGGAATTTGGCGTAAAACTTTTTGACGTAAATGATAAAAGACAAGGCATAGTTCACATTATCGGTCCAGAGCAAGGATTTACTCAACCAGGTACAGTAATAGTTTGTGGTGATAGTCATACAGCAACTCACGGTGCCTTTGGAGCTTTAGCATTTGGAATAGGAACTTCAGAAGTAGAACATGTTTTGGCTACTCAAACTTTAATTCAAAAAAAATCAAAAAATTTAAGAATAAATGTTACTGGATCATTGCCAAAAGGTGTTACGGCAAAAGATGTAATTTTAAAGATAATTGGAACAATAGGCACTGCCGGCGGGACAGGTTACGTGATTGAATTTGCTGGAGAAGTAATTAAAGGTTTAAGCATGGAAGAGAGGATGACCGTTTGTAATATGACAATTGAAGCTGGAGCAAGAGCAGGTTTAATCGCACCAGACGAAAAAACTTTAAAGTATTTAAAAGGAAAAAAAATGTCTCCAAAAGGAGAAACTTGGAATAAAGCAGTTAACTTTATGAAGTCCTTGTATTCTGACGATGGCTGCAAGTTTGACAAAGAAATAAATATTGACGGCAGTGAAATTGAGCCATTAGTCACTTGGGGAACTTCGCCACAAGATGTTTCTCCAATTACAGGTGTTGTGCCAGATCCTGAAAAAGAAAAAAATGCAGATAGAAAAATGGCAATGAAAAGGTCACTAGAGTATATGGGTTTAGAGGCTAATACAAAAATCTCTGAGATTAAAATTGATAAAATATTTATTGGAAGTTGTACTAATGGAAGAATTGAGGATTTAAGAGTTGCGGCAGAACTTTTAAAGGGTAAGAAAGTTGCTGGAAATGTGAGCGCTATGGTAGTACCCGGTTCGGGACTAGTGAAAGCACAAGCCGAGGAAGAGGGTTTAGATAAAATTTTTATCAATGCGGGTTTTGAATGGAGAGAGCCAGGATGCTCTATGTGTTTAGGCATGAATCCTGATCAATTAAAACCTAAAGAAAGATGCGCTTCAACATCAAACAGAAATTTCGAGGGCAGACAAGGAAGAGGAGGAAGAACTCATCTAGTCAGTCCGGGTATGGCTATCGCAGCCGCGGTAACTGGTCGTTTAACCGATGTAAGAAAGATTTAACAATGGAAAAATTTACAGAATTAAAGTCTATTCCATCATATTTATCTTTACAAAATATTGATACAGATATGATTATTCCAAAACAATTTCTTAAAACAATAAAAAGAACCGGTTTAGGAAAAAGTCTATTTTATGAAATGAGATATGATGAAAATGGAAAAATTAATGGAGAATTTATTCTAAATAGAGATCCCTATAATAAATCTAAAATACTTATAGCTGGTAAAAATTTTGGCTGCGGTTCCTCAAGAGAGCACGCTCCATGGGCTTTATCAGACTTTGGAATTAAATGTATTATAAGCTCAAGTTTTGCTGACATATTTTATAATAACTGTTTTAAAAACGGTATCCTACCCATTAAAATTGATGAACAGATAGCCATTGAATTATCAGAATACTCTAAGCGAAAAGAAGAAATAGAAATAAATCTACAAAATCAAGAAATTAAGTTTGGAAATAAAATCCAAAAGTTTGAAATAGATCAGTTTAAAAAAAAATGTTTAATCGAAGGATTAGATGATATTGCCTTATCGATGGAAAAAATAAGTAAAATTGATAATTTTGAAAAAAAATTAACCTATGATCGACCTTGGTTGCTAATTAATGATTAAAGTAAAAGATAGAAAACTTTTACTTCTTCCAGGAGACGGAATAGGGCCAGAGGTAATGGGTGAAGTAAAAAAGATTATTGAATGGTTTAATAAAAATAAATCTTTAGATTTCAAGATCGAAGAGGATTTAGTTGGAGGAGCTTCATACGATAAACATAAAAACCCCATTACTGATGAAGTTTTTTATAAAGCTCTAGAGAGTGAAGCTGTCATTTTAGGTGCTGTTGGAGGACCAAAATATGATAATTTAGAATTTTCTAAAAGACCAGAAAGAGCTCTTCTTAAGTTAAGAAAAGAATTAAAATTATTTGCTAATTTACGTCCTGCGATATGTTTTAAACAATTAGTCGATGCATCTTCGCTTAAACCAGAAATAATATCTGGATTAGATATCATGATTGTAAGAGAGTTAACCGGAGGAATTTATTTTGGTGAACCACGAGGAATTGAGCCAATTGAAAATAACGAACGTAAAGGAATTAACACTCATACCTATACAACAAGTGAAATTCAAAGAGTGGCAAGAGTTGCATTTGATTTGGCTAAAAAAAGAAAAAATAAAGTAACATCATGTGAAAAATCTAATGTTATGGAAGCTGGAGTATTATGGAGAGAAGAAGTTCAAGCACTAAAAGATAAAGAGTATTCAAAAATTGAATTAAGTCATATGCTCGCAGATAACTGCGCAATGCAACTATTAAGAAATCCAAAGCAATTTGATGTAATAGTTACTGATAATTTATTTGGAGATATTCTTTCAGACGAAGCTGCTATGTTAACTGGCTCCTTGGGTCTGTTACCATCAGCCTCGCTTGGTGCAAAAGATAAAAATGGCAAAATCAGATCAATGTATGAACCCGTACATGGTTCAGCACCAGATATTGCTGGAAAAAATATAGCTAATCCAATAGCAACAATTTTAAGTTTGGCTATGGCTTTAAAATATTCTCTTGATTTGGATAAAGAGGCAAATCAACTTGAGAAAGCAGTTCAAAGTGTTTTAGACGATGGTTTGAGAACAAAAGACATTATGTCCAAAAATATGAAAGAGGTTAACACTTCTGATATGGGTAATGCAATTATAGCAAAATTAAAATAAACTAATCATTATGAATTTTGCAATAATCGGGGCATCTGGAAACGTTGGAAGAAAAACTATTGAAATTTTAGAGAAGTCTAAAATTTCATTTCAAGAGTTATTTTTGGTTGCGTCTAAAAAAAGTGCTGGAAAAAAAATTAGATTTAGAAAAAAAGAAATTGTAATAGAGAATTTAGAAAATTATGATTTTTCAAAGGCGCAAATTACTTTTTTTGCAGCAGGAAGCCAAATAGCCAAAGAGTGGGCGCCTAAAGCTGCTGAAAAAACTATTGTTATTGATAATTCCAGTTACTTTAGAATGCAAAAAGAAGTTCCTTTAGTGGTTCCCGAGGTTAATGCTGACGACTTAGATAAACATAAAAATATTATTTCAAACCCCAATTGTTCGACAATGCAGATGGTTCTCGCGCTTAAACCTCTTCATGACGAGTATAAAATTAATAGAGTTGTAGTATCAACCTACCAAGCTGTGTCAGGTGCGGGAAAAGCTCCTATGGATGAACTTTTTGATCAAACAAAAGATTTTTTGAATAAAAAAGAAATAAATTCACAAAATTTCACTAAACAGATTGCTTTCAACTTAATTCCTCATATCGATGTCTTTGATAAAGATGGATATACTAAAGAAGAATTAAAAATGACTAATGAAACCAAAAAAATATTAGATGAAGATATCAATGTTACGGCAACATGTGTTAGGGTCCCCGTTAAAACTGGACACTCAGAGTCCATTAATATTGAATTTGATAATCTTTATGATTTTGAAAATATTATCAAACTTTTAAATAATGCTCCTGGATGTAAAGTTTTGGACGAAAGAAAAGATGGAGGCTATATGACCCCAATTGAAGCTGAAGGAGATTATACAACCTATATTTCAAGAATTAGGAAAGATAATTCTAATGTTAAAGCGATAAATATTTGGGTTGTATCTGATAACTTATTAAAAGGCGCTGCTTTAAATAGTGTACAAATTGCAGAGCATTTAGTGAAAAAACTATAAGTTTAGTTTATAAAATATTTATGCAAGATAAAAATAATCCTTTAAGTCCTCATCTTCAAATTTATAAGTGGCAAATATCCTCTTTGCTTTCTATTACTCACAGGATAGTTGGAGTTATAAATATATTAGCAATAACAATAATTTGTTTTTTTAGTTTATCATTGCTACTTGGTGCAGAAAGTTACGAGTTTATTCACAATCTCTTTAAAAGTTTCCTTGGAAAATTCATAGTAGTAAGTATTTGTTGGACATTCAGCTTTCATATTTTAAATGAATTAAGACATTTACTCTGGGATCTTGGATATGGTTTTGATTTAAAAGTTGCAAGGGTAACAGGTGTACTAGCTTTGATAGGATCATTTATTCTTACAATTTTATTTTATCTAGTAGGAAAAAATATTTTTTAATATGCACGCTTCAACAAAAAAATGGTTATTTACAAAAATAAGTTCATTTATTCTTATTCCTTTTATGATTTGGTTTATTATAAATTTTGTCTCTATTTATGAGAATGATTATCAAGAAGTTGTTTTTTTCTTTACGCAACAACCAACAAAAATTCTATTTCTTATGTTTATCGTTATAGCGTTCTTTTTTTCAGCTTTAACGATCAGCGAGATATTTGAAGATTATATAAGGAACGAAAAAATCAAAAATGTCGCAAATAAACTATTGAATATATTTGCTATACTTATTCCTATATTAACTATTATTGGAATATATAATTTATCATAATGAGTACATATAAAATTATAGATCACGAATACGATGTTGTTGTACTAGGTGCAGGTGGGTCTGGTTTAAGAGCAGCTGTAGGTTTATCTGAAGCCGGTTTAAAAACTGCATGCATATCTAAAGTTTTTCCAACAAGAAGTCACACTTCAGCTGCCCAAGGTGGTATTTCAGCTGCTTTAGGAAACATGGGAGAAGATGATTGGAGATGGCACATGTATGATACTGTAAAAGGCTCTGACTGGTTAGGTGACCAAGACGCAATAGAATATTTATGTAAAGAAGCGCCCAGAGCAGTCGTAGAATTAGAGAGATATGGTGTTCCATTTAGTAGAACAGATGACGGAAAAATTTATCAAAGACCTTTTGGAGGAATGACAAAAAATTATGGAAATGGGACTGCTCAAAGAACATGTGCTGCAGCTGATAGAACCGGTCATGCGATTTTACACACTTTATATGGTCAAGCTTTAAAACATAATACAGAATTTTTTATTGAGTATTTCGCATTAGATCTAATTATGAAAAATGGGGAATGTAAAGGTGTTATTGCTTGGAATTTAACAGATGGAACAATTCACAGATTTAGATCTCAGATAACAATAATTGCAACAGGAGGTTATGGAAAAGTTTACTACTCCGCAACGTCTGCTCATACTTGTACTGGAGATGGTAATGCCATGGTATTAAGAGCAGGTTTACCTTTACAGGATATGGAATTTGTTCAGTTTCATCCAACAGGTATTTATGGTGTAGGATGTTTAATAACCGAAGGAGCTAGAGGTGAAGGCGGTTTCTTAGTGAATGGAAAAGGTGAACGATTCATGGAGCGTTATGCTCCAAATGCAAAAGATTTAGCCTCAAGAGATGTAGTAAGTAGATCAATGGAGATGGAAATTAATGAAGGTAGAGGCGTAGGTAAAGACAAAGACCATATAAGTTTACATTTAGATCATTTGGATAAAGAAGTTTTAGATGAAAGGCTTCCAGGAATAACAGAAGCAGCGAAAACTTTTGCAAACGTAGATATAAATAAAGAACCAATACCAGTAGTACCTACCGTTCATTATAATATGGGTGGAATTCCAACCAATTATAAAGCTGAAGTTTTGACTTTAAATGGTTCTGAAAAAACAGTACCAGGCTTAATGGCGATCGGAGAAGCTGCATGTGTATCAGTTCATGGAGCTAATAGATTAGGTTCAAACTCATTAATTGACCTAGTTGTGTTTGGAAGAGCAGCTGCTAAAAGAGCGGCAGAGCTTGTAAAACCAGGCTCAGCGCATGAGGAAGTATCTAATTCTGAAACGGATAAGTGTTTAGATAGATTTGATAAAATTAGAAACTCAACGGGCTCTACAAAAACATCTGAATTAAGGTTAAAGATGCAAAAAACAATGCAATCTAAATGTGCTGTATTTAGAACTGAAAAAACTCTTAAAGAGGGTGTGGACCAAATTAGAAAACCTTATGAAGGAATGGAAGATATTTCGGTCAAAGATAAGTCTTTATTATTTAATACTGATTTAGTTGAAACATTGGAGTTTGATAATTTAATAAGACAAGCTCTGACTACTATGGACTCAGCTTACAGCAGAAAAGAAAGCAGAGGAGCTCATGCTAGAGAAGATTTTAATAAAAGAGATGATAAAAACTTTATGAAGCACACGTTAGCTTGGCAAAGTGATAAAAGAGTTGAAATAAAATATAGAGATGTTCATTCTAGAACACTAACTAATGATGTTCAATACTTTCCCCCAAAGGAAAGAGTCTATTAAATATGGTTCAATTTAACTTACCGCAAAATTCAAAAATAGAAATCGGTAAGCATTATCAAGATAAGACAAATTCTAAAAATATTAAAAAAGTAAATATATATAGATGGGATCCATCTACAGGACAAAATCCAAGAGTAGATACTTTCGAAGTCGATATGGATAATTGTGGTCCAAAAGTTTTAGATATTTTGTTTAAAATAAAAAATGAAATTGATCCGTCGCTCACATTCAGAAGGTCCTGCGCTCATGGCGTTTGCGGATCTTGTGCTATGAATATCGATGGAGTAAACACTTTAGCATGTATTAAATCACATACAGACATCAATGGTGATTTAAATGTTTATCCACTCCCTCATCTGAAAGTGGTGAAAGATTTGATCGGAGATTTAACTACGCTTTATAAACAATATGAATCAATTAAACCATGGTTAGAGACTGAACAAACTGGGGAAGAAAAAACAGAATTACAACAATCTCAAAGAGATAGAGAAAAATTAGACGGATACTACGAGTGTATTCTTTGTGCATGTTGCTCTACCTCTTGCCCGAGCTATTGGTGGAATGGGGACAAGTATTTAGGCCCAGCAGTTTTATTGCAAGCTTATCGTTGGATTCAAGATAGCAGAGACGGAGATAAAAAAGAAAGATTAAAAAAGGTAGCAGATGAGTTAAAATTGTATCGTTGTCATACTATTATGAATTGCACTAATTCTTGTCCAAAAGGATTGAATCCCGCAAAAGCCATTGGTTCAATCAAAAAAATGCTTGCAACCAGTTAAAACCTTATTTATTCAATACCTTCATGAAAACTATCGAACACTTTGTTGACGGTAAATCGTTCAGCGGTAAGTCGAAAAGAACTGGAAAAGTATTTAACCCTGCTACAGGCGAGCAAAGTGCTGAGGTAAAACTTGCAACTACTGAAGATGTAAATGCTGCAGTAGAAAATGCTCAAAAAGCATTTGAGTCGTGGTCTAACAAACCACCTCTTCATAGAGCAAGGGTTATGTTTAAATTTAAAGAACTAATTGAAAAAAATTCAGATGAACTTACAAGAATTATAGTTGCTGAGCATGGAAAAGTTTACGAGGACGCAAGAGGCTCATTAACTAGAGGTTTAGAAGTTGTAGAGTATGCTTGTGGTATTCCACAAATGCTTAAAGGCGAGTTTACAGAAAATGTTGGATCAAATGTCGATAGTTGGTCTATTCGTCAGCCTCTTGGTGTTTGTGCAGGAATTACGCCTTTTAACTTTCCAGCGATGGTTCCTATGTGGATGTTTCCTATGGCTATTGCATGCGGAAATACATTTATCTTAAAACCATCTGAAAAAGATCCATCTTGTTCAATGAGATTAGCGGAGCTTTTAAAGGAAGCCGGTCTTCCAGATGGAGTTTTTAACGTCGTTAATGGAGATAAAGAATCAGTTGACGCTCTTATAAATAATAAAGACGTTGTGGCAATGAGTTTTGTTGGTTCTACACCAATAGCTAAATATATTTACGAAAATTGCGCAAAAAATGAAAAAAGAGTTCAAGCTCTTGGTGGAGCTAAAAACCATTGTGTAGTAATGCCTGATTGTGATCTTGATCAAGCAGTCAATGGGTTAATGGGCGCCGCATATGGTTCAGCCGGCGAGAGATGTATGGCTCAATCAGTTGCAGTAGCCGTAGGTGGAATTGGGGATAGCTTGGTTAAGTCGTTAGCAAAAAAAGTTGAATTATTGAAAGTCGGTCCCGGCATGGACAAACAATCTGAAATGGGGCCATTGGTTACAAAAGAACATTTAGCAAAGGTTAAAAGTTATGTAGATATTGGCGAGAAAGAAGGTGCAAAATTAGTTGTGGATGGAAGAAATTTTAAACTACAAGGATATGAAAACGGTTACTACATCGGTGGATGCCTTTTTGATCATGTAAAAAAAGATATGCGGATTTACAAAGAAGAGATCTTTGGACCTGTTTTATCAGTAATTAGAGCAAAAGATTTTGATGAAGCATTACAATTAGTCAACGATCACGAATTTGGAAATGGTGTTAGCATATTTACTAGAGATGGGGATTCAGGAAGAACATTCTCAAATAAAGCAAAAATTGGAATGGTGGGAATAAACATACCTATACCAGTACCAATGGCATTTCATAGTTTTGGAGGATGGAAAAGATCTTTATTTGGAGATCAACATATGCATGGTCCTGAAGGAGTAAGATTTTATACAAAATTAAAAACTATTACATCAAGATGGCCTTCAGGTTTGAGATCTGATCCGGAATTTGTGATGCCAACAATGAAATAATAAAATAGAAAAAAAATGAAAAAAAAAATTACACTTATTGGAGCTGGTCAAATTGGAGGTACTTTAGCTCATCTTATTGCTCTAAAAGATTTAGCCGATGTTGTTTTATTTGATGTTGCGGCAGGAATAGCCAAAGGAAAAGCTTTAGACATAGCTCAATCATCTCCTGTTAATGGATTTAATGTCAATTTATCAGGTACAGACGATTACGAGGATACAAAAAATTCTGATGTAATAATTATTACTGCCGGCGTTCCTAGAAAACCGGGGATGACTAGAGATGATTTGTTAGGTATAAATCTTAAAATTATCAAAGAAGTCGCAGAAGGAATTAAAAACACTTCACCTAATGCTTTTGTAATATGTATTACAAACCCATTAGATGTAATTGTTATGGCGTTACAAAAATATTCAAGTTTACCAAAAAATAAAGTCATAGGAATGGCTGGTATATTAGACTCTTCAAGATTTATTTATTTTTTGTCTCAAGAATTAAAAGTCCCTGTAGATAAAATAAAGTCATTTGTTCTAGGCGGACATGGAGATAGCATGGTTGCGATGTTAGGTTCGACCGAGGTTGATGGACAAAAAATTACTGACCTTATAAAAGAAGGTAAAATTTCTAAAGAAAGATTAGACCAAATAGTAGATAGAACTAAAAAAGGTGGAGCAGAAATTGTTAAATATTTGGAAAAAGGATCAGCATTTTACGCGCCAGCCGCTTCAGGTGTAGAAATGGCTGAATGTTATCTTAAAGACTTAAAGAAACAGTTGCCTTGCGCAGCTCACTTGGATGGAGAGTATGGCACGAAAGATATATATGCAGGAGTTCCAGTAATTATTGGATCTGGGGGAGTTGAAAAAATTGTCGAATTGCAATTATCATCAGACGAAAAAGAAAATTTTAAAAAATCTGTAGATTCTGTAAGAGATTTATTTAATGCAGCAAAAAAAATTGATACTTCACTTTAATCAATTTTTTTTAAAACAATTCTTCTACCCATACAAAAAATATTTGGAAATAATTTTACAATAACCTTGTCAATTGTATGAAGAATATTTAAAAAAAATCTATTCATTGGTATACACCTAGTTTTTGAAGTAACACCACCAGAATTCAAAAAAATTAAGCATTCTGCAAATTTTTCGTACTCCAAATTGTATAACTGTCCTAAATTTTCTTGAAATTTTTTTTTATCATCAAAAATTAAATGGGGAACAGCAATATTCCCATGCCATGCATTTTTTTCATCACTTTTTGCAATTTTTTCATCCCACACATTCAAAGTAAAATCAAAACCTTCATGTTTCATAATCATTGTTACTAATTGAAATGCTATTGAACAATAAGACTCAAATATTATTAATTTACCATTTTTTTTTAAAATTCGATTCATTTCTTTAAAGAATTTGACTGGGTATGGAATATGATGGATCATATTTGAGGCAATAACATAATTGAAACTTTCTTTTTCAAAGCCAGTACTTTGAGCATCTATATTTTTAAAATCTAAATGTTTATCATCACCTAAATCTGTTAATTTTAAGTTTTTGTTTTTGATAAAATCTTTTGCGAAACCCGCTCCCGAACCGACTTCTATACCTTCATCTTCATCATCAATGAAATTATTCATCCAAGAAAATCTTTTTTCCAGAAGGAATTTAACATTAGGGTATTTTGCAGAATAATATAAATCTCTGGCTATTTTAGTATCGGCTATAAAATTCATCTTATTTTCATTACTAGAAAATTGAATTTTTTTAAAAATCTTAAACATTAGAATAGGTATATAAATTTAAAATAATTAGTGATAAGTTTATATTATTAATTTTCATCTCTAAACATGTTTTTAAAAAAAGAAAATTTATTTACAGAAATAACAGTATTATTATTAATTTTAATATATGCTTACTTTATTAATTGGCAAAGCGGGAATATTGGAGTATTGCCAATAGACTCTTTTGGTTTTCTTGATACTGGATATAGCATCATTAACGGACATCTGCCTATAAGAGATTTCTGGATTTTTACAGGATTACTAGTTGACTATATGGAAGCGGCATTTCTTTATATCTTTGGGAATAATTGGAACAGTCATCTAGCACACAGTTCCTTTATGAATATTTTAGCTACAGCAGGTTTCTACTTATTTTTAAAAGAATACAATTTAAAATTTTCTTATATTGTTTTTTACAGCTTATGTTTTGCTACATTATGTTATCCAGTGAGCGGTACTCCTTTCGCATATTTACATGCTTACATTTTTTCATTATTAGCAACTTTTAATCTACTAATCGCTATAAAAAAAAGAAATAAATTTTTATGGTATTTATTTCCGTATATATGTTTTTTTGCATTTCTTTCTATGCAAACCCCAACATCATATATTTTAATAATTTTATCTATTTTATTAATATTTCATTTTATTAAAAAAAAGGAACCTGAAGAATTAAAATTTTTTATATTAGGTTTCATCTCTAGTACCTTATTATTTTTGTTATTTTTATATTTTACACAAACTCCTATAATTAATTTTATTTACCAATATATCCTATTCCCCTTAACAATTGGAGAGGCTAGGATTGTAAGTGAAGATACAGCTTACATAAGCTTGATTGATCAGTTTAATTTAAAAAGGTTATTTGGAGAATTCAAGTTTATACATATTTTTCTTTTACCTTTAATTTTTCTTTCAATTAAAACATTTAAGAAAAACAATAGAGATTTAAACATTTTAAACATTATAATAATTTTTTCAGTGTTAGCTTTTTTTTTCAATCAACTTATTACAGCAAATCAAATTTATATATTTAGTTTAATTCCTATTTTAGCATCTGTTATTCATTTAAACCTAGATAATTTAAAAAAAGATCCAAAAATATTTTATTTAATATTTTTTATAGTTTTGTTTGCAACTACAAAATTTCATTTACGATTTAATGTTGATAGAAAATTTCATGAACTTGAAAATATTGATAAAAATAAATCGATCAACGCAAATAAAATTAATAAAAATTTTCAAAATTTAAGATGGATAAGTAAATTTGAGGATCCTAAAAATGAATTATTTGTTATAGAAAAAGCTTTGAAAGTTATTAATGATGATGAAAGAAAGAAATCTTTAATAACTCACTATCAATTCGTCTCAACTATTCTAGGTAAACCAATGAACGTTTTAAATAGATGGTATCTATGGGATAATAATACTCATCCAACTGAAAATCATAGATATTTTGAATTCTATAAATCGTTGATAAATAAAAATATAATAAAGAATAACGTAGAGGTAATTTACCTTTTAGGTCAAAAAAATGAGATAAAATTTGAAAAAATTAAAAATTACTTTACCGATATGTGCTTTGAGAATAAAATAATAATACAAGATAGATTTTCTTCGCATAAATTGATTAATTGTAATAAATAAATTTAAAAATGAATATTCATGAACATCAAGCTAAGGAAATTTTAAAAGAATTTGGCGCTCCAGTTTCAAAAGGAATAGTCATTTTTTCAATTAATGAGATTAGTAAAAAAATTTCAAATTTAAAAAGTGGTGAATTTGTACTAAAAGCCCAAATCCATGCTGGTGGTAGAGGAAAAGCTGGAGGAGTTAAATTAATAAAAAATATCTCTGATCTAGAAAAAGAAGCAAAACTAATGATGGGCAAGATTCTTGTCACTCATCAAACTGGACCAGAGGGAAAAAAAGTTAAAAGACTTTATATTGAAGAGGCTTCAGATATTGCTAAAGAATTTTATTTATCTTGCTTAATTGATAGAGAGTCATCCAAAATAGCCTTTATAAGCAGTACCGAAGGAGGAATGGATATAGAAAAAGTTGCTTCCGAGACTCCTAATAAGATAATTACAAATAAAATAGATCTTCGAAATGAGGGCCTCAATTCAGAAGAGATTGAAAAAATAATCTCAATTTTTAAACTCAATGAAAAGCAAAAAATTATTGCTTCAAAGCTTATAAAATCTCTTTATGATATTATAATAAAAAAAGATGCAAGTTTAATAGAGATCAATCCTTTGATTATTACAAAATCTGACGAGTTGATCTGCCTTGACGCAAAAATGAATTTTGATGATAACGCAATTTTTCGTAGACCAGAAATATTAGAACTTAGAGATTTAAATGAGGAAGATCCTGCAGAGATTGAGGCTAGTAAACATGATCTAGCATATATTAAACTTAATGGTTCAATAGGATGTATGGTGAACGGAGCCGGCTTAGCCATGGCGACTATGGATATAATTAAACTCTATGGAAGGGAGCCTGCAAACTTTCTAGATGTAGGTGGCGGAGCTACAAAAGAAAAAGTAGCTGCAGCTTTTAAACTAATTTTATCAGATAAAAATGTGAAAGGCATTTTAATAAATATTTTTGGTGGAATAATGAGGTGTGATGTGCTTGCTCAAGGAGTTCTAGACGCTGCTAAAGAAATTAATCTTTCTGTACCTTTAGTTGTTAGATTAGCCGGAACAAATTTTAAAGAAGGAAAGGAAATATTAGATAAATCAAATATAAAAATATTATCTGCATTTGATTTAAATGATGCAGCTAAAAAAATTATTGAGGCGATACAATAATGTCAATTTTAGTAGATAAAAATACTAAATTAATCTGCCAAGGTTTTACTGGTACGCACGGAACATTTCATTCGGAACAAGCTTTAAAATATGGAACAAAATTAGTTGGCGGTGTTACTCCAAAAAAAGGTGGTCAAAAACATCTGAACTTACCTGTTTTTAATACTGTTCAAGAAGCAAAAGAAAAAACATCTGCAGACGCTACGATGATTTACGTACCACCAAAATTTGCGGGTGAAGCAATTATTGAGGCTATAGAGGCAAAGATGCACTTAATTGTTTGTATTACTGAGGGTATACCCGTTTTAGATATGCTTCGGGTAAAACAAGTTTTAAATAAAAGTAGCTCAAGATTAATTGGCCCTAATTGCCCTGGCATCATTACACCAGACGAATGTAAAATTGGAATTATGCCAGGAAATATTCATAAGAAAGGAACAGTCGGTATAGTTTCAAGATCTGGAACATTGACTTATGAAGCTGTAGCTCAGACTTCTGCAAATGGTATAGGTCAGTCAACCTGTATTGGAATTGGTGGAGACCCAATTAATGGAACAAATTTTATTGACTGTTTAGAGCTTTTTTTAAAAGATGAGGAAACTAAATCAATAGTCATGATAGGTGAGATAGGAGGGTCAGCAGAGGAAGAGGCTGCAGAATTTCTAAAGAAAGAAAAAATCAAAAAACCTATGGTCGGTTTTATAGCAGGATTAACAGCGCCTCCAGGAAGAAGAATGGGACATGCCGGTGCAATAATTTCAGGGGGCAAAGGAGGTGCAGAAGATAAAATAGAAGTAATGAAATCTGCAGGTATTACTATTTCAAAATCACCAGCTGACATAGGTAAGACACTTTATCAAAAACTTAATGGTTGATTTTTAATTATTTATGTTAGAATAAATTTTTAATGTCGTCTTCAAACAATAATACAATTTATAAAAAAACATCCTTTTTAGCAGGAAATAATTCAGAATTTATCAATGAGTTTTATGCTGATTTTATTACAGATCCTAATTCGCTACCTGAGAGTTGGAGAAAGTTTTTTGAAGGATTAAGTGACGATGAAAAGTTGGTATACGATAATTTAAGAGGGCCGAGCTGGTCTCCTGTTAAAAAAATAAAAAAATCAAAAGTTAAATTAAATGATAAATTTCAATCTGAAGAAATTTCTAAAGATTTAAATTCAGAGTCAATTAAACAAGCATCAAAAGACTCTGTAAGAGCCATCATGCTTGTAAGGGCTTATAGAATAAGAGGACATTTAATTGCAAATTTAGATCCATTATCTATCCAAAAAAAAGAGGAGCATCCAGAACTTAAGCCAGAAAGTTATGGATTTACAAAAATTGATTACAATAGAAAGATTTTTTTGGATGGTGTTCTTGGCCTCCAGTATGCTGATTTAAATCAGATTTTAAAAATTCTAAGAAAAACCTATTGCTCAAATATAGGATACGAATTTATGCATATGGGTGATCCCGATGAAAAAGCTTGGATTAGAGATAGAATTGAAGGTCCTGAGAAAAATATATCTTTCACGGAAAATGGCAAAAGAGCAATTTTAAATAAGATTGTTCAAGCCGAAGGGTTTGAAAAATATTTACATGTAAAATTTGTCGGTACAAAGAGATTTGGTTTGGACGGAGGAGAGTCTTTAATTCCTGCCTTAGAGCAAATAATTAAAAGAGGTGGAAATTTAGGAGCAAAAGAGATTAAAATAGGCATGCCTCATCGAGGCAGGCTAAATGTTTTGGCAAATGTAATGGGTAAACCATTTAAAGCTATTTTTAGTGAATTTTTTGGCAAGTCCTCAAATCCTAATAAAGATATTGAAGGTGACGTAAAATATCATTTAGGTGCTTCATCAAACCGAGAATTTGATGGGAACTCAGTGCACATAAGTTTGACAGATAATCCGTCACATCTCGAAGCGGTAAATCCAGTTGTTCTTGGTCAAGTACGAGCAAAACAATTTTTTCATAAGGATAGAGAGAGAAAAAAAGTTATCCCTGTTTTAATGCATGGAGACGCAGCATTTGCGGGTCAAGGAATTGTTGCTGAATGTTTTGCTATGTCAGGTCTCCCTGGCCATAATATTGGAGGAACGATACACATAATTGTAAATAATCAAATTGGTTTTACAACAGCACCAAGGTTTGCAAGATCTTCACCGTACCCTTCTGATGTTGCAAAAATTGCTCAAGCCCCAATATTTCATGTTAACGGAGACGATCCCGAAGCAGTAGTTCACTGCGCAAAAGTGGCAACAGAATATAGGCAAAAATTTAATAGAGATGTTGTTATTGACATGGTCTGCTATAGAAGATTTGGACACAATGAAGGTGATGAACCGTCATTTACTCAACCTATCATGTATAAAAAAATCAAGTCTCATCCAACAACTCTTAGTATTTATGGAAAAAAATTAAGTAATGAAGGTTTGTCTAGTGAAGCAGAGATAAAAAAGGAAAAATCAAATTTTAAAGTTTTCCTTGAGAATGAGTACGAAATATCTAAAAATTATAAGTCAGAACTAACCTGGTTTGAGGGTGCTTGGTCAAGATTTAAACCCGGCCTAGGAAAAGATAAAAGAGGAGTAAGTGGAGTAGATAAAAATAAATTAGTTGAAATTGGCAGAAAAATTAACAGCGTACCAAATAATTTTAATTTACATAAAACACTAAAGAAAATATTAGATTTAAGAACAAAAGTTTTAGATGAAGGCAAAGCTATTGATTGGTCGACTGCCGAAAGTTTAGCTTTTGGAACTCTACTCACAGAGGGTTTTTCAGTAAGATTATCCGGACAGGATTCTGGTAGGGGAACTTTTAGCCAAAGACATGCTGTGCTTAGAAATCAGGAAAGTCATGAAAGATATATACCTTTAAATAATTTATCGAATAGTCAAAAAAAGTTTGAAATTATTGATAGTTTATTATCTGAATTAGCAGTTTTGGGATTTGAATTCGGGTACTCTTTATCTGAACCAGAAACTCTTGTTTTATGGGAAGCACAATTTGGAGATTTTGCTAATGGTGCTCAAATTATTATAGATCAATTTATTTCCTCAGGAGAGTCAAAATGGGGAAGAGCTAGTGGTTTAGTAATGTTGTTGCCCCACGGTTATGAAGGCCAGGGACCAGAGCATTCATCTGCAAGGTTAGAAAGATTTTTACAATTATGTGCAGGAGAAAATATCCAAGTTGTAAATTGCACAACACCATCAAATTATTTTCATGTTTTAAGACGACAGATGCACAGGAAATTTAGAAAACCATTAATTATTATGACACCTAAATCTTTGTTAAGACACAAAAAATGTGTTTCAAACATTATCGAATTTTCAAAGAAAAGTACTTTTCATAGAGTTCTTGAAGATGATGCTTATTCAAAAGTTAATAATTTATTAGAGCTTAAAAAAAGAGATGATAAAATTAAGAAAGTAGTTATGTGTTCTGGTAAAATCTATTTTGATTTGGTTGAGGCAAGAGAAAAATATAAAAACGATAGAGTGACCTTTGTTAGAATTGAACAACTTTATCCGTTTCCAGCTAAAACTTTAGCAAATATTTTAAAAAGATATACCAATGCTAAGTTTATTTGGTGTCAGGAAGAGCCTAAGAACATGGGAGCCTGGAATACAGTTAGAAATTATATAGATCGGACTTTAGAAATTGTTAATTTTGGTGATAAATCAGTAAAATATGTTGGTAGAAAAGCATCATCGTCAACTGCGACTGGAAATTTAAACAAACACCTTGCACAACAAAAAGAAATATTAGAAAAGATACTAAGAGATTAAATGTCAGAAAAAATTACAGTCCCAACACTAGGAGAGTCGGTTACAGAAGCTACGGTTTCGAAGTGGCTTAAATCTCAAGGCGAAAAGGTTTCTGCTGATGAACCACTTGTAGAACTAGAGACAGATAAAGTTAATGTTGAAGTGCCTTCACCAATAAGTGGAGTTTTAGGAAATATAACGGTTAAAGAAGGAGAAACTGTTAACGTGGGTTCTTTATTAGGTACAGTAGACAGTTCGGGCACAAGTAAAGACAGTAGTATTAATGAAGTAAATAATTATAGCCCCCCTAAAAAAGAAAAAGAAAAAGAAAGAGTTCAACCAAAAGTTTTTGAAGAAGAAAAAATTATAAAACCAAAAAAAATAAAAGTAAAAAAATCAGAAGAATTAACTCTCAAATTAGAGGATGAAGAGCCATTAATTTTAGAACAAATTCATGAAGAAAAAGAAATACGAAAAGTTGAAAAACAAATTTCTCCAGCAGCAAGAAAATTAGCTAACGAAACAAAAGTAGATTTAAGCAACGTTGAGGGATCAGGAAAAAATGGTGTTATTTTAAAAGAGGATATAATGGCCTTAATGGGATCTAAACCTGCTCCATCTGAAAGAAAAATTAAATACGGCCCTGAAGAGAGAGTTAAGATGACAAGGTTGAGACTAACGATTGCAAAAAGATTAAAAGAAGCACAGGAAAACGCTGCTATGCTTACAACATTCAACGAAGTTGATATGAGCGAAGTAATGTCTATGAGAAGCCAGTATAAAGAGGAATTTCAAAATAAATATCAGGTAAAGCTTGGTTTTATGTCTTTTTTTGTAAAAGCTTGCGTGATAGGTCTAAAAAATTATCCAGCAATAAATGCCGAAATTCAAGGAGAGGAAATTATTTATAAAAATTATTACAATATTAGTATAGCGGTAGGAACAGATAGGGGTTTAGTAGTTCCTGTTCTAAGAGAAACTGACGAGATGTCATTTTCTGATATTGAAAAAAACATTGGTGATCTCGGTCAAAAAGCACGAGATGGCAAAATTACTATTGAAGATTTACAAGGTGGAACATTTACAATTACAAATGGAGGGATTTATGGATCAATGCTTTCGACACCAATACTAAATCCACCTCAATCTGCTGTTTTAGGAATGCATAATATTATACAAAGACCAGTTGTTGTAGATGGAAACGTAGAGGTAAGACCAATTATGTACCTTGCTTTGTCCTACGATCATAGAATAATTGACGGCAAAGAAGCTGTATCTTTTTTAAAAATAGTTAAAGAGTCTTTAGAACAACCAAAAAGACTTTTCTTAAATATATAACAATGGATAATAATTTTGATTTAGTAGTTATTGGAGGTGGACCAGGTGGCTATGTTTGCGCAATTAGAGCAGCTCAATTGGGATTAAAAGCAGCTTGCGTAGAATCAAGAGGAGCTCTAGGTGGAACATGTCTTAATGTAGGGTGCATACCATCGAAAAGCTTACTGAATCTATCTGAAAATTTTCACAAAGCTCAAAAAGATTTTAATCAGCAAGGAATTGAAATTGAAGGAATAAAATTAAATATTGAAAAAATGATGTCTAACAAAAATAAATCCATTCAAGTTTTAACTAAAGGAGTGGAATTTTTGTTTAAAAAAAATAAAGTCACTTACTTTAAAGGTAAAGGAGTACTTTTTTCAAAAAATGATATTGTTGTTTATGAAAGCAACAATAAAAGAACTAATATTAAAGCAAAAAATATTGTAATAGCCACTGGATCTGACGTAGCATCTCTACCAGGTG
This sequence comes from Pelagibacterales bacterium SAG-MED28, assembly GCA_014653835.1. Classification (GTDB taxonomy): domain Bacteria; phylum Pseudomonadota; class Alphaproteobacteria; order Pelagibacterales; family Pelagibacteraceae; genus Pelagilacustribacter. Next base: position 20,452 of record JACWDY010000007.1, read on the forward strand.
TTAACATTGATGAAAAAAATATAGTTTCCTCAACTGGTGCTTTATCTTTTGAAAAAGTTCCAAAAAAACTTGCAATTATTGGAGGAGGATACATTGGATTGGAAATGGGTTCAGTTTGGTCAAGACTTGGATCAGAAGTAACAGTTATAGAATACTTAGAATTTATAACCCCAGGAATGGATAGAGAAATTTCAAATGAATTTCAGAAAATACTAACCAAGCAAGGAATCAAATTTAAAATGGGGTCAAAAGTCGACTCGGTTAAAAATAAAGGCAGTTTAGTTTCAATAAAATATACTAATGTTAAGAGTGCAAAAGAGGAAACCGTAGAGGTGGATAAAGTTTTAGTTTCAGTTGGAAGAAAACCTTATACTGAAGGTTTAAATTTAACCAAAGTGGGAGTTAAAAAAGATAATAAGGGTCGGATAGAAGTTAACAATAAATTACAAACCTCAATAAATAACATTTACGCGATTGGCGATGTTATTAAAGGTCCGATGCTAGCTCATAAAGCGGAGGAAGAAGGCATAGCTGTTGCAGAGATATTAGCTGGTCAAGCAGGTCATGTTAATTACGATGTAATTCCTGGGGTAGTGTACACTTCTCCAGAGGTAGCTACAGTTGGACAAACTGAGGAACAATTAAAAGAAAAAAATGCGTCTTATAAAGTTGGAAAATTCCCGTTTCTTGCAAACTCAAGAGCAAAAGTAAATAATGAAACAGATGGATTCGTTAAAATTTTAGCAGATAGTAAAACAGATAAAGTTCTAGGAGTTCATATTATCGGACCTCATTGTGGTGATATGATTGCCGAGATGGCTCTAGCAATGGAGTTTGGTGCAAGCTCTGAAGATATAGCAAGAACCTGCCACGCGCATCCAACTCACACAGAAGCAATTAAAGAAGCTGCTTTAGCTGTTGATAAAAGACCAATTCATTTTTAAATAAATAAAATTCAACTACTATTAGTGCATGAAAGCACAAGTGCTGTTACCCAAAATATTTAATTTTCCGTTTACATATAACAGTACTCAAAATTCACTAAAAACTGGGGATTTTGTAGAAGTACCATTTGGTAAAAAAAAAGAAATTGGAGTTGTATGGCCTGGAAAAATTTCAGATTTAAAAAATATTAAAATTAAAAATATAAATAAAAAAATTAATAACTATTCCTTAGGCCAAGAGTTAATAGATTTTATGAACTGGTTTGCAATATACAATATGATGCCCCTTGGACTTGTTTTAAAAATGTCTATTGGAAACAACCTTAGCCTTATTAGAAAGTACGATAAAGATTTCGAACATACGCAAAAAAAGGTAAAAAGATTTGAGTTAAATGAAGAGCAGAAAAAAGCATTGAAGTTCCTAAATTTCAAAAATGATAAATTTGATGTATCTGTTTTGCAAGGAACAACTGGTTCAGGAAAAACTCTTGTGTACTTTGAGAGAATTAAAAAAATTATAAATAAGAAAAAACAAGCATTAGTTTTATTGCCAGAGATTTTTTTAACTAACGAATTTAAGTCAAGGTTTATCGATTTTTTTGGCTTTGAACCTGCTATATGGCATTCAAAAATAACTCCTAAAAATAAACGAATAATCTGGAAAGGCATCATCAGCAATAAAATTAAATTGGTTGTGGGAGCTAGATCTTCATTATTATTACCTTTTAAAAATCTCGGAGTCATTATTGTCGATGAGGAACATGATACATCTTATAAACAAGATGAGGGAGTTATTTATCATGCAAGAGATATGGCAATCTCAAGAGCCTCTTTTGAAAAAATACCCATACATTTAATTACCTCTATACCTTCAGTTGAAACTTTTAATAATATTAAAAATAAAAAATTTAGACACTTTAATATTTTAAAAAGATATAATGATTATCCTTTACCAAAAACCAAAATTATTAATTTAAACATTAAAAAGATTAAAAACTGTTTTATTTCAGAAGAGACCATAGAATTAGTCAAAGACTTTTTAAATAGAAATGAACAAGTTCTATTTTTTTTAAATAGAAGAGGATATGCGCCTTATTTAATTTGTAGAAAATGTGGCTATAAACAAATCTGTTCCAATTGTTCAATGTTTTTAACTTTTCATAAAACTAAAAACAAAGCCATTTGCCACCACTGTTCACTTGAAAAAGAAATTTCTAGAAGCTGTAACGAAAGTGAAATTTGTGATTTTGTAATGTATGGGCCAGGTGTAGAAAAAATATTTGAGGAAGTATCTAAAATTTTTCCTGGTAACAAAGTTGAAATTTTTTCCAGTGATTACATGAAAAAGAAAGATCAAACTAAATCTTTATTTAATAGAATTACAAATAATAAAGTGGATATTTTGATTGGAACCCAAATGATTTCGAAAGGGTTTAATTTCCCGAAATTAAATTGCATAGTAGTAATTGATGCAGATTTTTCTGGTAGAGGTTATGACTTACGAACTACAGAAAAGAATATTCAACTGTATCATCAATTAAGTGGAAGAGCTGGAAGATTTAGTACAGAGTCATTAATTGTCTATCAAACTTTATCACCCGAAGATGTCACATTAAACGAAATTATAAAAAATAATTCGGAAGAGCTTTTAAAAAAGGAAATTAAATTAAGAGAGAAAAATTTATTACCTCCATTTTCAAGATTAATTGCTATTATTATTTCTGCAAATTCACATTCTTTAAGTCTAGATGGAGCTAGAGAAATAAAAAAACATTTAAAAAAGATTAGTGAAATAGAGGTTTTGGGTCCGGTTGACTCACCATTATTAAAGATAAAGAAAAAATTTAGATCTAGGTTATTAATTAGATTTAGTGGGAAAAGTCTTATACAAAAAAAAATCACAAAACTTCTAAATACCTTGAAAATATCAAGTAAAATTAAACTCACAGTTGATGTTGATCCAGTTAATTTTGGATAATCATCAAATTGCTAACTTGATCAACATATTTTCTTATGCTACGACACCATCATTATTTCACTAAAATTCTAATAACAAAAAATGAGCGCAAATAAATCTTTCTCTACGGAAACTTCAGAAAGATATTCTCGTGCCCTATTTGAAGTGACTAAAGAAGCAGGTGATTTAGACAAAACAGAAACCGACATCAAAATTTTTAAGTTTGTTTTAGAAAATAGTCTGGAATTAAAGAATTTTTTTAGTAATCCTACTCAAAGTATTAATAATCACAATAATGTTAACGATTTATTATCTAAAAAATTTAGTTTCTCAAAAAATTTAAAAAATTTTTTTTCTCTTTTGATAGAAAAAAGAAGAATATTTTTCGTATCAAAAATTATAGACAGTTTTTTAAAATTATGTTCAAAAAAAAGAGGCGAAGTAAAAGCTTCTTTAATTTCATCTAAAGAATTATCTGAGTCAGAATTAGAGAGCATAAGTAAAGATTTATCATCCTCAATGGGGTCGATAATAAAATTTGATTATAAAATTGATAAAGAATTAATTGGAGGATTAAAATTGCAACTTGGAAGTTTTATGATTGATACATCTATAAAAAATAAATTAAAAAAATTTGAACAACAAATGATAGAAAATTAATATGTCTATAAATCCATCGGAAGTCACAAAATTACTTAAAGACCAAATTAAAAATTTTGGAGAAAAAGCTGAAATTTCTGAAATTGGAAAAGTTTTATCCGTTGGTGATGGTATTGCTCGTGTTTACGGATTAGACAACGTTCAAGCAGGAGAAATGGTAGAATTTGATGATGGATCAAAAGGAATGGCGTTAAATTTAGAAAACGACAATGTAGGAGTTGTTATTTTTGGAGATGATAGAAAAATTAAAGAGGGTGATACTGTAAAAAGAACTAATGCAATTGTAGATGTCCCCGTTGGTAAAGAACTTTTAGGTAGAGTTGTTGATGGACTTGGAAATCCAATTGATGGCAAAGGACCAATTTCATCTAAAGAAAGAAAAAGAGTTGAGGTAAAAGCTCCAGGTATAATCCCTAGGCAGTCTGTAAGCGAACCTATGCAGACAGGTTTGAAATCGATAGATTCTCTCATACCAGTTGGAAGAGGACAAAGAGAATTAATCATAGGTGATAGGCAAACAGGCAAAACTGCAGTTGCGATCGATGCTATTATAAATCAGAAAAAAATAAACGAGTCCTCAGATGAAAAGAAAAAATTATATTGTGTATATGTAGCAATAGGTCAAAAACGTTCAACGGTTGCACAAATTACAAAAACTTTAGAAGAAGCGGGAGCATTAAAATACACAACGATAGTTGCTGCCACAGCATCTGACTCTGCCCCTCTTCAGTTTCTTGCTCCATATACTGGTTGTACAATTGGTGAATATTTTAGAGATAATGGTATGCATGCATTAATAGTGTATGACGATTTATCAAAACAAGCTGTAGCTTACAGACAAATGTCATTATTACTAAGAAGACCTCCAGGAAGGGAAGCATATCCTGGTGATGTTTTTTATTTACACAGTAGATTGTTAGAAAGATCTGCAAAGTTAAGTGATGCTAATGGCGGAGGCTCTCTAACCGCTTTACCAATCATTGAAACACAAGCCGGAGACGTTTCTGCTTATATTCCTACTAACGTCATATCAATCACTGATGGACAAATATTTTTAGAAACTGAACTTTTTAATCAAGGAATTCGCCCAGCAGTAAATGTTGGTCTATCGGTGTCACGTGTAGGATCTGCAGCTCAAACTAAAGCTATGAAAAAAGTAGCGGGATCTATTAAACTAGAACTTGCGCAGTACAGAGAAATGGCTGCATTTGCACAATTTGGATCAGACTTAGACGCATCTACACAGCAATTGTTAAATCGTGGAGCTAAATTAACAGAACTTCTAAAACAGGATCAATATTCTCCAATGACAGTGGCAGAGCAAGTCATATCAGTTTTTACCGGAGTAAAAGGTTTTTTAGATGATGTGGATTTAGGTAAAATTAAAAAATTTGAGAAAGATATAATTGAAAAAATTAAATCTGACAAACCAGAAATAATTGATTCTATTCAAAGTTCAGGAAAAATTGATGAAGGTACTGAAAAATTACTAACGCAAGTTATTGAGGAGCATAAAAAATAGAAAATGCCAAGTTTAGATGATCTAAAAAAAAGAATTAAAAGCGTTAAATCAACACAAAAAATTACTAAAGCTATGAAAATGGTGGCAGCTGCAAAATTAAGAAAAGCTCAGGAGAGTGCAGAAAAAGGACGACCCTATAGTCAGAAAATGCAAAATATAATATTGAATTTAACAAAATCTATTAACGATCCGCAAAATGCACCAAAACTTTTAGTTGGAACCGGAGAAGATAAAAAGTATTTATGTGTAGTTTTAACAGCAGACCGTGGCTTATGTGGCGGGTTTAATTCAAATATTTGTAAACTTGCAAAAAATAATTTTAAAAATATTCTAAGTGAAGGAAAAGACTTAAAAATAATTACTGTTGGTTCAAAAGGACTTGATCAAATTAAGAGAGAATACGGCAAATATGTAGTTAAAAAATTCAGTTTTAAAGAAAAAAAACAAATTACTTTCGAGGAAGCAAATATAGTAGGTAATGAAATAATATCTTTATTTAAACAGAATGAATTTGATAAATGCATATTATTTTTTAATAATTTTAAAAATGTTATTACTCAGATTCCTCAAGCTCAACAAATAATTCCAACAGAGGTTAATAAAAGTAATGAGTCTGAAAAAGAAACATTTTCATATGAATTTGAACCAGAGGAAGAAGAAATTTTAGAGGATCTATTACCAAAAAATATTTCAACACAAGTTTTTAGAGCTTTATTAGAAAACGCAGCAAGTGAACAAGGCTCAAGAATGACTGCTATGGATAATGCAACTAGAAATGCAGGAGATTTAGTTGATAAACTTACAATCAACTATAATAGAAGCCGACAAGCATCTATTACTAAGGAGTTAATTGAAATTATATCAGGAGCGGAGAGTTTATAAATATGAATAAAAATGGAAAAATAACCCAAATTATTGGAGCTGTTGTTGATGTAAATTTTGAGTCTGATTTACCTGAAATTTACACTGCACTTGAAGCAAGTAATTCAGGAAATAAATTAATTTTAGAAGTAGCTCAACATTTAGGTGAGAACGATGTGCGAACCATAGCCATGGACGCTACGGAGGGTTTAAAAAGAGGTGATGATGTAACGAATACTGGCGCACCAATAAGTGTACCAGTTGGACCAGAAACTTTAGGAAGAATTATAAATGTTGTCGGAGAGTCTATTGATGAAAAAGGTGAGGTAAAAACAAAAGAGAAATGGCCAATACACAGAGCAGCACCTAAGTTCACGGATCAAGCAACAGAAACAGAACAGTTAGTTACAGGAATAAAAGTGGTTGATCTTTTGGCTCCATACGCAAAGGGAGGGAAGATCGGTCTATTCGGTGGAGCAGGAGTAGGAAAAACAGTCACAATTATGGAATTAATAAATAACATTGCAAAAGCTCATGGAGGATTTTCAGTTTTTGCAGGTGTGGGTGAAAGAACTAGAGAAGGAAACGATCTATATCATGAAATGATTGAGTCAGGAGTAATTAAAACTGAGGGTAAAGGTTCAAAGGCTGCCCTTGTTTATGGGCAAATGAATGAGCCTCCTGGAGCTAGAGCAAGAGTTGCTTTAACAGGTTTGACTGTTGCAGAATATTTTAGAGATAAAGAAGGTCAAGATGTTTTATTTTTCGTTGATAATATTTTTAGATTTACTCAAGCTGGTTCAGAAGTATCTGCTCTTTTAGGAAGAATTCCTTCAGCTGTGGGTTACCAACCAACTTTAGCAACTGACATGGGTAATCTTCAAGAGAGAATTACATCTACAGACAAAGGCTCAATAACATCGGTGCAAGCTATTTATGTACCTGCGGATGACTTGACGGATCCCGCTCCTGCAACATCTTTTTCACATTTAGATGCCACAACAGTTCTATCTAGGCAAATTGCCGAAATAGGAATATATCCTGCAGTAGATCCTCTAGACTCTACTTCTAGAATTTTGGATCCAAGAATTGTTGGTGAAGAACATTATAGAGTTGCTAGAGATGTGCAAAAAATTTTACAGGCTTACAAGTCTTTACAAGATATTATCGCAATTCTTGGTATGGACGAACTTTCAGAAGAAGATAAACTTACGGTCGCTAGAGCAAGAAAAATACAAAGATTTCTCTCTCAACCTTTCTTTGTGGCAGAAGTGTTTACTGGTTCACCTGGAAAATTAGTTGATCTAGATGATACCATCAAAGGATTCGACGCTATTTGTAAAGGTGAATACGATCATTTGCCTGAAGCAGCATTTTATATGGTAGGCGGTATTGAAGAAGCTATAGAAAAAGCAGAAAAGTTATCCAAAGATAGCAAATAATGTCTGATAAATTCACAGTAGAAATTATAACTCCTGACCAATCAATTTTAAAATCTGAAGCAAGTGAGGTAACCATACCCTCATACGAAGGCCAAATGGGCATCCTTAAAGACCATATTCCTTTAATAACTTTTTTAAGACCGGGACTTATATTAATTAAAAACCAGGATGAGAATAAATTTTATGTAGAAGAAGGTACGGTAGAGTTTTCAAATAATAATCTTTTAATTTTAACCTCGACAGCAAAAGATTTAAAAAATTTTGACAAGAGTTTAATAAATAATTTATTGGAACAAGCAGAAAAAAAACTTCAAGACAATAATTCGACAGATAAGGAAAAATATATCATTTCCTACCAAATCGATACATTAAAAGAAATTAATCGATAACTTGGTTAATTTCTTTAAGAAGATTTAAATACAGTTCTTTTTTAAAATCTACGATTACGTCAGGCAAATCATTAGGATTTATCCACTTCCAATCGATAAATTCTGGGTGCTGAGTATCTAAATTTATTTCATCATCTTTCCCTAAGAACTTAGTTATAAACCACTTTTGTCTTTGACCTCTAAATTTACCTCTCCAAATAATCCCAACCAAATTTTTTGGTAATTCATATTGATACATATTTTGTATTTCTTTTAAAATTTTTATATTTTTTATACTTGTTTCTTCAATTAACTCTCTTCTCATTGCAGTAATAAAGTCTTCTCCTTTATCAACACCACCTTGAGGCATTTGCCACTTATCACCTGGATTGTCCTTTCTTTTACCAACAAATACTTGATTATCATTATTTAAAACAATTATCCCTACACCAGTTCGCATCGGTAGTTGATTGTTAGCCATAATTTAAGAATTGAAAAGTTTAATTGCGTAATTTAGCTGATTATCTTTTTCAGAGTTAATTTTAAAATCATTACCAACTTCTTCAACTAAAATGTCAGGAGTAACACCTACCTCTGAAATAGACTTTCCAGACGGGAGATAATATTTAGAAATTGTTAATCTCATACCCCCTCCATTCCTTAAAGGTATTATTGATTGAACAGAACCTTTTCCATATGAATTTTCACCAAGAATAATTGCTCTTTTATGATCTTTTAAAGCTCCTGCAAAAATCTCTGATGCAGACGCAGAACCATTATTAATTAAAACGACGATTGGCTTACCTTTAATTTCATCTCCTTTTCTAGCAAAAAACTTTCTAGTTTCAGAAATTTTACGTCCTTTAGTCGATACGATTTCCCCATCATCTAAGAAAAAGTCAGTTATATTTATTGCTTGGGTTAGTAGACCGCCGGGATTATTTCTTAGATCTATGACATAACCTTTGATTTTAAAATTTTTTTCAAATTTTTTTACAGATTTTAAAAATTGGTTGTCACTATTCTCATTAAATGATTTTAATCTAATGTATCCAATATTATTTTCATCACTAATTGTTTTAGAACTTACTGATTGGACCTCAATTATCTTTCTTATTATTTTAAATTCTAGAGGTTTTTTTACATTTTTTCTCCTAACCGTAAGATCTATTGAAGTGCCAATGGGCCCTCTCATCAATTTGACTGCTTCCATCAAAGATTTACCTTGCACTTGTTCTTTGCCAATTTTAACGATGTAGTCACCAGCCTTAATTCCAGCTCGTTCTGCAGGAGTACCATCTATTGGCGAGATTACTTTGACGACTCCAGCTTCCATTCCAATTTCAATACCCAACCCTCCAAATTCTCCGCTGGTATCTGTTTGCATTTCTTTAAATAGCTCAGGACTCATATATGCAGAGTAAGGGTCAAGTGATTGTAAAACGCCATTAATTGCTGAATCCATCATCTCAGCTTGATTTACATCATCAACATAATCCTTTTTTATGTTTTCTAAAACTTCTCCAAAGAGATCGATTTTTTCATATAGGTCATTTTTTGAAAAAACAGAGGTACTAATAAAAGTAAATATCAATATTGGTAAAAAAATAATTTTTTTCATATCATCGCTTTCTGTTTTGGAATTTCTTCTGACCACATCTTCTCCAAATCGTAAAATTCTCTTTTTTCTGGATGAAATAAATGGACAATTACATCATGCGCATCAACCAATTTCCAATCTGCACTATCTTTTCCCTCTATTCGGCAATCGTCCATACCAAGCTTTTTTAATTCACTTACAAGAATTTCTGATAGAGATTGAAGATGTCTAGACGAAGTTCCAGAAGCAACAACCATGTAGTCTGCGATATAAGATTTATTTTTTAAATTTATAGAAGTAATACTTTGAGCTTTGTTGTTATCAAGAATTTTTTCAATATTTTTTTTTATTTCTGCTACTTCCATTAATAGTTCAAATGAGCTTTTTTCTTAATTTAGTTGATGAAATTACTATAGGTCTATTTTTGATAAAAGTAATTTTATTTTTATAGTATTTAGTCACAGTTGATTTACTACCTTTTCTATCATATCCTTTTCTAGAAAAAACAATTAATTTTGTTAATTTAACTATTTTTTTCCAGTCTTTCCACTTGTGAAAATTTATTAAATTATCTGCTCCAATAATAAAGTAGATATTTTTAAGTTTTTTTCTATTAATCAAATAATTTATTATATTTATGCTTCTTGAAGAATTTACTCTTTTGTCTAAGTGTATAACTTGAATTTTTTTAATACCTTTAGCTAGGTTTTTGGCTTTTTTTAATCTTTGAGAAAGAGAATAGTAAGGATTATTTTTAAAAGGATTTTTTTTTGTTACAATCCAAAATACTTTACTAAGCTTGAACTTTTTTATTGCAATTTTTGTTATTGCAATATGCCCTCTGTGAGCGGGATCAAAAGTACCTCCTACTAATCCAATGGTTTTATTCGGTGCTTTAACCATTAGCTATGGTCTAATAATTCCATTTCCAGAAACTAAATATTTGTAAGATGTTAATTGATTTATCCCAACAGGTCCTCTTGGCGGAAGTTTATTAGTAGAGATTCCAATTTCTCCACCAAAACCAAATTCTCCTCCATCTGCAAATTGAGTCGATACATTATGCATTGCGATTGAACTGTTCACTCCATTTAAAAAAATCTTAGCATTTTTTTTATTATTGGTAATAATGCTGTCCGTATGCATTGTTCCATATTTTAAAATATGATTAACACCTTCTTTGACATTCTTTACAGTTTTAATCGATATTATCGAGTCTAAATATTCTGTTCTCCAATCTTTTTCCTTTGCCAACTTAAGTTTACCATTAAATAATTTATTAATTTTACTATCTACTCTTACTTCGCATCCTGAGTCTACAAGAGAATTAATTATTTCTTTTGCGTGAGTGTTAATAGCCTTTTCATCAATTAATAATGTTTCAACTGCACCACATATACTAGTTCTTCTCATTTTAGCATTAATAATTATTTTTCTTGCAGAATTAAGATTGGCTGTTTTGTCAACAAATATGTGACATAGCCCTTCAAGGTGGCCTATTACATGAACGTTTGAAAACTTTTGAACTTTACCTACTAATCCTTTCCCACCTCTTGGCACTATAACATCAATGTAGTCACTCATTTTTGATAATAAATTATCTACAATTTTTCTATTTTTATTTTCAATAAATTGCACACAATTCTTGTTAATATTATTTTTTTTTAAAGCATCTCTAAAAAGATTAGCCAAAATTTTATTTGAATTAAATGCTTCTGAACCACCTCGTAAAATTGAGCAGTTACCTGATTTAAGACACAGAGCTGCAACATCTGCAGTTACATTTGGTCTACTCTCGTAAATAACTCCAATTACTCCAATCGGCGTTGATATTTTTTTAATTTTTAACTTATTTGGTCTTTGCCATTGTTCAATGACTCTACCGATTGGATCTTTAAACTTTGTGATTTCACTTATTGAATATCTTATTCCATCAATACGTTTGTCATTAAGAATTAATCTATCTACAAGATGTTTTCTTTTAACGTTTTTAACATCTTTTTGATTTTCTTGAATAATTCTTTTTTTATTTTTAAGCAAATATTTATTATAGTCCTCTAAAACTTTTTTAATTTTAAAATGTTTAATAGATTTTAAATCCTCAAAAGCTTTTCTAGCTTTTTTCCCAATGGTTTCTAAATAGTTCATTTATAATAATACCATATCATCTTTATGAATAATTTCAGTTTTACTAAGGTATCCAAGTATTTTCTCTATTTCTTTACTCTGTTTCCCTTTTATTTTGTCTATTTCTTCTGAACTGAAAGAGGATAATCCACGAGCTAATTGATTATTTTTTTGGTCTAAAATTAATACATTCTCTCCTTTTTCAAAAGATCCATTAATTTTATTTACCCCTGCCGCAAGTAAACTCTTACCATTTAATAAAGCCTTAGCAGCTCCATCATCAATTTTTATTGTTCCATTTGAATTTAAAGATCCAATTATCCATTTCTTTTTAGCATCTAAGCTTGAAATTTTAGGCAAAAAATGTGTAAACTTTTTCTTATTAAGCATATTTGAAATTGGATTATCTTTTTTACCATTCGCTATAAACATATGGCTACCGGAATTCATACAAATTTTTGCAGCATCCAATTTTGTTGAAATCCCACCTGATCCATAATTATTTTTTATATTTTCAATAAGTGAAATAATTTTTTCATCAATTACTTTAACAGTTTTTACAATTTTTTTTTGTTTCGACTTATCGTATAAACCATCTACATCTGAAAATATAACAAGCACATCAGCGCCAATGATTTGAGCTACTCTTGCAGCCAGCCTATCATTATCTCCATATTTGATTTCAGTTGTAGCTGTAGAATCGTTTTCATTTACAATAGGAATTGCATTTAATTTAAACAAGTTATCAAAAGTCCTCCTCACATTTATTGCCCGTCTCCTTCGCTCGGTATCGTCTGGACTAATAAGGATTTGTCCTGTTTTAATCTTATATTTTTCAAATAATTTTTGAAATTCACTAGCCAAATGTATTTGTCCTACTGCTGCTATCGCTTGTGACATCTCAAGCTTAATTTTCTTTTTTTTAATTTTAAGATATTTCTGCCCAAGAGCGATAGCACCTGATGAGACAATTACAAAACTTTTGCCCTTTCCATATTTTTTTATGTCTTTAATTAATGAAGTTACCCATTTTTTTTTGAAAATACCTTTGTTATCAACGACCGTTGATGAACCGAGTTTTAAAACAATCTTCTTTGAATTCTCAATTAGCATTTTTAATTAATAGTTTTTTAATTTTTTGAATATCTTTATTTGAATATACTGAAATAACTTCATATTTAGCTTTTACTTTCTTTTTAAATTCTTTCAATTTTTTAGTAATTTCTATTTTTTCAAACAAATCTGATTTATTAAAAAAAATAATTTCTTTTTTTTTAGTTAAATTTTTATCATAAGTTGATAGCTCAAACTTTATCTTTTTATAAACATTGAATAAATCATTTTCTGAAATATCTATTAAATGCAGTAAAACTTTACATCTCTCAATATGTCTTAAAAATTTATCACCTAAGCCAACACCTTTATGCGCACCCTCGACTAAACCAGGTATATCCGCCAAAGTTACCTCTTTACCGTCATAGTAAGTGACACCTAAATTCGGATTAATCGTTGTAAAAGGATAATTTGCTATTTTAGGTTTAGCTCTAGTTAATGCAGCTAATAAACTCGATTTACCAGCGTTAGGTTTACCTATTATTCCAACATCAGCGATTACTTTTAATTGCAACCAAATCCAAAATTCTTCACCAATTTTTCCATTTGTTTTTTTCTTTGGCGCTCTATTCGTTGAGCTTTTAAATCTAACATTGCCTAACCCGCCTTTACCACCGGACGCAACCAGATACTTTTCTTTATTTTTTGTAAAATCATAAATTAAAGTATTGTTGTCTTCCTCATAGATTTGGGTTCCTACTGGAACTTTTAAAACTAAATCTTTACCATTAGCACCAGTTTTATTTCTTTTACTACCAGCGTTGCCGTGGTGTGCTTTGAAATGCTGAGCATATCTAAAATCAATTAAAGTATTTAAATTTCTATCACACTCCACAATTATCGATCCACCATCGCCACCATCTCCACCGTCAGGACCACCGTATTCTATAAACTTTTCTCTTCTGAAACTAGCGGAACCCGAGCCACCATTGCCAGCTTTAATATATATTTTTGCTTGATCTAAAAATTTCATTATTGGTATAATATAAATAACTAAGGTTATTTATAGATTTAATTAGGGATAACAGAAACAAATGTTCTGTTTAATTTAGATTTTTTGAATTTTACTTTACCTTTAACTAAGGAAAATATGGAATGATCTTTACCCATACCTACATTATCACCTGGGTGTATTTTAGTGCCTCTTTGTCTTACGATTATGTTTCCAGGTATAACCAGCTGATCACCGTACTTTTTAACCCCAAGACGTCTGCCTTTACTATCTCGGCCGTTTTTCGATGATCCACCTGCTTTTTTTGTTGCCATTAGAATTTCCTATTTTTTAGTAACTTTCTTTTTTTCTACTGTATCTTTTTTAACAGTTTTTTTTGTTACATCAATTTTTGCTTCATCTATTACTTTTCCATCTTTAGACATAATTTTCGTAATCTGTATTTTAGAATGTCTTTGTCTGTGTCCATTTTTCTTTCGAGAATGTTTTCTTCTTCTCTTGTGAAAAATTAAAACTGTTCGATCTTTTACATTGTCAAGAAGTTTAGCTTCTACAGTCGCTCCATCAATACTTGGGCTACCAATTTCAGTATTTTTATCGTCATTTAAAAGTAAAACATTTTTAAATTTTATTGTTTCACCAACTTTGGCATTTAGTTTTTCTATTTCTAATATTTTACTAGCCGAAACTTTGTATTGTTTTCCACCAGTTTCTATAATCGCAAATGACATAATTTCTCGCTTTTTTGTTTGAGGGCAATATAGCTCTCAAAATTATCAAGTCAAGATCATTGAACTAAAAATTGTCTTTAAGATCCCTTAATTTGCTGAATATTTCTAGATCTGAAGCTTCCATCAAATTTAGCTGTTTTTTTACATCAAGATCATCATACCTTAAAAATATATTTGTTTTAATCTCATCAGCTACAGTAGTCGGAAGAGTAGGTTTTCTATTTTTAATTTTTTTAGCAATGTTTTCTTTTTTCATTATCAAATATTTATTATTAGGATTAAATTTAATGCAGAATTCTAAATTTTTTTGAGTATATTCATGTCCACAGTAGATTTTAGTATTTTCAGGTAGACTTTTAATTCTATTTAAAGAGTTAAACATTTGCTCGTTTGTTCCTTCAAATACTCTTCCACATCCTAAAGAAAATAAAGTATCTCCAGTAAAAATAATGTTTTCCTCTTTTAAATAAAAAGCAATATGACCTTTTGTGTGGCCTGGAATAAATAAAGTTGCAAAATTTAAACTTCCTATTTTAAATTCTTGACCGTCTACCAATAATTTATCTAAACCTGGTATTCTCTCCTTATCACCATTAAATCCAAATATTTTTGCATTATATTTATTTTTAAGTTGTTCATTGCCACCGATATGATCATAGTGGTGATGTGTGTTCAGTATGTAATCTAATTTTTTATAATTTTGATTTATAACCTTATCACAGGTAGAAAATTCTGATGGATCGATTATAGCTACAGTGTTTGTTTCTTTATCACAAATTAAATAACTATAGTTATCATTCAAACAAGGGATAATATTTATAATCATTTTATCCTATTAAAAATACTCCAAGTTTAGAAAAAAGATTTTTCACCTCTAAATTATTTTTTTTTATTAGCGAAATCTTATTTTCATTTACTCCAATTACTTTTTTAATCGTGATATTTTGATCTTCACAATAATTGAAAAGATCTTTAATTGTACACATATGTAAATTAGGAGTATTAAACCATGTATTTGGCAATGTCTTTGTAACAGGCATTTTACCAAAAAATAATAAGCTTGTTCTCACTTTCCAGTAACCAAAGTTTGGTATTGAAACAATTACAGATTTACCAATCCTTAATAATTCTCTTAAAACTTTATCTGGTTGGTAAAATGCTTGAAGAGTTTGACTTAAAACCACGTAATCAAAAGATTGTTTTGGAAACTGATAAAGTTCTGACTCAGCATTTCCTTGAATTACAGGTAATCCTTTATAAATACATTCTTGGACATTATTTTGATTAAGCTCTAGTCCTCTAACTTCAATATTTTTTTCTTTAACCAAAAAGTCCATTAGTGCACCATCCCCGCAACCAACATCAAGGACTCTCGTATTATTAGGCAATAAATCTGCAATTACTTTAAATTCTTTTTTCATCTTTTAAATTTTTCGTACATTGAGTCTACAAAACCTTTTAATGTTTTCAAAAACTCAGTTTCATTTACTAAAAAAGAGTCATGACCTTTATCAGTAACAATTTCTGAATAAGAAACATCTGCCCCAGAGGCGTTTAGCGCTATAACAATATCTTTATTTTCTTTGGTTGTATAAAGCCAATCGGAAGAAAAAGAGATAACTAAAAATTTTGTCTTTTGACTCTTAAAAGCCTCAGTAAGACCACCTTTGAATTGTTTAGTTAGATCAAAATAATCCATCGCTCGAGTAATATATAATATAGAGTTAGCATCAAATCTTTCAACGAAAGAACTGCCTTGATGTCTTAAATAACTTTCAACCTGAAAATCCGCATTGAAACTAAATTCGTAATCTGCCTTTTCTTGAAGTTTTCTGCCAAATTTTTCCTGCATTCCTTGCTCTGATAAATAACTTATATGACCGACCATTCTTGCAACCGAGAGTCCATTTTTTGGTTGAGTATTCTTTAAAAAGTATTTACCTTTATCCCAAACAGGATCAGCCATTATTGCTTGACGAGCTAATTCATTCAATGCAATATTTTGTGCACTATGACTTACACTACAAGCAATGGGAATTGCTGAAAAAGTTTTGTTAGGAAAAGTTGCACAAAATTGTAATAATTGCATTCCCCCCATAGAACCACCTGTAGCACATAAAAGTTTTTCTATTCCAAGGTGATCAAGGAGGGACTCCTGAGCTCTAACAATATCTTTAATTGTAATAACTGGAAAATCTAATCCATAGGGATGATTGGTCTCTTTATTTAATTCACTTGGTCCCCAAGATCCCATACAACCACCAATAACATTAGCGCAAATTACAAAATACTTATCCGTATCGATTGCTTTACCTGGTCCAACAGCTGAAACCCACCAACCCTCTTTTTTTGTAACAGGGTTAGTGCCCGCAACAAATTGATCTCCTGTTAAAGCGTGAAAAACTAAAATAGCATTATCTTTATTCTTATTAAGCTTCCCATAAGTTTCATAGGCTAGGGGGAAATCTTTGATAGTTTTCCCACAGTCAAGTTTTAAAGGCTTGGTAACAGTAATCTTATTTATATTCTCAGTTTTTTTATTCATCCAAAAAAAAAGCCCAGCTAAACTGGGCGTTCTCCCTTTTTAGCTAAATTTATTATGCGCTTGCAATATGGTTAAATCAGCGCGATATCTATTTACTAGATCATCACAAACTTGTCAATTTTATATACGATAAAGAATTATAGAAAAACATCGCCAATTTATATATTAAATATTAATAATGAGATTACCAAAACCTAAAAGAATTGTAGCCGAAAAGTACGTAGCTGGTCTTAGCCTTTTTAAACAAAAAGTTGCTAAAACAAAATTATCAGCAAATGAGTCAGCTTTAGGACCTAGCCCAAAAGCTATTAAAGAATATTTAAAAGTTTCAAAAAACTTTAAAAGGTACCCAGATTCAGATGGCACTTTTTTGAGAAAAATCCTCTCAAAAAAATTTAAGTTAGATGTAAGTAGAATAATATTAGGATCTGGGTCAGATCAAATTTTTGAATTAGTTTGTAAAGCATTTCTTGAAAAAGGAGATGAGGTTATTGTACCAAAATATAGTTTTATAATTTATAGAATTTACAGCAAAATAAATGGAGCAAAAATTATTTATTCAAAAGAGGATAACTATAAAATTTCAGTAAAAGATATTTTAAAAAATGTTACTAGAAAAACAAAGATTGTATTTTTAGCAAATCCTAACAATCCAACAGGGACGTATATTGATAAAAAACAATTGATCATCTTAAGAAGAAAATTAAGAAGTGATATTTTATTAGTCGTTGATGATGCTTACTATGAGTATGTAAAATCTAAAGATTATGCCCCAGGATTAAATTTATTTTCTAATTTTA
This sequence comes from Pelagibacterales bacterium SAG-MED28, assembly GCA_014653835.1. Lineage (GTDB taxonomy): Bacteria > Pseudomonadota > Alphaproteobacteria > Pelagibacterales > Pelagibacteraceae > Pelagilacustribacter. The sequence goes on from JACWDY010000007.1 coordinate 38,074, forward strand.
AAAATGTAGTTATAACTAGAACGTTTTCAAAAATTTATGGATTAGCTGGATTAAGAGTAGGGTGGGGCTATGCTTCTAAAGATATAATTAATACTTTAAATAGAATAAAACCTCCATTTAATGTTGGTCGGCCAGCTTTATTTGCAGCATCAGCAGCAATAAGAGACAGCGCTTGGTTAAATAAAGAGATTAAACATGTAAATAAATGGAATGAAATATTATTTAAAGAGTTTAATAAAATGAAAATTATAAAAAACAAAAGTTTCACTAATTTCATATTAATTAATTTTGATAAATTAAAAATCAAATCCCATAAAGTTTTTCAGTTATTAGCAAACTCAGGAATACTTGTAAGAAAAATGGATGTTTATGGAATCAAAAATTCATTAAGAGTAACAATCGGAAAAAGTACGGAAAATAAGAAACTTATTTTTAGAATGCGAAGAATATTAAATGTTTGATAAAATAACTGTAATTGGATGTGGTTTAATTGGTTCTTCTATTCTTAGAGTAATAGAAAAAAAAAATATAGCTAATGAGATTAATGCTTACGATAAATCAAAAGAGGTCAGTTCTTACCTTGCTAAAAATTTTGAATTCAAAATTTGCAACAATATTACAGAGGCGGTAAATAATGCTGATCTAGTAATTATTTCTTCCCCTTTAAGCAGCTACAAAGAGATATTATCTCAAATTCAATCTCATCTTAAAAAAGGATCAATTTTAACTGATACAGGTTCAGCTAAAAAAGAAATTAATAAAATAATTAAAGATTCTAATCTTTCTGACGTAACTTGGATTGCTTCTCATCCAATAGCTGGAACAGAATACAGTGGTCCCCAATCTGGTTTTGCAGAATTATTTGAAAAAAAGTGGTGTATTCTTTCAGCTGACGAAAATACTGATAAAAAAGAAATTACCAAACTAGAGAAATTTTGGGAGGATTTAGGTAGTAAAATAAAAGTCATGTCTTTCGAGCATCATGATTATGTTTTATCCTTAACCAGTCACTTACCACACGTTGTAGCATATAGTATCGTGAAAACAGCGATTAGTGATGATAATAAATTTAAAGACGATGTCATTCAATACAGTGCTGGAGGATTAAGAGATTTTACACGAATAGCAGCTTCAGACCCTTTAATGTGGAAAGATATTTTTATTGATAATAGTGAAAATATTCTAAAAGTATTAGATAACTATTCAAAAAATCTTTATGAAATTAAAAGTGCTATTAAAAATAAAGACAGTAAAAAACTTCTAGAAATTTTTTCATCTACTAGGAAAGTTAGAAAAGAAATTATTGAAGCCGGTCAGGATACTGAAAAACCAGGATTTGGCAGGAAGTAAGTTAAATAAATTTTTTATTTTCCAAATATATTTTATCTTCTACTTCTTTTAGAAAATCATTTTTTTCTTTACCAGGCAATATAGGCTCTAAAAAAGAAATATGAATATCACCTGAAAATTTCATAAAACTATTTTTAGGCCACACTTTACCAGTATTCAGTGCTACTGGTATACATGGAAGACCAAGAGAATCATAAATTCTTCCAATTCCTTTTTTAAAGGGAGGTTGTTCACCAAATTTTACTCTAGTTCCTTGTGGAAAAATTAGAAGAGGTCTGTTTTGCTCTTCAATTTTCTTTTTGATTTTATCAAAAAAACTTAAATTTTCTTTGGTAGTAGTTTCTCTAACTATTTCAATTGACCCAATTTTTTTTAGATACCATCCAAACAATGGGATTTTCAGTAACTCTTTTTTTAAGATAAAAATAGGAGAGTCCAACGGTATTTGAAGAGCAAAAGTCTCAAACATTGATTGATGTGCAGAAGCAACAAAAAAATTATTTACTTTTTTCAGATTTTCTAAACCGTGAAAAACTACGTTTGTATTAAGAATTATTTTTAAGATAATAACTATATATTTTGCACTAACCCTGCCGAAAAATAATGTATATTTTGCAGGAAGCAACAAAGTTGGAATAGCCAGAATAAATATTAAAATTAAGCCTGAAAATAAAAAGATATTAAATACTAAAGATTTTAAAAACTGCATTAAGAGTTAATTAATTTAAGCAAGTCTTGTTTTTTTCTAATATATTTTATTTTATTTTTATTAACTAAAAGTTCGGCAATAAGTGGTCTCGAATTATAATTAGAGGATAAAGAGGAACCATATGCTCCTACATTAGTGATTGCCACAAAATCATTTTCACTCATTTTTTGATAATTTTTATAGCTACCAAATTTACATGTGCTTTCACATATCGGGCCAACAAATTCTATTGTTCCTTTTAATTTTGATTTTGATTTTCTAATAGGAATAATTTTGTGAACTGCATCGTATAGCGCTGGTCTCATAAAGTCATTCATTCCTGCATCTATGATAATAAAGTCCTTCTTTGCCCCTTTTTTTATATATTGAATTTTACTTAAGAGTATTCCTGTGTCTCCGACAATAGATCTTCCGGGTTCAAAAATTATTTTACATTTCAATTTTTTTGCAAGTTTATTAACTGAGTCTGAGTATTTTTTTAGATTAATTGGTTTGTCTTTTTCATTATATCGTATCCCAAACCCACCGCCTAAATCTAAAAATTTAAGATCAATTTTAAGTTCTTTTATTAAATTAGACATTACATTTAACATTTTTTTATAAGGAACATCGCTTAATATCTGACTACCTATGTGCACGCTTAAGGCATCCAAATTAATATTTTTGTATTTTTTTATGGATTTATGAAAAGATTTAAAATTCTTTATTGATAAACCAAATTTATTCTCGGCTTTACCCGTAGATATTTTTTGGTGAGTTTTTGCGTCAATGTTCGGGTTTAGACGAAATCCTATTGAGACTTTCTTTCTTAACTTTTTCGCAATTTTATCAATAAGTTTTGCCTCACTTTCAGACTCGCAATTGATAAGTAAAATTTTTTTATTAATCGCAATTCTTAATTCATCTTCATTTTTACCAACGCCAGAAAAGACAACCTTATTTGGTTTAATACCCGCTTTTAAGGCTTTTAATAACTCGCCTCCAGAAACTACATCTGTTCCAGCACCTAATTTCCCTAAAGTTTTTAAAATGGAAACATTACTATTTGATTTAGCAGCAAAACAAATAAGAGGATTTGTTTTTTTGAAAACTTTCTTAAATTTTAAGAAGTTATTTATAATCTGATTTTCAGAGTAAAGATAAAAGGGAGTTTTGTTCCGTTTTAAAATATTATTAATTGATAATTTTTCAATAAATAAATTTTTACCAACATATTTTAAATTTTGCATTTTATTATAAAATTATTTTTATATGGTTTAATTTACCTTGATATTTAGGTTCAGATTTTTTTCCGCAACTTATCAAAACAAAAATTACTAGAAAAAAAAAGGCTACTAATTTCATTTAGCTTCCTTTTTATATTTTTTAATCATTGATTTAACATTACTTTCAGAAGTTCCTCCGTATGATTTTTTTAAATTCATTGAATTTTTAACATCAAACACTTTTAAAACACTTTTATCTAAATCTTTGTAGATTTTTTTTATTTCTTCTAAAGTTAAATCAGTTAGCATTTTTTTATTTTTTTCTGCAAAATTAACTAATTTAGATGAGATAGCATACGACTCTCTAAAAGATAACTTTTTTACTTTAACAAGATAATCGGCAAAATCAGTTGCAGTAGTATAGCCCTTGTTAGCCATCAAAAGCATAATTCCTTTATTAGGTTTAACAGAATTAATTAACTCAGCACTTAAAGTTAAGGTATTTTTTAAAGTATCATGCCCATCAAATACTAATTCTTTATCATCCTGCATGTCTTTAAAATAAGACATTGGAAGACCTTTCATAATTGTTAGCATCGCGTTTAATTTACCGTAATTTATTCCAACTTTTCCTCTTATCAATTCTGCAGGATCCGGATTCTTTTTTTGGGGCATAATAGACGAACCAGTAAGCATGCTGTCATTGAATGAAATTAAATTAAAAGCATCTGAATTATAAATTATAAAATCTTCTGCTAATCTTGATAGATGCATCGCACAAACTGCAGAAGCATATAAAAAGTCGATAGCAAAATCTCTATCTGAAACAGCATCTATTGAATTAGCCGTTGGTCTTTTAAATCCAAGTTTTTTAGAAGTATAATTTCTGTCTATTTTATACGATGTTCCTGACAACGCAGCAGATCCCAACGGACACTCATCTAAAAGTTTTATATTATTTTCAAATCTATTTTTATCTCTTTTAAGCATCTCATAATAAGATAAAAGATAGTGAGCAAATGAGATTGGCTGAGCATTTTTTAAATGAGTTAAGCCTGGCATAACAGTATCAGTATTTTTTTCGGCTTTTTTAATTATATTTTTCATCACTAAAGTAATATCTTTTAATATTTCTCTAGATGCATTTTTAATCCATAATTTAAAATCTGTTACTACTTGGTCATTTCTAGATCTTGCAGTGTGAAGAAACCCAGCAGAAGGACCTATAATCTCAAACAATTTTTTTTCGACGTTTAAATGAATATCCTCAAATTTATCTTTAAATTCAAAGTTTCCTTTATCTATAAGAGATTTGATTTTTTTAAGTCCATTGATTATTTTTGTCCCATCTTTGCTATTGATAATTTTTTGCTTTGTTAGCATTTGAGTATGCACAATAGACGCAGCTATATCTTGTTCATAAAGTCTTTTATCAATATGAACAGAAGACCCTATCTTTTGAAAAGATAGAGACGTTTTATTTTCAAATCTGTTAGACCAAATTGTTTTATTTTTCATTTTACTGTGTTAATTCTAATTTAAATTAATATGAAAATTAGTAAATCTTTTAAAATCTATATACACATAATCCTTCTATTTCTCCTGACTCAAAATCTTAATACAGCAGAAGATTTTTCCAAAAATATCATTATTCATGGAAAACCGACTAAAATTACAGAATTAAAGTTTAAAGATTCTGATCTTCAAGACGTGGATTTAACTAACAAAAAAGGCAACATCATGATCATAAATTTTTGGGCGACTTGGTGTGCACCTTGTAAAAGGGAAATGCCCTCACTAGAAAAATTAACTAATTTATATCCTCAAGTAAAAGTCTATGCAATTAATATGGAAAGACCTAATAAACTTAAAGTAAGAGATTTTTTTAGAAGCATTAATGTTGCAAGTTTAGACCCTTATTATGATCCAGAACTTAAACTTGTAAAACAATTTAAAATGCGAGGACTTCCTACCAGTATTTTAATTGATAAAAATGGCGATGAATTTGGTAGAGTTATTGGTGAAGTAGATTTTGTAAGCGAAGAATTTATTAAATTAATAAAAAAATATATTTAGTTCTTAAAAAAATAAGCCAGTAGTACTAAAACAATAATTGCAATAAATTGTAACAGGACACGTAATTGCATCAATTTATTAGAATATTTTTTGCTAGTACTTCCGCCTTTAAATAAAGTATAAATACCCATTACTAAAACTATGGCAACAGCTCCTAATAAAATAAAACCTATAAAATTAAATAAAAATTCTGACATATTTTTTTAATTAACTATCATGACCTATTCATTAAATACAATTGTTTTAGACCCTGCATCAAAGAATAAACCTAAAAATGCTGTAATACTTTGCCACGGATATGGAGGTGATGGAAAAGATATATCAATACTAGCAACTTATTGGCGAGCTCATTTACCCGATACAATCTTTATTTGTCCAGATGCTCCAGAAAAATGTGCTGCGAGTCCATCTGGTTTTCAGTGGTTTGACCTTATGGATCAAACACCTGAACAAGTTTTAGCTAAATCATTAGTCGCTGAAAATAAATTAAATAAACTTATAGATGAAGTAAAAGAAAAAAATAATTTAACAGCTGGTCAGATTATTATTGGAGGGTTTAGTCAAGGTTGCATGATAACCTTACAGACTGGCCTAAAAAGAAAAGACTCAATTAATTCTATAGTTGGTTATTCTGGAAGAATAATAGATACAGATCACCTTTCTAAAAATATCAACTCTAGACCTAATATTATCTTAATGCATGGAGACATTGATCAAGTTGTTTCTATTGACTCTTTATTAGAGGCAAAAGAATTTTTTGGAAAAAATAATTACGAAATTCAAACAAATATATTTAAAAACTGTGAACATCGTATACCTACCGAGGGTTCTAGTTTAGGTCTACAATTTATAAAAAAACATTTTAATTCATAAGCATTATAAGTGTAACATAATTATAACTTGATATAATTTTTCGTATCAGTTAGCTTAAGACATGATTATTTCTTCTGTAGACAAAGTTCCTTTAGAAAAATGCCCAGCGTTAGTATTGAACGCTGACTTTAGACCGTTAAGTTATTATCCTTTATCTATTTGGTGTTGGCAAGATGCAGTGAAATCGGTTTTTTTAGATCGTGTGAGTATAGTATCGAATTATAAAAGAAAAATTAGAAGTCCTTCATTTGAAATGAATTTACCAAGTGTTATTGCTCTTAAAAATTTTATTCAACCTTCAAAAAATCCTAACTTTACAAGATTCAATGTTTTTTTAAGAGATAAATTTGCTTGTCAGTATTGTGGAGATAGAAAGGATTTAACCTTTGATCATTTGTTACCAAAATCAAGAGGAGGCCTAACAGATTGGAATAATGTTGTAACAGCTTGTTCAAGCTGTAATGTAAAAAAAGGTGGAAAATTATACAAAGATTGCGATCTTAAATTAGCTAGTAAACCCTACGCCCCAACAGTGGAAGACTTACATAGAAACGGGAGAAATTTTCCTCCTAACTTCCTTCACGAAAGTTGGATGGATTATTTATATTGGGATATCGAGTTAGAACCTTAATTATATTTTCTCTGAAATCGTTATTGCAATTCTTGAGGAAGTTTTAATAATCTTATCTAAAACTCCAAACAAACCTTTTTTTGTAGCGCCGTTATCGTATGCAATTTCTTTATGATCGAGTTCGTCTTGTCTAAATTTTTCAATTTTCTTTTTTAATTCCTTTTCATCTTCACCAAGTTTATAAGTTTGATCTTTGTAATGCCCATCTATTACTTCTTCTACTGAGGCAGTACAAAGCATAGCTGCTTTCTCACCCAGCATTGCAGTCCCAAATCCAAGTGTGACACCCATTAAGTCCCATAACGGCAATAATTTTGTTGGTTTTATATTTCTTTTTTTAATTTCATTGTCAAAATATTCGTAGTGTTCCTTCTCGTGTTCTTTCATATCCTCAATTTTCTTCTTTAAAAATTCATCTTGTTTAAATGTTTTTAAAGCAAGAAGTTGACCTTCGTAGATTTTAATAGCTCCACGTTCACCAGCATGATCAACTCGAATAATTTCTTCTAAAGTTTTCTTATTAGTTCTTTCCATAATTTTTTACAATTTTAATTATAATACCACTAAGAATAATAGATATAATTGTATTTATTGTAGCAAGAGAAAGTCCAAATAACCTAAAAGTTACGTCTTTGCAGCTTACTACCGTTGAATTTTTAAGCTGATTAAGCAGTTCATCCTTCGATAAATTTTTACTATTACCTAAATCACACACTAAAGATTCGCTAAAAAAACCTTGTTCAATTCCAAAATGATAAAAAGAAACTACAGCACCAAATATAAAGAATAACAGAACTACACTTAATAAAATTTTTTCATATTTATTTAATATAAAGACCAAGGAAATAAGTATTACAGCAGCAAGATAGGGTAATCTTTCAATTATGCATAAATTGCATGGTTTGTGACCAAGCACATATTGAATAAAGTAAGCAATTGATAAGGAAAGAAAACTAAATACTAAAACACCATTTAAGATAAACTTGTTACTTGAATTCATTTAACAAAGATTATGTATAAGACAGCTGCTAATATTACAATAAATATTCCAGTTATGGTAAACCATAACGCACCTTTTTTTTCTATAAAAACACCAAACTTTTTACCAAATAAATGAGTTAAATAAGAAACTAAGAAAAATCTGAGCCCTCTAGTAAATAAACAAATAAAAAAGAAAACAGGTAAATTAAAACCAATAACACCACTTGTTATAGTAAATACTTTAAATGGAAGTGGAGTAAATCCTGCTAAAAACATTATACCTAACCAGGCTAAAAAACCTCCACGAGTTAACATTTTATCCTGCATTTCAAAAACTTTTTCCTCATAACCGTAAAACTCTATAATCACCATAGATGCATCCAAGAAAAAAACTCCCAGCATATAACCGAACAATCCTCCAAGGACAGAGCCTACTGTTGCAATTAAAAAAATCTTTAAATAATCTTCCCTCTTAGCAACCACCATTGGAATAATCATCAAATCTGGTGGAACAGGAAAAAAGAAACTTTCGATAAAGGCTACAAAACCAAGCAAGGCCTTAGAGAATTTATGCCTAGCAAGCTCTACGCATCTATCGTATAATTTTTTTAACATGAATTTAAAATGCACAATTCTCAGGTACCTAGCAAGTTTAATATTATCGACCGTCGCTATTTATGCGATCGTAATAGTTGCAGGAATCTTTGGAGCAGATTATGGATTTTCTTCGGCTGATATATTCATTATTTGGATTCTCATGGCAATTTTGATAAATCAATCTGTAACTTTTAAAAAATAAATGTCCAAACCTATAGATTCAAAAACAGTAACAATTTTTAATCATTTAAAAAGGAAACCAAATTTAGAGACTAAAGAGATTATAAGTTTAAATTCTTCTGAAGTTTATGATGTTTTAAATAGAAACTCTAATGAAACTGTTAATTATTGGTTTAAGTTGCAACAAGCATGGTGCAATAATGCTTATAATACCTTTAAAGACTATGACAGTTATCTAGTTTTAATTTATTTAGTAAATGAGATTTTTAAAAAACTTTCTGATCGTTTCCAGTATTTAACTTATCAAGAATTTTATGACAAAACTGAACTTTTAATTGATAAAATAAACTTAATAGAAATTTCAAAAGATTTAAATATACCAAAAGAAACAATAAGAAGAAAAGTAAACTTTCTTCAAGAACAGAACATCATATTTAGAAAAGGAAAATCAATTTACTTTAATAGAAAACTTACTGATGCTCAAAGACCTGCTAATACAAAAAAGATTATGTCAGTATTTTTAGAAAAATCAGGTCAAATATTAGCCAAAGAAGATTGGTTTGGGAGAGCATTTAAAAGAGATGAGATTGAAGGATTTATAGATAAACATTTTACAATATGTTGGCAGCACTGGTTTAGATTACAAATACCATTTTTAGTGAGACATAGATTTTTTTACGGTGATCTAGAAACCTGGAATGTTTGGGGAGCAATAGGTATCTCTCAATTTACAGATTACAACAAACAAGTTCAAAATAGAATTATTGAGGATCCTAGATCTTACGCAGATCTATACTTACATCTTTTAAGACATACTCCAAAAAATGGAATTAATGCATCCTCAATTTCTGAAATATCACATATTCCAAGAGCAACAGTCATTAGAAAATTAAAAACCCTTTTAAAGCAAAAGCTAGTAATGAAAAATAAAAAACTTGAATATATGCTTTTACCTTCGCCCAAAAACATCAAATCTTTTGAACAAAATTATATGCACAATCAAAAATACAAAGCAAATTTTGTGACAACAATTTTTGATTTGATGAAAAACTCTACGTTTAAAATAGATTAAAAAATCAGGCAAAAAAAATGGAAATAGCAAAAACGATAGCTCCATTGTGTTTAGCTATTATAATGTTCGGATTAGGTCTTGGTTTAACTATTTCAGATTTCACTAGAGTTATAAAAAATCCAAGAGACTTTTTCGTTGGTTTTATCTGTCAGGTTATTTTACTTCCGATTATAGCTTTTCTACTAATACAAATTATTTCACTTCCTATTGAAATAGCTATGGGGGTCATGATAATTGCAGCAGCTCCAGGAGGTGTAACCTCAAATATTTTGACTAAATTCGCAGGTGGTGATGTTGCTTTATCAGTTAGTTTAACAGCAATTGTAAGTTTATTATCTGTTTTAATAGTTCCATTGATTGTTTTCAATTCTGCAGATTTTTTAGGCGTAGAAATTAGAAAGGAAATATCAATGCTAAATATAGCTATGAAAATGTTTTTTGTAGTAACTGTTCCAGTTATATTTGGAATGATTGTTAGAAGTTTTATGACCGATTTTATTGTTTCGAAAACTCTTATAATCCAAAGACTGTCAGTAATTTTATTCTTAGTTGTATTTATTTCAATTTGGATAGAGGAATGGGATAGAATTGTTTCTTTTATTACTAGAGCAGGTTTTATAGCTTTCATTTTAAATATGACAATGATTTTTGTAGGATATTATGTGGCTAAATTCTTTACTTCAGGTGTTGCACAAAGAAAATGTATTTCTTTAGAGTGCGGCTTACAAAACGGAACTTTAGCAGTAGTAGTAGCTACCCAATTATTTAAAGATATTGTATATATGGTTCCTACTGCAGCATATGCTTTGATCATGTTTACAACATCTATATTTTTTGTTCTCATAGTAAGAAAAATCAATTAGATTATTATTAAAAAGGGCGAATGGTGGAACTGGTAGACGCGCCGGACTCAAAATCCGGTGGTAGCAATACCTTGAGAGTTCGAGTCTCTCTTCGCCCACCACATTATGGAAATAGGTAAACTAAATAGTCTTGTAGAATTATATTTTAAAAAATGTGAAGAAGTTGACAATAAAAAACCATTTTTAAAGTGGCTTAAACCTGAGAAATCTACTTACAATTGGGGAGACATTAAAGAAAGAGTTTTTAAATTATCTCATAAAATAAAATCCTTAATTAATGAAGGTGATAGATGTTTAATTTTATCTGAGAATAGACCTTACTGGTTAATGGTTGATCTTGCCGTTATGAATGCTGGCGGTATATCAGTTCCAATTTTTACTACTTATTCTAAAAATGATTATGAATATATTTTAAATGATTGCAGACCTTCTTTAATAATTGTTTCTAATCAAGATCAATTTAAAAAAATAGAAAATTATATTAATTCAGACCAGAAGATTATTTCATTTGAAGAAATTGATAGAGAAAGTTTTCTTATTAAAGATATTTTAGAAGAAAAGTACGAAGAAAAAATTAATAATGATTTAAAAAGGAATATGCCTGCTTGTATAATTTATACATCAGGTACATCTGGTAACCCAAAAGGTGTGGTTTTAAGTCATGGAGGAATTTTGTCTAATTGTGAGGGAGCAATTGAATTGCTTCAACCTTTAGTTAAAAAAAAGGATCCAGTTTTTTTAACATGGTTACCCCTTTCACATTCTTACGAACACACAGTGCAATTCATACAAATTATTGTAGGTGCAAAAGTTTATTATGCAGAAAGTTTAGAAAAATTAATTTCAAACATGAGTATTGCAAAACCAACTATCATGACTGCTGTACCAAGATTTTATCAAAATCTTTTTATCAAGATAAATATGAATTTTGAAAAACAAAAAGGGTTGAAAAAACTATTAATTAATAAAACTTTGGAGCTAGGAAAAAAAATACTTAAAAAAGAGGAATTAAGTTTTTTAGATAAATTCATTAATTTAATTTGTAACGTTTTAGTTAGAAGAAAAATAAGAAAACAGTTTGGAGGAAATCTTCAAACTTTTGTATCAGGAGGAGGGGCCCTCGATCAAAATATAGGAGAATTCCTGAATGCTATTGGACTGCCAACCCTACAAGGTTACGGTCTTACGGAGGCATCTCCCGTAGTGAGTTGTAATTTACCTAATCTGGTGAAAGTCGAAACTGTTGGACCTCCATTTCGAACCAATACAGTGAAGATCGCTGAAGACGGTGAAATTTTGATTAAAGGTGAAAATGTGATGTTAGGCTATTGGAATTTAAAAGAGGAAACAGCAAAAGTTATAAAAGAAGGATGGTTACATACAGGTGACATTGGTGAGTTTGATCAGAATAATTATTTAAAAATAACAGATAGAAAAAAAGATATTATTGTAAATTTAGGTGGGGATAATATTTCACCAAGTAAAATTGAAAATATTTTATGTTTAAATGAATTTATTAAACAATCTTTTGTTTATGGAGATAAAAAAAATTATTTAGTAGCAATTGTTGTAACTGATAAAGAATTTAATAAAGAAAAAATTAAACTTATAATTGAAAATATAAATAAAACCTTAACTTTAATAGAAAAAATTAAAAAATTTGTTTTAATTGACAAAGAATTTACAATTGAAAATGGAATGTTAACACCAACTTTAAAGTTAAAAAGAAAAGAAATAATTAAAAATTATAAACAACAATTAGAAAATCTTTATTAAATTAAGAAATATAATTAAATAATTTGCTTAAAAAAACATTGATATTACTAACTTTTTTAAAATTTAATAAAAATTTTAATAATTAATAAAAAATTTAAATTTTGAATCGATTTTACAAATTAATTTATGTTTGACATGAATCTCTAATTAATTAATGTATTAATTAACAAACGAATCATTAAGATTTGTTTACTAACCAGGGAGAAAAGATGGCTAAAAGAAGAAAAAAAGCTAAAAAGAAAACTAAAAAGAAAGCTAAAAAAAGAAGAAGAAAAAGACGATAGTTTTCTCTTTAACTAAACGCCCTTTTTAATTTTTTAAAGAGGGCGTTTTTTTATTCTGCGTTTTCAGAAATATTCGTTCTACCTAAAGCTTTGTCCATTTTTTTTTGCGCTTCTTCAGAACTTGTTTTTAGAACCGCTTCAAACTCTGATTTTAATCTTTCATAAGCTTTCTCAAATAATTGTCGCTCCGAATAAGATTGATCAGCAATAATATCTGTATTTTTGTTTAGATCTTTCACAACCTCTGCTAATTCATAGATTTTACCAGAATTGATTTTTTGATCATATTCTTGAGCTCTTCTACTCCACATTGTTCTCTTAATCTTTGGTTTTGTTTTTAAAATCGACACACATTTGTTGATTTGATTAATAGAAGAAATTGGTCTTAATTTAGATTGCTGATTTATTGGAACCGTTAAGGTCAATTTTTCCTTTTCAACTAATATTTTATAAAACTGAATATCTATTTCACCTATCTTAGCTTTCTCTATCGCAGTTATTTTACCTACACCGTGTTTTGGATAAACTATATAATCTTTTAAATTATAAATTTTTTTCTCAGTAGGTTGTTTTTTTATTTTCTTAATTTCTGGTTTTTCATCAGGACCAGGGATGGTGCTTTTTTTAACTGAGGATTTTAAAGAAGATTTAACTTTTCCCAATAATTTTACTTTCTTAACTTTTTTTACTTTTTTGACTTTTTTCTTTTTTGGCATATTTATTTATTTTCCAGGTTTCTCAGAAAAGTATTTATCATACTTATCCTTAATATTTCGAAATTTCTCATGTTCTTTCATTGGCTCTTTTTTTTTAGAAATATTAGGCCATATTGCAGAAAACTTTTTGTTAATCAATAACCATTTATCCATATCTTTTACACTGTCATCTGTATCTGCTTTTATTGCATCTATTGGACACTCTGGTTCGCAAACACCACAGTCAATACATTCATCAGGATTAATTGTTAAAAAATTTTCACCCTCGTAAAAGCAATCTACAGGACATACTTCTACGCAATCCGTAAGTTTACATTTTATACACTCATCTTTTACAATATATGTCATTTACTATTTATTAATTTAAGTTTTATTTCTGCACATTCTTTATCTGGGAAATATATTAAACCACAAATTCTTCGCATTAGATTAGACTCGTATTGATCAACAGTATTATCTGAAATAATAACTTTCCAAAGATGTTCAATAATATCTTTTTTTATTTCAATAGAATTTTCTTTAATAATATTTGTATAATTTAATAATTGATTTGAATTATTTTCTATTTCTTCAGCTTTCTTCAAAACTTCATTCGCATCATCATTTTTTAAATAAGAGTTTATGAAATCTTTGATTAAATCTTTCTCATGATTAGAATAAATTTCGTCGATATTTGCAGCATGCACAAGCAATGCAGAAATTCCAATTACATTATCTTTATTTAATTTATTCATTTATTTTAAATCTAAAGAAAGAAGCTTATTAAATGGATTTTCTTTTTTGTCAAACCGTATTATTTTCTCTTTTTTCTTTTTTTCTCCTTTAAAAATATAAGTATCGACAGTTTTATCCTTTTTGTAATTCATATAAGTCATTAATTTATAAAAATTCTCTTTAGAACAACCCAACAAGTTCATCATTTCAGCGTTTATTTTAAATTTTTTATCCTTAGTATTATCTATAATTTTTAAGAATAATTTTTCAAGAATATCTATTCTTACAAAAAATTCTCTAAATTTTTCAAAACCACAGAGTAAATAAAAATTTTTATCTAAATTATTACCAATTAAAAAATTTAATCCTGATCTAGGTATTTTATTCACACTTGAGAGATTATGAAATACTTTCCATAAAGCAATTCTAAATTCTACAGCTTTAGGTTTGAGCATTTTGGGAAGGTAAATATGGTACCTACCTATTTTTACTCCCATACCCCACAATTTCTTCCTTTCCTCTGTAGGGATTGATTTTACAATTTTATCTATTTCACTCCTTTTAATTACTCCATTATTTTCGTAAAGCTGAAAAACTAAACCTCTTAAATATTGATTAGCAACTTTATATTTTGTTAATTTTACTAAATCTCCCAATACTTCATTTATGTAATTAGTTAGCCATTTAGCCAGGAATTTGCTTAATTTAGATTTTGACTCTTTGCTTAACGATTCATCTGCAATTATATCAATATCAGGATTTAAATAATCATTACCTTTCTTCAATCTAGCAATTGGATTATTTTTCCAAATTATTTTACTTTCACTATCTATTTCTATTTCAACAGAGGTTAAAATTTCTTCAACTCTTTTGACAAGCTCTTTTTCAACTCCTTTTCTAGCTGCTTTTTTGATTGACTTTATATCGGTATCAAGAGTTTTGGATGTAACTTCAATTAAAAATTTTAAACCTTTTAATTCACCTATTAATTGTCCATCAATATGTATCTTATTTTCATCATTAATTTCTGTATTTAAAACAAGATCTTGTTTTAAACCTCTAGAAAGAATGCTTATTTTTTTATCAATAAAACTTTTTGTTAATTCATCGTGTAATTTATCTGATAACTTATCCTCTATACTTTTAGTAAGCTGAACCCAATAATCCGAGTTTTCTAGCCAATTCTTTTTATTAGCAACATAGGACCAAGTTCTTACATTAGAAAGTCTATGAGATAATAAGTCTACATTTCCATGATCTCTCTCTAAACCCTTAAGTTGTTCTTTCATAAAAACACTCGGTATTCTCTTCTTTCGCGTCGTTAAAAATTGAAACACTTTATCAATCACATTTATGTGTTGACCATAGGCTTTCTTCTCAAAGTCTGGAATTTGACAGCATTCCCATAATAATTCCAAATTTTTATGATATATAATATTATTTGTACCTTTTTTTAGAAAAAACCTTAGAACACTCTCATCTAACGAGTCATTTGTTCTTAAAAGATTTTTTTGAGTTGGTTTGAGTTCAAGTGAAGCAATCAATTTATCAGGATTTTCAAAATCTAACTTTGAATTTCTCCAATAAATTGTTCTAGTGTCAGGTAATTGATGCTTTTCAATTTTTTCTATTTCATCTGAATTTAAAGTTTCACAATCTCCCGTTGTTCCAAAACTTCCATCATTCTTATATCTACCAGCACGGCCTGCAATTTGAGACATTTCGATTAAATTTAGTCTTCTTGTTTTTTTTCCGTCAAATTTTTTTAAATTTGAAAAGTAAATTTCATTAATATCCATATTTAAACCCATACCAATTGCATCTGTGGCAATTAAATAATCAATATCGCCAGATTGATATAAACCAACTTGAGAGTTTCTGGTTT
>JACWDY010000008.1 GCA_014653835.1 Pelagibacterales bacterium SAG-MED28
TAAAGTAGCAATTATTTTAGCAATTTTAATTTTCTCTCTGAGTTTTGCATATAGATCTGTTCAGAAAAATGACCGAATGAGGGAACCAGTAGAAATTTTTCTTAAATGGGTATTATTTGTTGCATCATTAGGCGCAGTTTTAGTTACAATCGGAATAATTTTTTCACTTTTATTCGAAGCGATTAGATTTTTTCAAGCAGTAAAAATCTTTGACTTTATATTCGGAACTCATTGGTATCCTGCTAAAACTTTTGTAAGAGATGGCCAGCCAGATCCTGAATTAATGAAGGATGCTTTCGGAGCTGTACCTTTATTTGCCGGAACTTTTTTTATTGCTTTTATTGCAATGTGTGTTGCCATCCCCATAGGTTTGTTAAGCGGGATTTATCTATCTGAGTATGCCGGAAGAGGCGTGAGAAAATATGCGAAACCTATTATTGAGATTTTAGCTGGTATTCCAACAGTGGTATACGGTTTTTTTGCAGCTTTAACCGTCGGTCCTTTTGTTAAAGAAATAGGTAACGCTATGGGTTTAGAAGTTTCATCGGAGAGCGCTTTAGCTGCAGGAGCAGTTATGGGAGTAATGATAATTCCTTTTATTTCAAGTTTAAGCGATGACGTTATAACAGCAGTACCCCAAAATTTAAGAGATGGAAGTTACGCAATGGGCGCAACAAAATCTGAGACTGTAAAAAAAGTAATTTTTCCAGCAGCCTTACCTGGTATTGTAGGTTCGATACTTTTAGCAGTATCGAGAGCGGTGGGAGAAACAATGATTGTTGTAATGGCCTCAGGACTAGCGGCTAATCTTACAATGAATCCACTTGAATCAACTTCAACCATTACGGCACAAATTGTAGTAATTTTAATTGGAGACCAACAATTCGGAGATCCAAAAACTCAATCAGCTTTTGCCTTAGGAATATCTTTATTTATAGTAACTTTATTCTTAAATGTAATCGCTCTTTCAGTTGTTAAAAGATATAGGGAAAAATATGAATAATTATAAGAAAAATTTATTAAAAAAAAGATATAACGCTGAAAGAAGATTTCAATGGTATGGCAAAATAGCTATAGGATTAGCTTTAACCTTTTTAGCAGTTTTTATGTTTCAAATATTTTCAAAAGGTTACTCAGCTTTCCAAAAAACTTGGATAGTAACAGAAGTTCATTATGATAAAGAATTACTTTTAATCGATGCAGAAAGTCCATCAAAAGATGATTTAGAAAATGCAGACTATTATGATGTTGCTTACAAAGCTATGACCTCATTAGATCCTGGACTTCCTGAAGAAGAGGATCGTCAATTGATTCAAATGGTTTCGTATAAATATGAGACAGAAGTAAAAGATCTACTTTTAAAAAATCCAGACTTTCTAGGTAAAATAGTACCCATAAAATTAACAGCTTCTGATGATGTTGATCAAGTTCATAAGGGAAATTATCCAAGAGATATCCCTGAAGAGAATAGAAGAGTAAATGATTATCAGCTGCAGATTTACGATATGCTTAATGAGAGAGGAGATATTTTATCAGAGTTTAACATTAGTTTCTTTACAAATCCCGATTCAAGAGAGGCTGAACTAGCAGGTATAGCTAGCTCGTTTATGGGAACAGTTTTTAGTATATTAGTATGTTTAGCGTTTTCGTTTCCTATTGCAGTGTTAGCTGCAATTTATCTCGAGGAATTTGCACCAAAAAATAAATTTACAGATTTTATAGAAGTAAACATTAACAATTTGGCAGCTGTTCCATCGATAGTATTTGGTTTGCTAGGTCTTGGTGTTTTATTAGCAGTTTTTAATTTACCAAGGTCGACACCACTTGTCGGAGGAATTGCTCTGTCACTTATGACATTACCAACAATAATTATTGCTGCAAGAGCATCATTAAAAGCTGTACCACCAAGTATAAGAGAAGCTGCTTTAGCGATGGGTGCAAGTAATATGCAAACGACCATGCATCATACTGTTCCACTATCAATGCCTGGAACCTTATCTGGAACGATAATTGGCTTGGCTCAAGCTTTAGGAGAAACAGCTCCTTTAATTTTAATAGGAATGGTTGCTTTTGTTAATACAATTCCTGGCACGCCAGTTGATCCTGCTGCAAGTTTACCAGTACAGATATATATATGGTCAGAAAGCGCTGAGAGGGGTTTCGTTGAAAAAGTATCTGCATGTATTATGGTACTTCTAGCTTTTTTAATTTTAATGAACTTGGCAGCTCAAATAGTTAGACACAAATTTGAAAAGAAATGGAGTTAAATGAGTAAAATAAAAGCGGAAAATGTAAATGTATATTACGGATCTAAACAGGCATTATTTGATGTCTCTATAAATATAGCAGAAAAAGAGGTTACAGCTTTAATTGGACCATCTGGATGTGGAAAGTCTACTTTCTTAAGATGCTTGAACAGAATGAACGATGTTATAGATATTTGTAGAGTTGAAGGTAGTATTAAAATGGATGAGCTAGAACTCAACTCAAGAAAATTAGATGTTGTGAGACTTAGGGAAAACGTTGGTATGGTTTTTCAAAAACCCAATCCGTTCCCTAAAACAATTTATGAAAATGTAGCTTATGGGCCTACTATTCACGGTATTGCACAGAGCAAAGAAGAAATGGATCAAGTAGTTGAAACAAGTTTAAAAAAAGCTGCCCTGTGGAACGAAGTTAAAGATAGACTTGATGAAATCGGAACTGGTTTATCAGGAGGTCAACAGCAACGACTATGTATTGCAAGAGCTATATCTGTAAGCCCAGAAGTGATTCTTATGGATGAACCATGTTCAGCGCTTGACCCAATAGCAACAGCTCAAATTGAAGAACTTATAGATGATCTTAAAAAAGAGGTCACAATTGTAATAGTTACCCACTCAATGTCACAAGCAGCTAGGGTATCTCAAAAAACAGGTTTCTTTCATTTGGGAAAACTTATAGAATTTGGATCAACAGAAAAGATATTTAAAAATCCTGACAACCAACAAACTCAGGATTACATTACAGGAAGGTTTGGTTAATGAGTGAAAAGCCGCACATTGTAAAATCGTACGAAGGGCAACTTCAATTATTAAAAGATACAATAGTGAAAATGGGAACAGGTGTTGAGAAACAGCTAGAAAACGCCATTCAATCTTTAGTTAAAAAAGACTTTAGCTTAGCAGAAAAATCTATCAAAGATGACGAATTGACTGATAAGTATGAAATAAATATTGAAGAGCAAGTTGTAAATTTGATTGCCTTAAGACAACCTATGGCAATAGATTTAAGAGAAACAGTTGTTGCTTTAAAAGTTTCTTCAGACCTAGAGAGAATTGGTGATTTATCAAAAAACATCTCAAAACGATTAACTAAAATTGGAAATGTTTTACCTGATGATATAGCTAAAAATTTCGAAATAGCTGGCCTAAAAGCATCAAAACAAGTCAATTCAGTTTTAAATTCGTATTTACATAGAGCAAAAGATACAGCAGAAAATGTTTGGAACTCTGATGAAGAAATAGATCAAATGACTAATGCTAATATGGAAGCCGCAGTAAAGCATTTAGAAAAAAATCAAAACGATATACAAAAAGTAACCCAACTACTATTCATGCTTAAAAATATAGAGAGGATTGGAGATCATGCAACTAATATTGCAGAGCAAGTTTATTTTCTGATTACAGGAGATTATTTAGAGGGAGACCGACCAAAGGGATAATGAGGGCAAATTTATTCATAGTTGAAGATGAAATGCCCATCGTAACTTTGCTTAAATACAATTTAGAAAAAGAGGGTCACAAAGTTGATTATGCAGTCAATGGAGAAGAAGCTATTAGAAATATAAAGGAGAAAAATCCTGATTTAATTTTATTAGATTGGATGTTGCCAGATATCTCAGGTGTTGAAGTCTGTAAAAATTTGAAAAGAAGCAATCTTCACAAAAATATCCCAATCATTATGTTAACAGCCAAAGGTGAAGAAGAAGACAAACTAAAAGGATTTGAAACAGGAGCTGATGACTACGTAACTAAGCCATTCAGCCAAAAAGAACTTATTGCAAGAGTTAACGCTTTATTAAAGAGATCTAAACCAAGTGTTGCTGCTGATGTTGTAGTATTTGAGGATCTAAAAGTAGATAGAGTTCAACGAAGAGTTTATAGAGCAGATAAGCAAGTTATAGTTGGTCCTACAGAATTTAAACTAATTGATTTTTTAATTAAAAATCCAAAAAGAGTATATTCGCGTGAGCAACTTTTAAATTCCGTATGGGGAGATGATATTTATGTGGAGTCCAGAACTATAGATGTTCATATAAGAAGACTAAGAAAAGCAATAAATATTGATGGCAAGAAAGATCTTATCAGAACAGTAAGATCTGCCGGTTATTCCTTAGATGTTTGAAGATCTTTTGGCTTTATAAATGATATTAATTTTCCTTTAACTTTTGATAACTTCTCCCAATCATTGAAATTAAAGTTTACTTCAGCAACGGCTGCAGTAGGAAATTTTCTTTTTAAGTTTTCAAATTGGCCAGAATTTTCTTTAAGACAAATTCGATTTATTAGTTCACTCATTGAAGGTTCATGATTGATTAAAAGTAAAGTTTTATAATTATCACCTGTTTGTTTTAAGATATGAATAATTTCATCCTCACTAGCATGATAAAGCGCTTTTTTTTTGATAATTTTTTTAAAACTGATTTTTTCTGACAATATATTTAATGTTTGAATTGTCCTTTTAGAGGATGAGCAATAAACTAAATCAATTTTTAATTTCTTTTTAATAAAAAATTCACAAATTAATTTGGCTGAATTTACCCCCCTTTTATTCAATGGCCTGTCATGATCATCTAAATCTGGAAAATCCCAACTAGATTTAGCATGTCTCATCGCATATAATTTAAACATATTTTTTTAATTTAACATTTATATATGTCGAAAGCATCATTTTCAGAAAACGCTAATATTAGCAATCAACTCATAAACAGAGAATTATCTTGGCTTCAGTTTAATGATCGTGTTTTAGAAGAGTCAAAAGATAAAACAAATCCTTTATTTGAAAGAGTAAAATTTTTATCAATCGCAGGTACTAATTTAGATGAATTTTTTATGGTAAGAGTCGCTGGACTTTTTAATCAAATTAAAGATGGTTTTGAAGAATTAAGCGCAGATGGATTAACTGCAGAGGATCAATTAAATAGGGTCGTATTAAAAACTAAAGATCTATTAAAGAAGCAAAACGAAGCGTTTCTAGAGTTGAAAAAAGAGCTATCGAGAGAAAAAATTTTCATTCGGAAAATATCAGAACTTAATAAGAAGGATCTTATGTATCTAAGAGAATATTTTCAGGAAACAATTTATCCTATAATAACACCTACTGCCATTGACCCATCACATCCCTTTCCTTTTATACCAAATAAAGGCCAAGCAATCTTATTAAGAATGAGCAGAATTAAAAAAAAAAGAGAACTAAACGCAATTATAGTTATACCAAGAGCGCTTCCAAAATTTATATCGTTAAACAATTCTGAAAAAATAAATGAATTTGTGAAGGTTGATGACGTGATTTGTAAATTTGCCAACGAAATATTTCCGGACCATAATATCGAGGCAAGTTTGCAGTTTAAAATAATTAGAGACAGTGAAATCGAAATAGATGATGAAGCTGCTGATCTTGTTAGATATTTTGAAAAAGCAATAAAGAAAAGAAGAAGGGGAAACGTAGTTAAACTTGAGGTACTTACTAATTCAAATAAAAGCCTTTTAAATTTCATTTCAAAAAAATTTAAAATGAATGAAGATCATATTTATGAAGTTGAAGGATTAGTTGGAATACAAGATATAGATGAAATTTGTAAAAAGAAAGATCCAAAGCTGAGATTTAAAAAGTTCAATCCCAGAGAAGTTGAAAGATTGAAGGAATTTGATGATAAATTTTTTTCAGCTATAAGAAGTAAAGATTTTGTTGTACACCACCCTTTTGAAACTTTTGATGTAGTAATTCAATTTTTAGAAGCTGCAGCAAAAGATCCCAAAGTTATCGGTATCAAACAAACTTTGTATCGAACCACACCTGATTCTCCTATCGTAAAAGCACTAAGTAGAGCAGCAGAAAACGGAAAAGTTGTTACAGCCGTAATAGAAATAAAAGCTCGATTTGATGAGGAAGCTAACATTGAATTATCTAGGAAACTAGAGAAAGCTGGCGTTCAAATTGTTTACGGATTCGCAAAATACAAAACACATGCAAAGGCAAGTTTAGTTTTAAGAAAAGAAGGAGCAAAAACGCGAAGCTATGTTCACTTAGGTACAGGAAACTATCATCCAATTAACGCAAAAATTTATACTGACTTATCTCTGTTTAGCTCTAATCAAGACTTGGCCAAAGATGTTGAAAAATTTTTCAATTATGTAACTGGTTATGCAAAACCCAAAAAATTGAATAAAATTTTTATGTCTCCATTAAATAGTAGGAATTTTTTTGAAGAAAAAATTGAAAATGAAATTGTAAATGCAAGTAAAGGAAAACCTGCAGAAATATGGGCAAAAATGAATTCTCTTGTAGACCCTGGAATTATTAAGAAATTTTATGAAGCTTCAAACGCAGGAGTAAAAATAAATTTATCAGTAAGAGGAGTATGTTGCTTAAGACCTGGAATTAAAGGTCAATCTGAAAATATAAAAGTAAAAAGCCTTATTGGCAGATTTTTAGAACACTCAAGAATTTATTGTTTTGCAAATGGTAGCTCTATGCCCTCTCGAGAGAATCAGTTATATATTTCATCTGCAGATTTAATGCCTAGAAATTTAGATAGAAGAATTGAAATTATAATTCCGATAGAAAACAATACCGTGCATGAGCAAATTTTAGATCAAATTATGTTAGCCAACTTTAAAGATAAATCAGAAACATGGTATTTAGATAGCTTAGGAAACTATCATAAAGAACAAGAAAAAGGCTTTTCCGCACATTCCTATTTCATGAAGAACCCAAGTTTATCAGGTCGTGGTAAGTCAATTTTAAGAGCTAAACCTCAAAATTTAAGATTAGTAAAATGAAACCAGAATTAAAAAATCTTTTTAAGCTTCAGTCTAATAAAAAGTCTAAGCAAGCCATAATAGATCTTGGATCAAATTCAGTAAGAATGCTCATATATGACAATTTTAAAATTTCTCCAATTCCAGTTTTTAATGAAAAAGCAGTTTGCAAACTTGGAAAAAATCTAGATAAATCTAAAAAACTAAACCCTGATGGAATTAAAAGTTCTTTAAAAGTTTTAAATAGATTTAAAGAAATTTTAGATATTTCAGACGTTCAAGATTTAGAAATTATTGCTACAGCAGCTTTTAGAGAGGCTACTGATGCAAGTGAATTTTTAAGAGAAATTGAAAAAATATTTAATAAAAAACCACTAGTATTATCTGGCGAGGAAGAAGCAAGAACATCAGCAAACGGTGTAATGATAGGATTTGATGAAGTAGATGGACTAGTTGCAGATTTAGGAGGTGGAAGTTTAGAACTTGCCAGAGTTTCTAAAAATCAAATTTTCGAAACAACCTCTTTACCTCTTGGAGTATTAAGACTTGAAAATAATCCTATTGTAAAAAAAAGAAATTTGGGAAAATATGTTAGAAAACTTTTAAGAGATGAAAAATGGCTTTCTAAAAAGAAATTTAAAAATATTTATTTGGTAGGTGGGACTTGGAGATCATTATTTAAATATCATCTCTTTAAAGAAAAATATCCATTACATATTTTGCATCAATACAAGCTCTCTAAAGATGAAGCAGTTAAATACTTAAATAGGATTTCAAAATTTAATAAATCATCTTTAAAATCAATGGAATATATTACTAAATCTAGAACTCCCTATTTACCTTTTTGCTCTATAATACTTAACGAAATAATTGAAGCAGCAAGCCCTTCAAGAGTTATTTGCTCAATCAGTGGACTTAGAGAGGGACATATGAATACAATTATAAACCAAGGAATGAGCGAGGATGAAATTTTCAAATTAAAAACTGATGGTATATCCTTTAAAAAAGGGGACTATGGCAAGAGTTTTGAGAAATATTTTAATTTTATTTCACCATTATTTGAAGACAACGAATATTTTAATCGAAGATTACTAACCTTGGCTTGTGTCTTAAGTAAAATGGATTGGGGCCTAGGAGCTTTTCAAAAAGCAGAGTTAGTTTTTATGGAAGTGTTGAATACTCCATTACTAAAACTAGAACATAGAGATAGAGTAAAAGTTGCATCAGCAAGTTTTTGGAGACATTGTGGCTTAAAATATAATCCGAATTATCAGTTTTTATCCTTATTAAATAACAACGAAATTTTATCCTCAAAGCAAGTGGGATCTGCTTTAAGATTAGCAGAGTCACTTACTAGCATGTCTTCGTTGTTGTTAGATGAATTTAAAATTTATAAAAGAAATAAGACTATTTTTTTGAAAATACCGAACAATCATAGTGATATAGTCTCAAAACAAGTAACTAAAAGACTTAAAAATCTGGCAAGAGAGATGAATGTCGACTCTAATATCATTTATTCTTGAAAATTAATAAATCTTTAACTTAATTTAAATATTTTTTTAGCATTTATATATTACTGATTGTCTAACAGTCTCCCGATTGTATTGTTAATTAATTAGCCCAAGGTATCAACATTGCCTTGGGCTAACCCTCCAACTATAAAATAATTTTTCTAATCAAATAGACAGCTAATATTCCACCAATCATTTCAGCAATTATATAGCTAGGAGTATTTAAGTAATTGATTCCAGTAAATGTGTTTGTAAAAGTTCTTGCGATTGCTACCGCTGGATTTGCAAATGAAGTTGAAGAGGTAAACCAATAACCTGCTGTAATAAAAGTAGCAACTGATGAGGCGACCGCAAGTTTTCCGCTCTTTAAAGATCCAAATATCACAAATATTAATCCAAAAGTTGCAATGATCTCAGCTGTAAAAATATTTATTCCAGGTCTCATCTTCTGTGAAAGCTGCAACAAAGGAAAATCAAACATAAAATTTGCTAACATTACGCCTGACATACAACCTAAGATTTGAGCCGAGATATAAGTGATAATTAAATTTTTTTTAATCTTGTTGGTAAAATACATTGCTAAAGTAACGACAGGATTGAAATGTGCGCCGGAGATATCACCGATTGAAGTAATCAAAACAAATAATCCTGCACCTGTAGCCAAAGTATTCGCTATTAACATTACAGCGACATCATCAGTTAGATTTTGGGCCATAATACCTGAACCAACAATTATCATGACTAAAAAACAACTTCCTATAAATTCACCAATAAATATCTTTTTACTTTTCATTTTTTATCCAATGTTTAATTTTTTTATTAATTATATTATAAGTTTCTTCAGTTATTAAATTTATTTTATCTTTATTTTTAGTTTTTTTAAATTTTTCAACAGGGTCTGCGATGTCCCAGTGTGTAATGGTCTTTTTTTTGGGCCATACAGGACAAACTTCTTTATTAGCGTTATTACAAACTGTAATCACATAATCAATATCAATATCATTTTTTAAAAATTCATCAAAATTTTTTGAATAATAATTTGCTAAATTAAATTTTCTTTCTTCAAGATACTCTTTAATGTATGGATTGATTTTTCCTGAAGGATTACTTCCAGCGCTAAATGCGATGAATTGATTTCGGAAATTATTATTTATAATACTTTCTGCTATTATGCTTCTTGCAGAGTTTCCAGTACAAACAAATAATATTTTTTTTATTTTACTCATAAAAATGTTTTGAAGTGTCCCGAACTTACGGAACTAAAATTTGATAAAAACCAATAATAAATAATGGAATCTGTAACCCAAAATTAGTTAATATTGCTTTATCCTTAGAAATAAAACCTGCAATAGTCCAACCAACAACTCCCGCTCCATGAAACATTATATTTACTGGATAAATATTCAAATTTGTTAATAAAATACCCGTAAGAACTAAAAAAGTACTTAACCATTTAAGGTATTTTTTAATAAACTTCATAAACTACTTTATGATTGTAATGTTAAAGTTTTGTTAAGCTGACGACTTAACTTTTTTCTCAATAAATTCTGGTACTTCATCTTCTTTATCAAGCACCTCCTCTTTTGTTCCTTTTGGCTGAAAGGCATATAAAACGTGTAACTTACAATAAGGAAATTCGCCCTCTGGTTTTCTTCCACAAAAATAGAATTTTTCCTCATTTGGATGACCGATAGGCCATTTACAAGTTGTATCTGTTAATTCTTCTAAGGATTTAGGGTTTTCAGGTTCAAAGTTTTTATCTAATAAAATCGACTGAAATTTTGCTTTTCTAGAAGTTGGTGCTGGTCCTCGTCTAATTTGCTTATTTTCTCTAGATACTGATGCTCCAGAATGCTTAGATGGAGCTCTTGCTTCAAGATTTAGCCTATGAGCTTTACCAATAACAGCGTTACGAGTAGTGTCACCTAATGCTGCTGCTATCTGACTTGCAGTATGTCCTTTGGTCCAAAGTTCTTTAAGTTTTTCTACTTTTTCGTCTGTCCAACTCATAGTATATTTTTACTGCATTTAGTATTTATTTAAGGCTTAGAGCATTATATTGTGGTTTAAAACACTAAAACGTCTTTAGCCTGTTAGTAGGTTAAGTTTTGCACAGTTTTTTTTAATAAGGGTTATAAGACTATCAATGGTTGAAATTACAAAGAAATATAAAATTGGAACTAGAAGATTTGGGCTAATCAATTGGGTTGGTGCATGGACTTTATATCAAAAAGAAGTTTTAAGATTTTTAATGGTATGGGTTCAGACACTTTTTTCTCCATTAATTTCTTCTTTGTTATTTTTATTAGTTTTATCTTTAGCCATAGGCAATGAAAGAGGAGATGTTTTAGGTGTATCGTTTATATCTTTTTTAGCGCCAGGGTTGATTTCAATGCAAGTTATCCAACAGTCTTTTTCTCATTCATCATCTTCTTTTATGATTGGTAAAATTCAAGGAAATATAGTCGATCTTCTTTATGCCCCTTTATCTGCTGCCGAAGTTACCATAGCAGTATCTTTAGCATCAGTAACTAGAGCTGTAATGATTGCGATAATTTCAATTATAACATTTATGCTAATAATTGAGATCCAAATTACAAATTATTTAGCTCTAATTGCTTTTACTTTTTTATCTTCTTTTATTTTAGGTAATGTTGGAATTATAGCTGGGTTGTGGTCTGAAAAATTTGATAACATGGCAACAGTAACTAATTTTGTGATAATTCCGTTATCTTTTTTATCTGGAACATTTTACTCAATAGAAAGATTGCCAGGTTTACTAAAAACTATTAGTGAATTTAATCCATTTTTTTACATGATTGATGGATTTAGATATAGTTTTATTGGGCAAGCAGATGGATCAATTACAGTTGGCTTAGTGTATTTGACAATTTTAAGTGTTGTAAGTTGGTTTATAACTTACTTGTTGTATAAAAACGGTTATAAAATAAAGTCTTAAAATGAGCTCGATATTAAAAACTTATAATAGAAAAAAAATTTCTTTTAATAGAGGAAAAGGAAGTTTTCTATATGACACAAAGGGTAAAAAATATTTAGATTTTGTTCAAGGTATAGCTGTAAATTGCCTAGGTCACTCTCATAATCATTTAATTAAATCTATTTATAAGCAATCAAAAAAACTTTGGCATGTTTCAAATGCTTTTATCATTCCTGAACAGGAAAGATTAGCAAAAAGATTAACCCAAAAAACTTTTGCAGACTATGTTGCTTTTCAAAATTCAGGTGCTGAAGCCACAGAAGCTGCAATAAAATTTGCGAGAAGATATTTTTATTCTAGAGGTAAACCAAGAAAAAATAGAATTTTATGTATAAATAATAGTTTTCACGGCAGAACTCTTGCAACTATTTTTGCTAGCAATAGTAAAAAAGCTATAGAAGGTTTTGGTCCTAAAGTTGATGGTTTTGATCATTTTAATTTTGGCGATCATAGAGGTTTGGAAAAAGCCATTACAAGTAGAACTGCTGCTATCATGGTTGAAACTATTATGGGTGAGGGTGGAATTAAAGTTATTCCAGATTTTTGTTTAGTTGGATTAAGAAAACTTTGTAATAAAAAAAAGATATTGCTTATTCTTGATGAAGTTCAATGCGGAATAGGTAGAAGTGGAAAGTTTTTTGCATTTGAGCATGCAAAAATAAAGCCTGACATTGTTCCAATTGCAAAAGGAATAGGGGGCGGTTTTCCAATAGGCGCCGTATTAGTCAATAAAAAGGTGGCATCAGGAATGAAACCAGGAACGCATGGCTCAACATTTGGTGGTAATCCATTAGCGATGAGTGCAGGGAATGCAATTATGGATGTGATGTTTAAAAAAGGTTTTTTAGTTAACGTAGTTAAAAATGGAAAATATTTTCTAAGTGAATTGAACAAACTTAAAAATAAATATCCTAAAATTATAAAAGAGGTTAGAGGAAAAGGATTATTGCTGGGTTTATGTTTACATAAAAATCAAGTTCCCTTTATTGATAAACTATTAAAAAGTAATCTGCTTACAATTAGAGCCGCGGAGAATGTTGTCAGACTTTTGCCTCCTTTAAATGTAACAAAGCAGGAAATTAACTTAAGTTTAAAAATACTAGATAAGGTTTGCAAAAACTATAGATGAAAAATTTTATAAATATATCAGATCATTCCTCGAGTGATCTAAGAGCCATTATTGATGAGGCTAAGACTAGAAAACTTAGTAGAAAAGGATTTAATAAATCTGCTCCTGATGATGACAAACCTTTTGAAGGTAAGTCTATGGCAATGATTTTTGAAAAGCCCTCAACAAGAACAAGAATGTCTTTTGATATTGCTGCTAAGCAATTAGGCGGGTCTTCTATTATTTTAAATCCAGATGGAATTCATTATGGCAAAGGAGATGAAACTTTAAAAGATACTGCAAAAGTTTTAACCGAATATGTAGATATAGTTATGCTTAGAACATCTTCGCACAAGAATTTAGAAGAGTTCGGTAAACATTTAGATATTCCAATTATAAACGGCCTTTCTGACAAAAGTCATCCGTGCCAAATTATGTCGGATATTTTAACATATGAGGAAAGCAATGGTTCTATAACTGGCAAAACAGTTTCTTGGTTGGGTGATGGCGATAATAATATGTCTAATTCTTTAATCGAAGCAGCTGGTAAATTTAAATTCAATTTAAAAATTGGTTGTCCTAAAAAATATACTCCTGGAAAGAAAATATTAGGATGGGCTAAAAAAAATAAAGTTAATCTTTTGATAACTCAAAAACCTGATGAAGCTGTAAAAAACTCAGACTGTGTGATGACTGATAAGTGGGTATCGATGAATGATAAGGTTAATAAAAAAACAAAGAAGAAGGTTTTAAAACCATTTCAAGTTAATAAAAAATTAATGAAAAAAGCTAATTCAAATGCAATTTTTATGCATTGTTTGCCTGTAGGCAGAGGTGAAGAAGTTACCGATGAAGTTATTGATGGAAAGCAGTCTGTGGTATGGAGACAAGCTCTTAACAGAGTGCATGCTCAAAAAAGTATAATTAAGTGGTGTTTAGACTAAGGTAATGCTTTAGGACTATCGCTTTTTGAATTCATATAAAGAATTACAGAAGCTCTATCTTTCTCTTTTCTTAAACCAGCAAAAGCCATTTTTGTTCCTTTAACGTATGCTTGAGGTTTGATTAAATAACTATTCATTTCCTCAAAAGTCCATTCTTTACCGTAAGCAACCATAGCTTTTGAATATTTATAATCACTTACTACTCCGGCCTGTCTACCGATAACACTCCATAAGTTAGGACCAATCATATTTTTCCCCCCTGCTGCAATCATGTGGCAAGCAGTACATTTTTTAAAAACTTTTTCTCCGTGCGCTAAGTCACCCATTGCTAAAAGTGCTTTTATATCTACTGCTTCAACAACTTTTGCAGCTTCTTGACCAGAAGCAGTTGTAGACGCAACCTCTAATCCCTCAACTTTGTAAGCTGACTCTTTAGGCTTCTCAACGTGGAATAAAATATCAGTGAATTTTCCAATACCAATAATAATTAATGCAGTAAGAAGAACTGCACCTATAATTTTATTTAATTCAAAACTGTCCATATTTTTGATAAATACTTTAGTGACGTATAGCACGACTTTTATAAAAAAAACTTAAAATTACTTAATTTTTTTTGCGTCTTTGGGACGCATAATTATGGACAAAACTGCAATAATAATACCTTCAAGATTAGACGCTGTAAGATTACCGAACAAACCTTTAGAACTCATAAAAAATAAAGAGATGATTCTTCACGTTTATGAAGCTGCACAAAAAACAAATACTGGAGATGTTTATGTAGCTACTCCTGATCAAAAAATTATAGATGTAGTTACTAAGAACGGAGGAAAAGCAATTCTCACTGAGGTAAATCACCAAACAGGTACTGATCGAATTTATGAAGTGTTTAAAAACCATTTAAAAAGTGAACCTGATTTAATTATAAATTTACAAGGAGACATGCCCAACATTGATCCTAAAGCTATAACTAATTTAGTTTCTTATATGAGCGAAGGTAAATGTGATATCGGAACTTTGGCAAGCACATTTAGCTCTGAGTCAGAACTAGCAGACGAGAATAATGTTAAAGTTGCTACAAAAAATAAGCTAAAAATTAATCAATTTGATCAAGCTATAGATTTTTTCAGACAAGATACAAAAGAATATGAAAACTATTTTCATCACGTAGGCATTTATGCCTTTACTAATAAAGCATTAGTAAGGTATGTAAGCTTGAAAAGGTCGAAACTTGAATTGGAACGAAAGTTAGAACAGCTTAGAGCTTTAGAAAACTCCATGTCAATTCATGTTGGATATATAAATTCTTCTCCTTTAAGTGTAGATACTAAAAGTGATTTAATGGAAGTGAGGAAGATAATGGAAACAAATGAGTAAGATGAAAATTGCGATACAAGGTGAGTTAGGTGCTTATTCTCACATTGCTGTAGAAAAATTATATAAGGATGCAGAAATAAAAACCTGCGCAACCTTTGAGGATACTTTTAAACAAGCCTATAACGATCCAAATTGCAAAATAGTAATTCCAATTGAAAATTCTTTAGCTGGTAGAGTAGCTGATATTCATTACTTATTACCAAAATATAAATTACAAATTCATGGTGAATTTTTTCTTCCTGTAGAACATAATCTTCTTGGAAAACCCGATGCAACCATGAAGGATATTAAGTATGTTAGAAGCCATGCTCAGGCTATTAGCCAATGTCAAAATATTATTTCAAAAAATAACTTTCAGTCTATTATTTCTGTAGATACTGCAGGTTCTGCAAAAGATTTGGCTGAAGGAAATGACAAAACTATAGCAGCTATAGCCTCAGATCTTTCAGCAAAAATGTATAAATTAAAAATTTTACAAAAAAATATAGAAGACGATAAAGGAAACGTTACTCGTTTTTTAATAATGGGAAAAAATATTGAACAACCTGAATATGATAAGAATAAAAAGTATATTACTAGCTGCATCTTCAGAGTAAAAAGTGAACCATCGGCTCTTTATAAATGTCTTGGAGGATTTGCCACCAATCAAGTAAACCTTACAAAGTTAGAAAGTTTTTCTGTCAAAAATACTTTTGATCAAGCAAACTTTTATTTAGATCTTGAAGGTCATTTAGAGCAAGCTGGAGTAAAAAAGGCATTAGAGGAACTTGGCTTTCATACAGAAACTTTGGACATACTTGGAGTGTACGAATCTTCAAAATTTAGGCAAAAATAGTCCACAAAATTCAAATCTAGTCTTGTAGTATTTAAATTGATCTTGATATACTCATATTGAGGTTGGCATCAGGTGGATGTTTCATAAACCCGGTCAGGTCTGAAAAGAAGCAGCCGTAGTGAAAATTTTTCAGGTTGTTGCCTGCCTCTTAAAAATGACAAATAAAATTCTAGCACTTAAATATAGACCTCAAGAGTTTAAAGATTTAATTGGCCAAGAGGTAATGGCGCAAACAATTACTAACGCGATTAAACTTAACAAAACTCCAAATGCATATTTGCTCACTGGTATTAGAGGAGTGGGAAAAACTACAACAGCACGATTAATTGCTAAAGCTCTAAACTGTACTAAAGATTTTACCAAAGGAGAAAAGTGCAAAACGGGTGAGTATTGTCATTGCGCTGAAATTATTAGTTCTAACCACATGGATATTTTAGAAATGGATGCTGCTTCTAAAACAGGTATTGATGATGTTAGAGAATTAATTGAGAATTCAAAATATAGTCCTACAAGTGCAAAATTTAAAATATTTATAATCGATGAAGTTCATATGCTCTCAAAGCAAGCTTTTAATGGTTTGCTTAAAACTTTAGAGGAGCCACCACCAAGTTTAAAATTTATTTTAGCTACAACAGAAGTGAGAAAAATACCTGTTACTATTTTATCTCGTTGTCAAAGATTTGATCTTAAAAGAGTAAGTGTTGAGCAGCTCTGTAAACACTTAAAAGTTATTGCTGATAAAGAAAAAGGTAAAATATCTGAAGATGCCATTAAGTTAATCGCAAGAACTTCAGAAGGATCTGTCAGAGACTCTATTTCTTTGCTTGATCGAGCGTTAATATCTCAATCTATTAATGAAGGTAAACAAATAGAAGAGCCCGATGTAAGACAAATGTTAGGGTTAGCAGATAAAAGTAAAATAATATCGTTATTTAAAGAAGTGTTAACAGGTAACGAAAAAGATGCTTTAAAATTTTTACACGAACTCATTAATGATGGATTAGATGCAAAAAACTTTTTAAACGATATTCTTGAGGTGCTTTATCTATTTAGCAGAAGGATAAGTTTAGGTCCCATTGAAAAAGATATGTCTATTTCAGAAGCAGAAGTACAAATGATTGATCAATATTCAAAAAATATAGACATGCAAGATATTGGTTTATTCTGGCAACTAACTATTAAAACCATCGATGATTTAAGAATTGTTGGGAATGAAAATTTAACGTTGGAAATGTATATAATGCAATTAGTACATTTAAAAAATATTGATGCTAGAAAAGAAACTCAAAATTTAGAAACTAATCAGCAAACTGAAGAAAGCTTAGTTGGTAAAAAAATTGATGACAAGCCACTTGAAACCAACATTCCTAATCAAGTTAAAAATCAGCTTAAAAGCACAGATCAAATAAAAACTAATCCTGTAAAAAATTTATTAAAAGATAATCAAAGTGCAAAAATTGAAATAACAAGTTTTCAAGATTTAATTGATCAGGCAAACAAAGAAAAAGAAATAGAACTTAAGTACGATCTTGAAAGAAATGTAAAATTAGTAAGTTTTAATAAAGGCACTATAGATATTAGTTTCAATGAAAAACTAAACAAAAATTTTATTAAAAATCTTACAGAAAAATTGCTTCTATGGACGGGTGAAAGATGGATTATATCTTTAAGTAAAAACGCAGATGCAAAAAGTATCTATGAAAAAAACTTAGAAGATAAAAGCAATAAGGTGGAAGAGTTTAAGAAAAGTAAAATTGCTCAAGACATTCAAAAAGCTTTTCCAGATGCAAAGTTAATTGATCTAAAAGAAGAGGAATAAATGACTAATTTTTCTGACATGTTATCAAAAGCAAAAGCCATGCAAGAGAAAATGAAAGAGGCTCAAGATCAAATTAAAAAAATTGAGGTTGAAGGAGAGTCTGGAGGTAACCTTGTCAAAGTAATTTTATCAGGAGATTATGAACTGAAATCAATAACGATTAGTGATGCAGCGAAAAAAGAGAGCCAAGAAATAATAAATGATTTAATAATTGCTGCCTACAATAACGCTAAAGAAAATCTTAAAAAGAAATCTGCAGAAGAATTATCTAAAGCAACAGGTGGACTTAACTTACCTCCAGATTTCAAACTTCCTTTCTAATGGATAATGAAATTCCAGAAATCAACGAATTAATTCAGCAATTTTCTAAATTACCTGGTTTGGGACCTAAATCTGCAAAAAGAATTATTCTAAAATTAATCAATAATAAAGATAATATGGTGAAACCCTTAGCTAAATCTTTAGCTCAAGTTTATAAAAAAGTAGTTAGATGTGTTGATTGTGGAAATTTAAAAATTATAGATAAAATTTGCATTTGTTCTTCTGATAATTCCTACGATAAAATTTGTGTCGTTGAAAACCTTGCTGATATGTGGGTAATAGACTCTGCTAATATTTACAAAGGCCATTACCACATCCTAGGTGGAACATTAAATTCTAATGAAAACTATGAACAAAAAAATCTTTTAATTGAGTCGCTTGTAAAAAGAATAAAAAAAAACAATCTCAAAGAGGTAATTATTGCAACAAGTGCTACTGTTGAAGGGCAAACTACTGCACATTATATCGAAGATACCATTAAAAATGATAAGTTAAAAATTACAAAATTAGCTCAAGGCTTACCGGTTGGCGGAGAGATTGAACAATTAGATGATGGAACTTTGTTTTCAGCTTTTAAAAATAGAGTGCCTGTAACTGAAAGTTAATTAGAAGCTTTTCTTTCTAATCTTTTTTGATGTAATAAAGGTTCTGTATAACCTGAGGGCTGTACCCTTCCTTTGAAAACAAGATCGCAAGCCGCAGAAAAAGCCACTGACTTTTCAAAATTATCTGACATATTTTGATAACCTGGATCATTTTTATTTTGTGCATCTACAATTTTAGCCATTTTTTTCATTACTTCCATTACTTGATCCTTACTACAAATTCCATGGTGCAACCAATTAGCAATGTGTTGAGATGAAATTCTAAGTGTAGCTCTATCTTCCATCAAACCAACGTTATTAATATCAGGCACCTTTGAGCAACCAACACCTTGGTTAATCCATCTTACAACATAACCTAAAATTCCTTGGGCGTTGTTTTCTAATTCTCGATTAATGTCGTCTAATGCCCAGTTAGGTCTATCTGCTTTTGGAATTTCTAGAATATCCTCTAGTTTAGCTTTACTTCGTGATTTAATTTTATTTTGTTCATCAAAAACATTTACTTTGTGATAGTGCATTGAATGCAACGTTGCTGCTGTTGGTGAAGGAACCCATGCACAATTTGCACCTGATTTAGGGTGACCAATTTTTTGTTCCATCATGTTTGCCATTTGATCCGGCATAGCCCACATACCTTTTCCTATTTGAGCTTTACCCGAAAAACCACAATTTAATCCAATATCAACATTCCAATTTTCATAAGTCCCAAGCCAAGTTGATTTTTTCATATCTCCTTTAAATATCATAGGACCTGCCTCAAAAGATGTGTGCATTTCATCTCCAGTTCGATCTAAGAAACCAGTATTAATAAAAACAATTCTATTCTTAACTTGTCTAATACACTCTTTTAAATTAACCGTAGTCCTTCTTTCTTCATCCATAATTCCAACCTTAATTGAAAACTTTTTTATACCTAAAACTTCTTCAACTTTTTCAAAAAGAGTATTTGTAAAAGACACTTCTTCTGGTCCGTGCATTTTTGGTTTTACAATATAAACAGAACCAGTCCGGGAATTCTTTTTATTTTTAAAATCATGAAGAGCACACATTGTGGAAAAAAAAGCGTCCATTATTCCTTCAGGTATTTCTGAACCATCTTTTAACAGAATAGCTGGATTGGTCATTAAATGACCTACGTTTCTATTTAATAAAAGTGCTCTCCCGTGAAGAGAAATTTTTTCTCCGTCTCGAGAAGTATAATTTCGATCAGAATTTAATTTTCTTACAAATTTTTTTCCATTTTTTTCCACATTAGCCGTGAGATCTCCCTTCATCAGACCGAGCCAATTACGATAACATTTAACTTTATCCCCTGCGTCAACAGCTGCAACTGAATCTTCATTATCAACGATAGTTGAAATTGCTGATTCAACTACAACATCTGAAATTGAAGCTTTATCTAATTTTCCTACCATATGATTTGGATCCATTGAAATTTCTATATGAAGGTTATTGTTTTTAATTAAGATTGAACTAAGTTTTCCATTTTTTTCATTAAAAGCTACAAATTGATTTTTATTTTCTAGATTTTTTTCGTCTTTATCGTTTAAAAATATTAAATCTTTATTTTTAATTTTAATTTCAGATATCTCACTCCAGTTTAAACCATCAATAGGCACACTTTCATCCAAAAATTTTTTAACATAAGTGATTACATTTTTTGCTTTTTCCTTATTAAATTCTTTTCCTTTATCTCCAGGGATTACATCGGTTCCGTACAAAGCATCATAAAGACTACCCCATCTTGCATTAGCAGCGTTTAAAGCGTACCTAGCATTATCTACCGGCACAACAAGTTGTGGACCTGCAATTGAAGCAATCTCACTATCAACGTTAGTAGTTTCAATATTAAAATCCTCTTTTTCCTCAACAATATAAGAAATTGATTTTAAAAATTCAGTGTATTCTTTCTTGTTTAGCTCTTTACCTTTGTTTTTTTTATGCCAATTATCAATCTGTTTTTGAATAGTTTCTCTTTTTTCAATCAATCTTTTATTTATAGGGGCAAGTTCATTAACGGTTTTTTCGAAACCATCCCAAAATTTGTCAGTTTGAATATCTGTCCCAGGTATGATTTCTTTATTAACGAAATCAAATAATATGGAACTAATTTTAAGGCCTTTTTTCTCAATAAAACTCATAATGTACCGTTCTTTACATTTTATTATAATACATTAATAGTAGCATTATTAACTCAATATGAAAAATTATTTAGATTTTGAGAAAGAAGTAAAGTCGCTTGAGCAAGAAGTAGACGGTTTAAAAAGCCCTTTTGGTTCTGAAGGCATTTCAGAAGTCGATACACAAAAAATTAAAAAAACTCAAAATGAAATAAATGAAAAACTCAAAGAGACATATGCTAACCTAAATAGTTGGCAACGAACTCAAGTTGCAAGGCACGAAGATAGACCTAAAGCAAATTTTTATATTAAAAAAATTTTCTCTCAATTTACATTATTATCCGGTGATCGTTATTTTGGTGATGATAAATCTGTTATTGCAGGGTTTGGATTAATCGATAACAATTCTGTTTTAGTTATTGGTCAAGAAAAAGGTGAAGATCTAAATAGT
Organism: Pelagibacterales bacterium SAG-MED28; assembly: GCA_014653835.1. GTDB lineage: Bacteria > Pseudomonadota > Alphaproteobacteria > Pelagibacterales > Pelagibacteraceae > Pelagilacustribacter. Next base: position 21,109 of record JACWDY010000008.1, read on the forward strand.
AGAATTGAAAGAAATTTTGGAATGATGAGACCGGAAGGTTATAGAAAATGTATAAGATTAATGAAGTTAGCAGATCGTTTTCAAATTCCTGTCGTAAGTTTTATAGATACACCTGGAGCTTATCCTGGTTTAGGAGCTGAGCAAAGAGGGCAAGCTTCTGCTATTGCGAATTCAATAGAGTGTAGCATGTCATTAACTGTTCCAAATATTTCAATCATCATTGGTGAAGGTGGATCAGGAGGCGCAATTGCTTTAGCTTCATCAAATAAAGTCATCATGTTAGAAAATTCTATTTACTCAGTAATTTCTCCCGAGGGATGTGCATCCATACTATGGCGTGATCCAAGTAAGTCTTTACAAGCAGCTGAGGCCATGAAACTCACAGCAAAAGATTTATTAAAACTAGGAGTTATTGATGAGATAGTCCCTGAACCTCTTGGCGGGGCTCATAGAGATCCTGAAAGTATTGCTGTAGATATTAAGCATGCAATCACAAAAAATCTTAAAAGTTTTGAAAACTTTAGTAAAGAAGAAATTTATGATCATAGGAAAGCAAAATTTCTACAAATCGGAAGAGATCAAGGATTTAGCAAATCTACTAATCTTGAAGGAGGTGGATTAAGTTATAATGAGTCTAATATGCAAAAATTAGTATCTCACATTAGCAAAAATAAACTAATTTACGGTGGAATTGGCCTACTAGCAATGACTAGCTTAATTGCCCTTTTATTTTAGCCATTGTTGCAAAAAAACAATCAATTTAAATAGTTTTTTCTTCTATTGACTTTCACTAATCAAATCTATTTAAGGTTCAAATAACTAATCTTTGATTAGTTAAAGTTAATAATAATAAGGAAAAATAAATAATATGAGTACACTAAAAGGTAAAGTTAAGTGGTTCAATGGCACTAAAGGATATGGTTTCATTGAAAGAGAAGACAAAGAAAAAGACGTGTTCGTTCATTCTTCAGCTGTTAGAGACGCAGGTTTAAAATATTTAAACGAAGGTGATGAGTTAACGTTTGAAGTGGAGAGCACGGAAAAAGGTCCTTCAGCAGTAAAACTGCAGAAAACATCTTAATCTAAATTTCCTAAATCGAAAATTATTGGGACATAACTTAAGAAATATGGTTTAGTCCCAATATTAAAGTAAGATTGCGTTTTCTAAATAGATTACGCATTAATAACAACAACAAGAAAGAAAACAATAAACATGAGTACACTAAAAGGTAAAGTTAAGTGGTTCAATGGCACTAAAGGATATGGCTTCATTGAAAGAGAAGACAAAGAAAAAGACGTATTCGTTCATTCCTCAGCTGTAAAAGAGGCTGGTTTAAATTATTTAAACGAAGGTGATGAGTTAACGTTTGAAGTTGAAAGCGGAGACAAAGGTCCTTCAGCAGTAAAATTGCAGAAAGCTTAAATCTTATTTCTTAATCAAAAATTATCGGGACATAACTTTAATAATTTTGTTCTGTCCCTTTAATTTTTCCTTGAAAAAGACACAATTATTTCTTAGATAATTAGATATGATTATAAAAAAGAAAATTTCTACTCTAAAAGCACATTCTCACAGAATGCATGCTAGGCTATTGCTTAGCTTATAATCAAATATATATAAATTTAATAAAAATTAGGATAAAAACAAAAAGGATGCAGTAGTAGCTCAGTTGGTTAGAGCACTAGTTTGTGGAACTAGGGGTCGGTGGTTCGAATCCACCCTACTGTACCAAAAAAATGACTAAAGAAAAAAATAACAAACCATCAAAAGATCTTCCATTAGGGTTTGTAGACAGGCAAGAAAAAGAACTACTCTTACGAGATTTTATAATTTCTAATATTAAAGAAGTTATGATTAAGTATGGTTTTCAGTATCTTGAAACACCAAGTTTTGAGTATTCAGATAGTATTGGAAAATTCTTACCTGACAAAGATAGACCGGACGAAGGTGTCTTTTCATTTAAAGATGAAAATAAATGGTTGTCTTTGAGATATGATCTTACAGCTCCATTAGCTAGGTACGTTGCTAAAAATTATTTAGAAATTCCAAAACCATTTAAAAGATATCAGCTAGGAACTGTTTGGAGAAACGAAAAACCAGGACCTGGAAGATTTAGAGAATTTTTACAATTTGATGCGGATTTTGTAGGAACTGATAGCCTGCAAGCAGATGCAGAGTTGTGCGTTATGATCTCAGAAATTCTTGAAAAATGTGGTCTGAGTAAGTCAGAATATATTATTAAAATGTCTTCAAGAAAAATAACAGACGAATTATTTAAAAAGATAAATATAAATGAAAATCAACAAAAACTTACAGCTTTAAGAGCTCTAGATAAAATAGATCGATTAGGCTGGGAAGGCGTCAAACAATTACTTGGTGAAGGAAGAAAAGATAAATCAGGAGATTTCACAAAAGGGGCAAATTTAAGTTCACAAAACATAGAAATTATAGAAAATGAATTAAAGAAAAACATTCCTGAAACAGAAGATTTAAAAGAGATTTTAAAAATTTTTAGAGATTATAATTTTGATAATTTTGAATTTGACCCCTCAATTATAAGGGGACTTGAATATTATACTGGTGCAATATTTGAGGTTAATTTAAAATTTGATGTAACAAATAATAAAGGACAAGTAATTCAATTTGGTTCTATCGGGGGCGGAGGAAGATATGACAACTTGGTCAATAACTTTGGCAACTTCGATGCACCAGCGACTGGTATCTCAATAGGTTTAGATCGATTAGTTTATGCTTTAATGCAAAAAAAAGAATTTAAAGTCAGACAATCAAAACCGGTTGTTATTTGTGTTTTTGATAAAAATTCAATGAAAGAATATGTTGGTTTACAAACTATATTAAGAAAATCTGGTGTTAGCACTGAGATTTATCCTGGAGAAAATAAATTAAAAAAACAAATGGAATATGCAAATAAAATTAAATCTCCTGCTGTCATTTTATACGGTGAAGATGAAATTAAATCAGGAAAACCAACTTTAAGAAATTTAAGTTCTGGTAAGGAAAAAACAATTGAAATGAAAGAATTAGTTAATGAAATCAAAAAAATTATCTGAAGTTATAATAAAAAATTTTAAGAGCAATGGTTTTGTTTTATCAGAACCTGACGTATTGCTAGACTCGGAATATATTATAGAAAGATCAGGAGAAAAATTTAGAAGTTCCATGCTCACTTTTGAAAATGAAGATGGAAAAACCATGTGTTTAAGACCTGATCTAACCGTTGCGTCTTGCATTAATTATTTGAAAAAAAAAACTAATTCAAAAATTTACTATTCTGGGCAAGCATACAGAAGATCTAATAATAAAAATTCAAGTTTTATCAATGAACAATTAGGGATTGAAATTTTAGGTTCAAAAAATCAAATTCAAGATGATTTCAAAATAATTAGTACAATTTTAAGTTCTGCTAAAAAGATTAAAAACAAAAAGATAAAAGTCAGAGTAGGAGATATCAGTTTATTTAAAAATTTAATCAATGCTCTTGATATGCCTGAAAGATGGAAGTTAAGACTTATACGACACTTTTGGAGACCCAATTATTTTGAAGAACTTTTGAAACGACTTGAAAAAAATACAGATATTGGCGCAATCACTTTTGATACTGATAAGGAAAAGTTTTATGAAATGAAAAAAATGGACCAAGACAAAGTAGTTGCAGGAAGGTCAATATCAGAAATTTTAAATAGATTTAGTAAAAAGATAAAAGATCCAAGATCTTTTAGCGACGGCAAGCAAATTGTTAAGATTATTAAATCTTTTCTTAAGATAAATTGTAAACTATCAAAGCTTGATGAAACATTATTAGAATTTGCAAAAAAGAATAATCTTAAAAAAAATATTTTCAAAGAATTAAAATCTATTCAAAATTTGAAAAAACTAAAACAAGATGTAAATTTTATTGCAAACTTTGGTAGGGAAGTTGAGTTTTATACTGGAATTGTATTTGAGGTATTTTCAGGAACCAAAGAAATTGCGAGAGGCGGACGTTATAATGATTTACTCAAAAGTTTAGGAGCGAAAAAAAAAATTCCAGCTGTTGGTGCAGCAATTAATTTAAAAAATCTATGAGTGATTTAGTTACTATAGGCCTACCAAGTAAAGGTAGATTGAAAGATAAGGCGATATCTTTTTTCGATGAAAACGGTTTAAAAATTTTGCGCAACAAAAAAGAAAGAAACTACTTTGGTGCTATCGAAAACAAACCCAATATTAAGATTATCTTTCTTCATGCTAAAGAAATTATACAGAGACTGGGAGACGGCACATTAGATATTGGCGTATCTGGTTTAGATCTCCTAAATGAGTCTGATAAAAATTTACGTGATAAGATCGGCATTAAACGTAAACTTGACTTTGGAAATGCAAGTTTAGTTATTGCAGTGCCAGATGATTGGATAGATGTGCAGACAATAGCTGACCTTGAAGAAGTATCTTTTGATATAAGAGCTAAAAAAAATAGGAGGTTACGAGTAGCAACTAAATATCCTAATTTGACCAACGATTTTTTGATTTCTAAAGGAGTTACTCAATATAAAATTATACCAAGTCTAGGAGCTACTGAAACATATCCTTTTATAGGATCTTCAGAAATTATTACCGATATTATCTCTACTGGAAAAACTTTAGCAGATAATAATTTAAGAGTTTTAAAAGATGGATTAATTTTAGGTTCGACAGCTTGTTTGTTTACTGCAAAAAAAAAGGCTGCAAAGTTGCAGCCTTTTTTGAATTCTTTTAGGTAAGTGAAATTACATTCCCATTCCACCCATACCACCCATACCACCCATACCACCACCCATTGGAGGCATTGCAGGAGCAGCATCTTTTTCTTCTGGTTTGTCTGCTATCATTGCTTCTGTAGTAATTAATAATCCAGCTATAGATGCAGCGTCTTGTAAGGCTGATCTAACAACTTTAGTTGGATCGATAATACCCTTAGCAAACATGTCAACATACTCTTCATTTTGAGCATCGTATCCTTGAGAAGCTTTTTTACCTTCTATAAGTTTACCTACAACTACTGAACCATCTACACCGGCATTTGCAGTAATTTGTCTTACAGGTGCCTGAAGAGCTTTTTTCACAATATCCACACCAGCTTTTTGATCGTCACCTTTAACTTTTAAACCATCTAAATCTTGTGCAGCATAAAGTAGTGCACAACCACCACCGATTACCACTCCTTCTTCTACTGCAGCTCTTGTAGCGTTAAGTGCATCTTCAACTCTATCTTTTCTTTCTTTAACTTCAACTTCTGTAGCACCACCAACTTTAATTACAGCAACACCACCAGCAAGTTTAGCTAATCGTTCTTGAAGCTTTTCTTTATCATAGTCAGATGTTGTTTCATTTATTTCTGCTCTAATCTGATTGCATCTTGCTTCAATATCTGATTTTTTACCTTCTCCAGCTACAATCGTACTATTTTCTTTATCAATTTTAACTTTTTTACATGAACCAAGATCGCCAATTTTTACATTCTCTAACTTGATACCAAGGTCTTCAGAGATCACTTGTCCACCGCTTAGGATAGCAATATCCTCTAACATTGCTTTTCTTCTGTCACCAAAACCCGGTGCTTTAACTGCTACTACTTTCAATCCACCTCTTAATTTGTTGACAACTAAGGTTGCTAAAGCTTCACCTTCAACATCTTCAGAAATTATCATTAATGGTCTATTTGCTTGAACTACTGACTCCAATAGAGGAACCATTGGTTGCAAGTTTGTTAATTTTTTTTCAACTAAAAGAACTAAAGGATTTTCTAATTCTGTTGTCATTTTTTCTGTGTTTGTTACAAAGTAAGGAGATAGGTATCCTCTATCGAACTGCATACCTTCTACAACATCTAATTCAGTTTCAACACCTTTAGCCTCTTCAACTGTAATAACGCCTTCGTTACCAACTTTTTGCATTGCTTTAGAAATCATATCACCAATTGATTTTTCACCATTTGCAGAGATTGTTCCAACTTGTGCAACTTCTTCATTAGCTTTTACTTTTTTTGATGATGTTTTTAATTTTTCAATAACATGTTCTACAGCTTTATCGATACCTCTTTTGAGGTCCATAGGATTCATGCCTGCAGTAACGTACTTCAATCCTTCGTTAACAATTGCTTGAGTAAGTATTGTTGCAGTAGTTGTTCCATCGCCAGCGTTATCATTCGTCTTGCTAGCAACCTCTTTAACCATCTGCGCGCCCATGTTTTCAAATTTGTCTTCAAGTTCAATTTCTTTTGCTACTGAAACACCATCTTTAGTAGTTCTTGGAGCACCATAAGATTTGTCCATAACTACGTTTCTTCCTTTTGGACCTAAAGTAACTTTTACAGCATTTGCTAAAGTGTTAACTCCAGTTAGCATTTTAGATCTAGCTTCTGTATCAAATTTAATTATTTTTGCCATTTTAATTCTCCTCTAAAGGTTATTTTTTACTTTTTGAAATTCCCATTATGTCAGACTCTTTCATAATGCTATATTCTTTACCGTCAATTTTAACTTCAGTTCCAGACCATTTTCCAAATAGAACTATATCTCCTATTTTCACGTCCATTGGAGCAATTTTACCTGCCTCATTCATAGCACCAGGACCTACGGCTACTACTTCACCTTCTTGAGGTTTTTCCTTTGCAGTATCAGGGATAATAATTCCACCTGAAGTTTTTTCTTCAGAGTCTAGAACTTTAATAAGCACACGATCGTGCAGGGGTCTAAATTTCATATGTATTTTCTCCTATAAATTTTGATGTAGTGTTGATATGGTATGTTTTGATTAGAATTCAAGGGGCAAAAATCATTAAAAAAGCCAATAAATACTGTATTTTGTAAGGGTAAAAAAGATATAGAGAGAATTAATACATTGAAGGAACTTAAACACTTATCAGAAGTATATAAAAACTATGACACATTTGTAATAGATTTGTGGGGAGTAATGCATAATGGAGTAACATTAAATTTAAAAGCTATAGAGGCTGTTGATTTCCTTTATAAAAATTCAAAGAAAATAGTTTTTTTATCTAATGCACCGAGACCTAGTTCTAAAGTTATTAATTTTTTATTAAAAATGAATATGGACAAAAAATATCTTTCAAACGTTATGACATCAGGAGAAGCTGCAATGCATGCAATTAATCAAAATAAATTTGGAAAAACTTTTTTTCATCTTGGCCCACCTAGAGATACATCTCTTTTTGAAAAACAAAGAGATAATAAAACAGAAATCGAAAAGTGTGATTTTATTTTATGTACAGGTCTATTTGATGATCACGATGAAGATATAAATTATTATAAAAAATTTTTACAAAAACAAATTTCTAAAAAACTAGTTTGTACTAATCCTGATTTAACAGTGCATAGAGGGAATATTGAGGAACTTTGTGCAGGTTCCGTAGCTAAAGTATTTGAGGAGCTTGGTGGAAAAGTTGTTTACTATGGAAAACCACATAAAGAAGTTTACACCAAGTGTTTTCATGAGAGTGAAAAAGTTTTAGCTATAGGAGACAATTTAAGAACAGATATTAAAGGAGCTAACAATTTAAATATAGACTCAATATTTATTACTGAAGGTGTTCATCGGCAAGAAATCGGTGACTCAACAAAACTTGATACTCTTTTAATAAAATATAAAGTAAGAACTAATTTCTTCCAGAAAGAATTAACTTGGTAAAATGAAAACTTATAATAATCTAAATTTAGATTCAAGACATCGTAGAAGTGTAATAGCAATAGGTAATTTTGACGGAATACATTTGGGCCATCAAAAAGTTATTAATGACGCAAAAAAGAAAGCTAAGAAAAATAGATTACCTTTTGGCTTAATGACTTTTGAACCAGTGCCAGTAATGTTTTTTAATAAAAAAATAAAAAATCACAGAATAAACTCTTTAGAACAAAAAAAAGATCAACTTAAAAAATTAAAATTAAATTTCTTAATTGTAATAAAGTTTAATAAAAAATTTTCGTCTTTATCACCTAAAGAATTTATTAAAAAGATTATTCATAAAAAAACTAATTGCAGATTTTTATATGTAAGTAAAAATTTTAAATTTGGATTTAAGCGTAAAGGCAATATTGAAACCTTAAAAAAATATGAAAAACAATATAATTTCAAAAATATAATCGTTAAGCCCTTTAAGGCAAAAAAAAAAACTATCTCTTCAACATTTATTAGAAAAAAAATAAGAAAAGGTCATATTGAAGAAGTTAATAAATTATTAAATCGTAACTGGAGCATTAAAGGTAAAGTTATTAAAGGCCAAAAAAGAGGTCGTAAAATTGGCTTTCCAACATGCAATCTAAAACTAGGTAGTTATGCAATACCACGGCTAGGCGTTTATGCTGTAAAAGTTAAAACTAATAATATTAATAATAACGGCATAGCAAATATAGGTTATAGACCAACATTTAATGGACAAAGTTTGTTATTAGAGACAAATATATTTGGAATTAACAAAAATTTATATAATAAAGTAATTACCGTAGGTTTTAAAAAATTTTTAAGAGCGGAAAAAAAATTTAAAAGCTTTGAGCATTTAAAGAAACAAATAAAAATTGATATCAAACAAGCTAAAAAATAATGTCTAAAGATACTCTTCAACTTCCTAAAACAGCTTTTTCTATGAAAGCAAGTCTACCCACTAAGGAACCAGAAATTTTAAAAAAATGGGAAAAAAACGAAATTTTTAAGAAACTAAGACAAAATTCAAAGGGTAGAGAAAAATTCGTATTGCATGATGGACCACCCTATGCGAACGGGCATATTCATATGGGCACAGCACTAAATAAAATTCTTAAAGACATTATTACTCGATTTCACCAAATGAATGGCAAGGACTCCGTTTATGTACCAGGTTGGGATTGTCATGGATTACCAATTGAATGGAAAATTGAGGAACTGTACAAAAAAAAGAAAAAAAATAAAGATGAAGTTCCAATAAGAAACTTTAGACAAGAATGCAGAGAGTTTGCAAAAAGTTGGATTGAAATTCATATAAAAGAATTCAAAAGATTAGGGGTAGTGGGTGATTTTGAAAATTATTACTCCACAATGAGTTATGAAGCCGAGGCTCAAATTGTAAGAGAATTAGGTAAATTTCTTTTAGATGGAAGCTTATATCAAGGCTTCAAACCAGTCCTCTGGTCCACAGTTGAAAAAACTGCACTGGCAGATGCAGAAGTTGAGTATATGGATCACACTTCTAATACAATTTACGTTGCATTCAAAGTAAAGGAAACTAAAAAAGATTTTTTAAAAGATGCAAGTATAATTATTTGGACCACTACGCCGTGGACTATACCAGCTAACAAAGCTCTAGCCTTTAACAGTAGCATCGAATACTCAGTTTTAGAAATCGATGATCTGGAAAATTTTAAGGGTAAAAAAATTGTTGTAGCAAAAAACTTAATTGACACTATTGCTAAAGAGTGTGAAATAAAAAATTATAAAGAATTAAAAACTTTTAAAGGATCGGAGTTTAAAGGTACTCTATGTAGTCATCCATTTGCCAAGATGAATTTTGATTACGATGTACCAATGTTAGATGCTCAATTTGTTAATCTTGAACAAGGAACTGGAATCGTTCATTGTGCCCCAAGCCATGGTCCAGATGATTTTAATTTATGTTTAAAAAATAATATACCTTCTCTGTACACAGTCGATAATGCTGGTCTTTATACTAAAGAAATTCCTCACTTTACTAATACCCATATATTTAAAGCAGATCCAATTGTTATAGAAAAATTAAAAGAACAAAAAAAATTACTTAAAAACGATAAACTTAATCATAGTTACCCTCATTCGTGGAGATCTAAAGCTCCTTTAATTTATAGAGCAACACCCCAATGGTTTATTTCTATGCAAAAAAATGATCTTAGAAAAAAAGCGATTAAAGCAATTAACGACACTAATTTTTTTCCAAATAAGGGAAAAGAGAGATTATTATCTATGGTTGAGGGAAGACCAGATTGGTGTGTTTCAAGACAGAGAGTTTGGGGGGTTCCGTTACCAATTTTTATAAATAAAAAAACCAAAGAACCTCTTAGAGATCAAAAAGTAATAGATAGAATAGCAAATATTTATGAAAAACAAGGTTCGGATTGTTGGTTTACAGATGATCCAAAAGTATTTTTAGGAGACGAACATAATACTGAGGATTATGAGAAACTAAAAGATATTGTTGAGGTTTGGTTTGATAGTGGATCAACACATAGTTTTGTTTTAGAGAAAAGAAAAGATTTAAAATGGCCTGCAGATATGTACCTTGAAGGATCCGATCAGCATAGAGGCTGGTTTCACTCTTCTTTATTAGAATCTTGCGGAACAAGAGGCAAAGCTCCATTTGAAAGTATTCTTTCGCATGGTTTTGTTGTTGATGGCAAAGGTATGAAAATGTCAAAATCAACGGGAAATGTTATCTCTCCTGAAGACATTTTGAAAAATTACGGAGCAGATATTCTCAGAGTATGGGTTGCAGCTTCTGATTACTCTGAAGATTTAAGAATTGACAAGAGTATTTTAACTCAACATGCAGAGTCCTATAGAAAAATTAGAAATACTTTTAGGTTTATACTTGGAAATATAAAAGATAAATTTGAAAAACAAAATTTTGAAAAATTACAATTAAACGATTTTGATGAATTAGATCAATATATTTTACACAAGATTTACAATATTAATAAATCTGTTGAAAATAATTTAAAAAATTATAATTTTCATAAATTATATAAGGACTTACTTAATTTTTGTACTTTAGACCTTTCATCTTTTTATTTTGACATAAGAAAAGACGTTCTTTATTGCGACAGCTTAAATTCTAAAAAAAGAAAAAATTGTGTAGTAGTTTTAAATATAATTTTAGAAAGCTTACTTAAATGGCTTGCACCTATTCTTGTATTTACTACCGATGAAATTTTTAGCTTAATAACAAAAAAAGATAAAAGTATTCACGAGCTTACTTTTGTAAAAATTCCGAAAAATTGGGAGAATAGAGAATTAAATGAAAAGTGGGAAAATTTATTTGAAATTAAACAAGACGCTAACGTAGCGATAGAGGAAAAAAGATCTAGTAAGGAAATTGGATCAAGTTTAGAAGCTGAAATAAAATTAACAGTAAATAAAAATAAATTTGAATTATTAAATAATCTAGATTTGGCTGAATATTTTATTACATCTAAAGCAGAAAAAATTTTGTCAGAAAGTGACGAAACAACAATTGAAGTAAGCAAAGCAGTTGGAGAAAAATGCCAGAGATGTTGGAAAATTCTGGAAAAAAAATGTAATAGATGTTCCAATTTAATTTGAGATGAATTTGTTAGCTAATTTAAATAGAAGAAAAAACGATTTCTTAAAAAAGGAAAATATTTTCTATTTCTTGATTATGTTAGCCTTATTTTCTCTAGATAGATTTTCAAAATCAAAAATTATTAACAATTTTAATGAAAGCACTTATTATATAAATGACTTTATTAATTTTGATCTAATCTGGAATATTGGAATTGGCTTCGGTTTATTAAGTTCTGACTCAACTCTATTTTACAGCATTGTTACAATTATTATTGGATTAGTGATATTATTTTTAATTTTTATTTTTTTTATATCTGAAAATATGGATAAAATTATTTTTTCTATAATAATTGGAGGTGCTCTAGGAAATTTTTATGATAGAATAATATATAAAGCTGTGCCGGATTTTATTGATATACATTATAATAACTTTCACTGGTTTACATTTAATCTTGCAGATATATTTATTTCGATAGGAATAATAATTTTCATAATCAGGAGTTTTGTAATTAAATATTAAACAATGAAAAAAATAAATCTTTTATTAATTGTTTATTTCTTTTTATTATCTTGTGGTGGCTTAAAAGATGCTGGAAAAGTTTTAAGGAATGAGAAAATTAGAACTACAGACGAGTTTTTAGTAAAAAAAAGAAACCCTCTAGTGTTGCCACCTAATTTTGAGGAGATCCCAGAACCTGGTTCAATATCAAAAAATAAAGAGAGCGATAAAGAAAAAATAAAAAAAATTCTAAAAATTTCAGAAGACAATCTTTCAAAAGATAAATCTTCTTCAATAGAAAAATCAATTTTAAATAAAATTCGTAAGTGAACAAAAAAAGTATACTTTTAAATAATAATATTAATATTCAAAACCTCAAAGGCTACAAAATTAAAGATTTATCAAAAAACTTTGATAGGATATTTTCAGAGGTAAAAAATGAAATTAAAAATACAAATAAAACTTTAAATGTTTTAGATAGAAATTTTATATTTAATTTTAAAATAAAAAACTTAAAAAGATTTAAAAAATTTAAAACAATAGTTTTAATAGGTATGGGTGGCTCAATTTTAGGTGCAGAAGCTATATATAATTTTTTTCAAGAAAAAATAAAAAAAAAAATATATTTTTTAAATGATCTTGATGAAAATAAAGTTAAAAATCTTAAAAAAAAAGAAAATTTATCAAAAGTACTATTTATAATTATTTCTAAGTCAGGTAATACAATAGAGACTTTATCAAACACCTTTTTATTAAATATAATTAAAAAAAATTCAAAAAATATTATTTTAATCTCTGAACAAAAGGACAATTTATTATTTTCATTATCAAAAAAATTAAACTTATTTTATGTTGAACATAAAAGTTATATAGGCGGAAGATTTTCAGTGCTTTCAGAAGTCGGTATTTTGCCAGCTTATTTAATGGGAATAAATATAATTAAATTAAGATCAAAAATTCTTGAAAGTCTAAATAACCAAAATAAAAATTTTTTAAAGAAAAGCACAATAAAGATTGCTAGTTTGATGAATTCAAAAAAGTTTGATAATTTAATATTTTTAAATTATTTTCCAGAATTAGAAAAGTTCTTGTATTGGTCCCAACAATTAATTGCCGAAAGTCTTGGAAAAAAGAATAAAGGTTTTTTACCTGTAGTATCTAATGTTCCTAAGGATCATCATAGTTTATTACAATTATATCTTGATGGACCTAAAAATAAATTATTTTATATTTTCAGTTTTGATAAAAAATCAAATAAAAAAATTAATATTAATAAAAATATTTTAGTTAAAAATTTCTTAAATAAAAAAAGATTAAGTACAATTAAAGTTGCTCAAAAAAAAGCGGTAATTAAATCATTTGCAAAGAAGAAAATTCCTTTTCGAGAATTTAAAATAAAAAAGCAAAATGAAGAGGTTTTAGGAAGTTTATTCTCCTCTTTTATTATTGAAACTATTATTGTGGCAAAACTATTGAAGCTAAATCCTTTTGATCAGCCAGCCGTTGAGCAGGTAAAAGTTTATACAAAGCAATTCCTCAACTGAAAACTCCAAAAATAATTTTTGATCTACCATATTTTTTATTTTCAACTATTTTTAAAATATCACTAAACTCATCTTTAGAATTTTCTTCTCTATGAATAATCACTATATGATCTTTTTTAAAAATTCTTTTTTTTTTAATAAGTATAAGATTTTGAAAATAGTCTAAATCTGCAAACGGCGGATCCAAGAAAAAAATGTCAAATTTACTATTTAAATTTTTACTTATAACATTGTCTGCTTTATCGATATAAATTTTTGACTTATCTATTATTGATAAACTAATTAAATTTTCTTTTAATATATTAGAAGCAATTCGATCTTTTTCAATAAAGTAAACTTTTTTAGATCCTCTTGAAATACATTCTATTCCAAATGAGCCAATACCTGAGTATAGATCTAAAACATTTGAATTTTTAATTTTAACTTTTATAAAATTTGAGTGATTTAGAATATTAAAAATATTTTCTTTAACATTGTCTTTTAAAGGTCTTGTATTGGTATTTTTTAAAAAATTAATTGATCTTCCTTTTAATTGTCCACTTATAATTCTCATCTTTTATTAATTACTCTCCAACCTATATCTTTTCTATAAAAAAACTCACTAAATTTTAATCTTTTAATTATTGAAATAATTTTTTTTCTTATTTTATAAAAACTATTTCCAACTGAAGATATATTTAAAACTCTACCACCATTTGATCTAATCTCATTTTTCAAAAATTTTGTTCCTGCATGATAAATAAAATCTTTTCTTGATAATTTAATATTATTAATTTTACTTAAACGTAAATTTTTTTTATACGGCCCAGGATATCCCCTTGCACACAATACAATCGTCATACTTTTTTGTTTATCCCATACAACTGGTGTCTTTTTTAATTTATTTAAAGTTGTATTTTTAAAAATTTTGACTATGTCAGTTTTTAACCTGGGAAGTATAACTTGACACTCAGGGTCACCCATTCTGATGTTGTACTCAATTAGATAAGGCTCATTTTTTGTAATCATTAAGCCAACATATAAAAATCCATTATAAGGTTCCCCTCTCTTTTGAAGAGCCTTTAAAGTGGGTTTAACTATTTTTAATATTATTTTTTTTTCTAATTCTTTCGTTATAATTGGAGCTGGAGAATAAGCACCCATACCACCTGTGTTTGCCCCTTTATCATTTTCATGAACACGTTTATGGTCTTGTGCAGTTCCGAAAAATTTAAAAGTATAATTATCTACAATTAAAAAATAGCTAGCTTCCTCTCCAGTTAGAAATTCCTCCAAAACTACTTTTTTTGAGGATTTAAATTTTCCATTAAATATTTCTGTCGATTTTTTAATAACATGGTTTTTGTTACCACAAATAGTAACTCCTTTTCCAGCAGCCAAGCCATCAGCCTTTACAACTATAGGAAGTTTACAATTATCCAAAAAATTATTAATTTGTTTTTTATTATTACAAATTTTGAATTTAGCTGTAGGAATATTATTTTGAGCACAAATCATTTTCATAAAAGCTTTTGATCCCTCTAACTTTGAAGCATATTTACTTGGGCCAAAAACCTTTACATTATTTTTTTTTAAAAAATCTACTATTCCTTTTACAAGAGGCTCCTCTGGACCCACAATCACTAAATCAATTTTAAAAAATTTAATAAATAGAAGAACTTTTTTAAAATCTAAAATATTAATCTCGATATTTGTGGCTAATTTAGAAGTTCCAGCATTACCAGGAAAGCAGAATATTTTCTTAGTTATTTTCGACTCGTATATTTTCTTACACAAAGCATGTTCTCTACCACCGCTACCAATTAATCCAATATTCATTACAGATTTTATATTGTATAATTTATTGATGAGTAAAAAAAAAGCTAAACTTATCTTTAAAAACAATTATTTTGAAATTGTTGAGGAAGGAGATCATGTTTTGTGTGCAATATCAGGAAAAGAAATAGAACTTAAAAACTTGAATTACTGGAACGTTGATTTACAAGAAGCTTATTTTTCACCAATAGAAGCCAATGAAAGATTTAAATTAACAAAAAAATAATTTTTATTTCCATCTATTATGTGTCCAGATCCATTGACCAGGATTTCTTATTATCATTTTTTCTATCACTTGATTTAATTCTTGAGTAAGTTCTAATTTATTTCCAAAATTTTTTGGATTTATAGCTTCTTGAAATTCAATTTTAAAATTGTCGTATTCATTTCTTTCGATGTAAACAGGAATAATCTCAAGATTAAATTTCATGGAAAGTTGGGCTGGCAAAGTAGTTGTGAGAGCGGATTTATTTAAGAAGTTGATTTTTTCGCCTTCGCTGACTCTTTGATCGATCATTAATGCTATAGAATGTTTATCTTTTATATATTTAATCGCATCCCTCACTCCGTTAATTCCTTTTTTAATTTGATTACGACAAACATATTTTCTCCTCAGCAATTCCATAAGTGGGTTTAAAAAAAAATTGTTTAAAGGTCTATAAATAGTAGCTAGTGGAATATTTTTTTTTGTTATCTCCATAGACATTAGCTCAAAATTTGCTAGATGGCCGGATATAAATATTACAGGCTTATTTTTTTTAATTAATGGACTTAAATTCTCTTCGCCCGTAAGTGTGATATGGGAATTTTTTTTTCTGAAACGATTAAGGAAGATATATTCAACAAAAGTTTTTCCGTAATTTTTCCACATATTATTTATAATTAATTTTTTATCAGCTAAAGGCACAATATTAATAAAAATATTAAGATTATGATCCAAGATTTTTTTTGATTTAAAAATTGGCCCGATTAAAGTAAATAAAAAAGAAAATAATTTTCTGCTTAAATTTAATCCTAAAAAAATTCCGATTAAGAAAAATAAATAAATAAAAAGTGATTGTAAAAAATAATTTATAATTTTAATCATATAATGAATTTATTCTTTTTATAAGTTTTTCTTTTTTATCTATTTCTAAAGATACCTTAAGATAACTTATTTTTTCTAATTTATAATTTTTTATTTTAAAGAAATCTTTTTCTGTCATAATAATCTTATAATTATTTTTTTCAGCTTCATTAATAATAGTTTGTATTTCAGCTTTTGAAAATTCGTAATGATCGGGAAATATTATCTTTTTTGAAATTTGTAAATTATTTTTTTCAATTAATTGAAAAAAATTTTCAGGGTTTCCAATTCCTGCTATTGCTAGTAAATTTTTATTCTTAAATTCCTCTAAATTAATTGGTTTATAAAATGAGTAAAATATTTCTAATTTATTATTAAATTTTAAAATTTTTTTTTCGAAATCTTCATTTTTATTGCCGTTTATTATAACAATTTCGGTTTTTTTTAATGAAGATAAAGTTTCTCTTAAAGGTCCAGAGGGTAAAACCAAACCATTACCTATTAGTTGATTGCCATTAAAACATACTATTTTTAAGTTTTTCTTTATTTTGTAGTCTTGTAGGCCATCATCAAGTATAGCAATATTATAATCACATTTTTCTATATTTTTTAAACCTTCAACCCGTTTATTGCTTATAACTAAATTTCTTAGCTTGCTCTTAATAAGATTGTATTCATCTTTATGACTCTTATAAAATTTTCTTAAAATCACAGGTTTTTTCCCTATCTTAGAAAGTTCTTTAGCTAATAGAATTGATATTGGAGTTTTACCTGTTCCCCCAATATAAATATTACCCACACAAATAATTGGTATTTTGAAATTTAATTCCTTAGTTAATCTTTTTTTTAAGTAAATATAGAAAATAACTAGTAATGAAACTGGAAGAAGCAGGATTGAAAAAAAACTAATTTTTTTATCCCAATATTTGGGTTTATATAATTTTACCATCTAAGAAGCTATTAACAATCTTCATTGTATCATTTAAAGTTTTTTGTCCCAATCTATTAATCAAATTTTTATTTTCATAAATCTTTTTTTTTGATTTTTCAAAATCTAGAGCTAAATTTCCACTCAACTCGTCATAATTATTTATTTTTTTGGAAATTTTATTTCTTGCTAAAATTCTGTATATATCATTGAAATTATACACATAGGGGCCATGGTAAATTTTACACCCCAGTTTTGCTGCTTCAATAGGATTTTGTCCACCTTGATCTTGTAATTTTAAAATCATTGATTTTCCAATAAAAACGCTTTTAACATATTTAAAATAGCCCGTTAAAGCACCAAAGTAATTTATGATTATAATCTCCTTGTTTTTTAAAATTTTTTCATTTTTGTTTAATACTTGAACATTTAGTTTGAACTTTTTAGACAAAGATTTAATTTCCTCAAATCTTTCTATGTGTCTTGGAGCAATAATTGTCCTCATGTCACCAAATCTTTTTTTTAATTTAATGTGCGTTTTTAAACAAATTAAATGTTCTTCCTTGTGAGTACTTGCAGCTAGCCAAAACTTTTTTCTTGTTAAAATACTTTCATTTAAATTTTTAACTTTTTTTTCATTAACCTGGTAAGCCAATTTTATATTTCCGATAAAATATATATTTCTAAGATTTAATTTTTTTAGAAAGGCTTTGGTTTCTGCATTAGAGCAAATAAATAAACTAAAAACACCAAAAATTTTTTTGGCTATATTAGAAAAAATCATCCATTTATTAAATGATTTTGATGTCAATCTAGCATTAATAAGCGCTATAGGTATTTTTTTTTCTTTAACTTTCAGGATAAGATTTGGCCATATTTCTGAGTCCACAAGAAAAATATTATCTGGCTTCCACAAGTTTAAAAATTGTTCAACTAAAAAAGGTACATCTAAAGGAAAATATCTATGTTCAACATTATTAAATTTTTTTAACTCTACCTTAGCAAGGTTTCCTGAGCTAAAAGTGGTAGTCGTGATTAAAAATTTTAAATTTTTATGATAAATATTAAGGTAATTAATTATTGGAATTATACTTTTAAATTCTCCTATACTAGCAGAATGAAACCAAATTAATTTAGCTTTTTTTCTTTTCTTTACTTTGAAGTGTGATACTAAAATTTTTTCTTTAAATCTCACTGGATCTTCTTTTTTTATAATTTTTCTTAAATAAATAAATAAAACTAAGCAAGGGTATAAAAAAGTTGTAAAGACTCTATATACAAGAATCATTTTATTTTAATTGTTTTTGATAAAGTGATTTATATTCATCACAACTCTTGATTAAAAAATCATGATTTCCTGAGTCAATAATTTTTCCATGTTTCATAACAAAAATTTTATTTGCATTGTGAATTGTTGAAAGTCGATGAGCTATAACTAAAGTTGTTTTATTTTTTGTTAGATTGTTCAAAGCATTTTGAACTATTTCCTCTGACTCAGTATCCAAAGAAGAAGTCGCTTCGTCTAATAAAATAATTGGAGATTTCTTCAGTATCGCTCTAGCTATTGAAATTCTTTGTTTTTGACCTCCTGAAAGTCTCACCCCATTTTCTCCAATCATAGTGTTATAACCTTGTGGTAACTTACTAATAAACTCGTCTGATGCAGCAAATTTGCATGCTTCAATAATTTCTTCATGCGAAGACCCAGGTTTTGCATAAGCGATATTATTTTTAACCGTATCATCGAATAGAATAACATCTTGGCTAACTAATGATAAATTTCTTCTTAAAGAACTAAGAGAAACATATTTTATATTTTGATTATCTATTTCGATCGAGCCTTCTTGAGGATCATAAAATCTTGGAAGTAAATTAATTATAGTACTTTTTCCTGCACCACTGTGACCTACAAATGCAGTCATGGTATTACCTTTAATATCTAAACTTATTTCTTTAATGGCTTTTTCATCAGTAGAGTCATATTTAAATTCAACATTTTTAAGTTTGATATCTGAATTTTTTAAAACTAATTTTGGCGCATCAGCTAATTCTTTAATTTTAATTTCTTTATCAATGATATTGCTAATTCTTTTAAATGCAGCAGCACCCTGATAGGCTGTCATATTTATTGTTGCCAATGATCTTATGGGTTGATATGCGAGCATCATTGCTGCTAAAAAAGAAAAAAAATTATTTACCCCCAATTCTCCCGTTGCTATTAGTTTACCTGAAAAAATTATAAAACCAGCTATCATAAAACCTGTTAAAGCCTCCATAATTGGAGTTGCTCTAATTAAAACACTTCCAATTTTAATATTTTTTTCTACGAGATCATCTATTACTTGATTAGCCTTTTTATTTTCTTCATTTTCTTTTTGATAGATTCTAATCATTTTTGAACCTTTAAATATTTCAGTTAAAAAAGTTGCTAAATTTCCAGAGGATATTCCAGCTTTAGAGGTAGCTTTTCCAATTCTTTTACCTAAAGATTTTGCAAGACCACCAGCTAGCGGCATCATTAAAATTGCGAATAATGCTAACTTCCAATTTTGATAAAACATGAGCGATACAAGGGCAATGACTGAAAAAGTATCTTTCATTAAATTTAATACACCGGTACTAACAAGAGTTTGAACATGATGAGTATCATACATAACGTTTGATATATATTTTCCAGAGTGTCTATTATCTAATGTTTGAATATCTGAAGTTAAAATATTATTAGCTACTTTTTTTTGAAGAGCACCTGCAACTTCTTCTCCTACTCTGATAATATTTATTCTAGCGAAATATAGAGATAAACCTTTACTTGAAAAAGCAATAATTATCAATATAGGTATTGTCCAAGTAAATAATTTATCCTGTTCGATAAATATTTTCTTTACAGCCGGATCTAATAGCCAGGCTATTCCAGAGGTACTTGCTGCAACAATCAGTGAAAGTACTAATGCTATGAGTATTCTTTTTATATGCTTCTTTACATATTCCTTGAAAAGTCTTTTTAGAATAGCTTTAAGTTCTTCAAATTTCATTTTATAAATTTATTGAAAAAATGCTTATAAATAAAAGTAATCCAGTATAATTGTTAAATTTAAATATTCTTAAATAGTTTTTTGTATTATTTTTTTTAAATAAAAATAGTTGATAAATAAGACTTAAAATAAAAAAAATGAACATTAAAGTAAAAATAGGTCTCTCTAAAAATTCTCTAAATAAATAGATCAATAGAACAATGGAAATTGAATAACAAATCGAAATAAATAATTTAATGTTTTTTTTAAATTTTATTGAAGTGGACTTTAATCCAATTATTTCATCATCAGTCATATCTTGAGCTCCATAAATCGTGTCATACCCCAATGTCCAAAATATGGCTGACAAATATAGAATTAAAATTTCTGGGTTAATACTATTATTTATTGAAGTCCATGTGATTATAATTCCCCAATTAAAAGTAATACCCAAAAACAATTGAGGCCAGAACGTTATTCTTTTCATATAAGGATAAGAAAATGCAAGTAACATTGAACTCATGCCTAAAAAAATTGTTAATAAATTAAATTGTAACAAAATCAAAAAAGCAAATAGGCAAAGAATCAAAACATAGACTAGAGCTTTTTTGACAGTTATCTTGCCTGAGGGAATAGGACGTTTTTTAGTTCTTCTCACTTTTTTGTCAAAATCTTTATCAACTATATCATTAAAAATACATCCAGCGCTTCTCATTAAAACTGATCCTAAAAAAAATAATATTAGATAATATAAAAATAAACTTAAGTTATCATTATATGCGTACGCTAAACCCCAGGAACAAGGCCAAAATAAAAGCATAAAGCCAATTGGTTTGTTAAGCCTTGTTAATTCGACGAAAATTTTTAAATGCTTCATGAAATACTACTTGTAAATATCAAACACTAACTTCATAATCAATTTGATTCGAAATGGACATAGATTACACAGTAGCTGCACTAATGTTTCCAGCCATCCCTTTAATGATGACTATGTATAGTAATAGATTTCATACACTTAGCGCCTTAATTCGGCAAATTCATGATCAATATACTTTTGAAAAAAAAATTCCCCCACAGTGGGAAAATCAATTACATGTTTTGAATAAAAGGACTAATTATCTAAAATACGTTATGGGATTTGCTGCATTCGGATTTTTATTTAACATGGGTACTGTTTTGATGCTCTACCTTGGAAGTATTCAAACAGCAAGATTAGTTTTTGCAGGATGCTGCGTTTGCATGATCATTTCAATTTTTTTATTTATGCAAGAGATAAGACTTTCCAATCAAGCATTAAAGTATCACCTAAGCGACATGGACTCGATGAAAAAAGATTTATAATTTTATTTTTTTTCAAGAAGATTTTTTTTAAATAAAGATATCCCACTTCTTTTCTTATGATTATAGGACTCTTTAAAAGTTTCTAATTGCCAACCTTGCATTCTGGTAATGATTATTTTTAAGTTTTGTTCTTTCCATTCATTTTTAGTATTTTCATCTTTCCAAAATTTTTTTTCTTCATTGGTTCTTGCACAACCATAACAATAGCCTGTTACAGGATCAGTTTTGCATATACTTATACATGGAGATATTATTTTCTTATCCATTAAGGAATTAAAATGGCCGGACCGGTTAATTTTCTCGCTTCTAAGTCTTGGTGAGCTTTTTTATAGAAAAGATATAGGTTGGAGAGTAATTAATAAAAGATGAGAATTATAAGT
>JACWDY010000009.1 GCA_014653835.1 Pelagibacterales bacterium SAG-MED28
AAATATCTTATTGATCATTTAAAAGCTAATAATGTTAATTATGAAACCTCAAATAGTTTTTTTTATAAAATTCATTAACTTTTTATATACCAAATTATTAAAAAACCGATAATCAAAAAAACTACACCAAAAGATCTCAGTTTATTTTCTGGTGTATTCTTAATTAGTTCTAACATATTTTTTATTCTTGACGGGAAAATGGCTAGAAATAATCCTTCTATAAAAAAAAGTAAACCTATTGCTGTAACTAGGTCACCCACAAATCTATATCTTATTATCTTTTGACGGCTGGCTTCATTGCTTTGCCAAAGAATTTAAAAAATTCACTGTCGGGTGATAGAACAAGAGAGGTTTCTCCGCCAATTAAAGCTTTTTCATAGGCTTGCATGGCTCGATAGAATGCAAAAAAATTGAGGATCTTGTCCAAAGGCATCAGCAAAGATTTTATTTCTTAAACCATCACCTTCACCTTTCATGATCTCTGATTTTTTATTTGCTTCAGCTAAAATTACTGTAACATCCTTATCAGCTGTTAATCTAATTTTCTGTGCAATCTCTGCTCCTTGTGCTCTAAATTCTTTAGCTTCTCTCTCCCTTTCAGTCTGCATTCTTTTATAAATCGCTTCACTGTTAGCAGGAGGTAAGTCTGCTCTTTTAATTCTTACATCAACAATTTCTATTCCAAAGTTTTTAGCCTCTGTATTTACATCATTTTGAATAATTGCCATCTGCTTAGTTCTATCCGTTGATAATAGAGTAGCTAGTTCTTGTGTACCAAGCACACCTCTTATTCTTGAATTTATAATTGTAGAAAGTCTTGATCTTGCAACTCTCTCGTTTCCAACTGAAATATAAAATTTTAAGGGATCTACAATTTTAAATCTTGCTATTGCATCTACGATTAATCTTTTTTGGTCAGCTGCAATTACTTCTTGTGGTTCGTTGTCTAGGTTTAAAATTCTTTTATCTAAGAAAACTACGTTTTGGATAAATGGTAGTTTAAAGTTTAAACCTGCTTTAGAAATTATCTTTTTTGGATCACCAAACTGAAGAACTATAGCTTGACTGATTTCTTGAACGATAAATAAAGATTGAAATATAACAACTGCGATTAAAACTATTGCTGGAATTATAAATTTAACGGCTTTCATTAGTTTGTGCTCCCTGATTTTTTTAACTCTGGTAATGGTAAGTAGGGTACAACACCTGAACCAGACTCTTTATCTATAATAACTTTATCAATATCCGCTAAAACTTTTTCCATTGTCTCTAAATACATTCTCTCTTGAGTAACTTGTTTTGCATTTCTGTACTCATTATAAATTGCAGTAAATCTACTTGCTTCACCCTCAGCTTTTGCAACAACTTCTTTTTTATAAGCCTCAGCTTGTTGTAAAACTTGTTCCGCTTCTCCTCGTGCTCTTGGTATCACATCGTTAGCATAACCTTCAGCTTCGTTTTTAGATCTTTCTCTATCCGCTCTTGCAGCCTGTACATCTCTAAAGGCATCAATAACTTGCTCTGGCGGATCGGCTTGTTGGGTTTGAACTTGTGTAATTTGAATACCTGACTGGTATTCATCTAAAATTTGTTGAGTAATATCTTGAACTTCTAATTCTATATTAGCTCTTCCTTCGGTTAAAATAGTTTGGATATTATTTTTTGCGATAACTTCTCTCATCGCTGTTTCAGAAGTTGCTTTAACTGTCTCTACTGGACTTTGAATATTAAATAAAAACTTACCTGCATCTTTTATTACCCAAAATACTGAATAGTTTATATCAACGATATTTTCATCTCCTGTAAGCATTAGACTTTCTTCTGGAACATTACCAACTCCTGATGATCTTCCACTATCACTTGTTGGTCTAAAGCCAACATCTACTCGATTAACTTTTGTAACTTTTGGAGTTAGCACTCTCTCAACAGGCATTGGTAAATGATAATGCAATCCTGGTTGAGTTGTGTTTACAAATTTTCCAAATCTTAAAACTACACCTTGCTCGTCTGGTAATACTCGGTAAAGACCACTTGCAACATAAAGTCCTAAAATAATTAATAAGCCAATAATAATTGGTCTTGAGCCACCTGATTTTCCACCTGAAAATTTGTTAATTGTTTTTTGAAAATTCTTTATAATATCATCAAGGTTAGGAGGATCTTGTCTTGAGCCAGACCCGTTTCCTCCTGGTGAACGTCCTCCACCGCCTGGTGGTGTAGATCCCCAAGGAGATTGGTTCTTTAAAATCTTGTCTTTGAAACTCATGTCACTTTATATAGTGACTTTTCTTCTAAAAACAAGTTAAGAAGAAGCGGTATTATGACCGAAAAAAAAGAAGAAATAGACCGAGCAGTTAAAGAAAAGCTTGCTCCTAAGCAATTTACTAAAACTCCAATTAATGGAACTAAGTTTACTATTTTAGTCTCAAGTGCAAAGGGAGGTGTAGGTAAGTCTACTGTGGCGATAAATATTGCATTTGCCTTACAAAATTTAGGACTAAAAATTGGCATCTTAGATGCTGACGTTTACGGACCATCACTTCCAAAACTAATGAATTTAAATGAAAAACCAAAAAGTGAAGATGGTAAAGCAATGATGCCATTAGAAAAATACGATGTTCAATTGATGTCTATGGGATTTTTAGTTGATGAACAAACACCGATGATTTGGAGAGGTCCTATGGTCATTAGTGCAATAAAAACAATGACGCAAAAAGTTTTATGGAAAGACAGAGATGTAATCATTGTTGATATGCCACCAGGCACAGGAGATACCCAGTTAACTTTTGCTCAAGAAGTTAAAGTTGATGGAGCAATAATCGTATCAACTCCTCAAGATTTAGCATTACTTGATGTTAAAAGAGGAATTCAAATGTTTGATAAAACTGGAGTAAAAATTTTAGGATTAATAGATAACATGAGCTACTTTAAAGGAGATGAAGGTAAAGATTATAAAATATTTGGCGAAAGTGGAGTGGAAAAAACTGCTAAAGAATTTAATAAAGAATTTTTAGGTCATTTACCAATTCACCAAGATTTAAGAATTTCAGCTGATAAAGGAGATCCTTTGACTCATTCAGACCCAGACCACGAGGTATCTAAATTATTTATAGAAATAGCTGGAAAAATTAAACGATCTTTTCAGTAAAATTAAAAGAAGTCATCAATTCATTCCATTCCCTTTTTGATAGACCTGAGCTTTCATGACTTACTTTTTCCCCTTTTGTCATTTTTTGAATAACTTTTTTACCTTTAGCGGAAACATGAACCGCACCTACTCTATAATCTAAAAATGCAGAGTGAGTTATAGGCACCCATTTTTTAACCGTATCTAACATAGTTTCTGCGTAAACCCTTATCTCGTATTGAGCATGACTATCAGCTCTAAGAAATAAAAAGTTAAGTAGATTTAATAAATCTGTTTTCCAGTACCACTGTGTATACGAATTTAATGTTAAATTCATTCTAGCTAATTCTCTTGCAAGGCCTGCTTTACCTTCATCAATAGTAGAGCCATCAAATTTTTCATTAAGCATCTTCTCGTAATTATCGTAAGTTCTTGTTGCATCATCTTTTAAAATTTTTAAAACTTCATCAGCTTGTTCGCCTGTAATTAACTCTCCTCTTCCTTGTCGATTAGAAGTTGATTGAGCTGATAATTGATCTTTTGATGGTATATAAAATTCTTTATCTAATATTGAATATCTTGCAGAATATTCATTTACGTTTGCAGTTCTGTGTCTAATCCATTGACGAGCAATAAAAATAGGTAACTTAACATGATATTTTATTTCACACATTTCAAAAGGTGTAGAATGCCAGTGCCTCATTAAATATTTTATTAATCCTTCATCGGTAGAAACTTTTTTAGTTCCTTTGCCATAAGAAACTCTTGCAGACTGAACGATAGAACTATCGTCTCCCATATAGTCTACGACTCTTACAAAACCATGGTCTAATACAGGAAGTGCTTCATAAAGAATTTTTTCAAGTTCTCGAGAAGTAACTCTTTTAGTCTCATGCTTTTGGGCTTGTTGATCTGCAATTTCTTGCTTTTGTTCTGATGTAAGTTTCATTTTGAATTAATTTATTGAATCTCTGCTAAAGAGTTTTATATTAATAGAGTTGGTTTTCCAACTATGACGATAAACGAATTTCGTAATAAACATTACGGACGTGGGGGCAGTACCCACCACCTCCACCATTTACAACTTATGGGGGTGAATTAGGATCGACGAGTGTCTAAAGGCTATTCTTTCGTACGAGATGGTTCCGACGTAACGGGCCAATTTACAAATGCTAACGAAAGTTACGCACTTGCAGCTTAATTAACTTTGTTAATTAGGTAACGGGGTCCGGGGCACCTGGCAACAGAACGCCCCTTTCCGAATAGAGATACATAAGGCTTTGCAACACTATTTTTAAGAAACCAGTGTTCACACGTTGAGTACACGTAATCCTGTTTAAAATTTTTGATAATTATTTTAGTTATTGCATTTTACTTTCACAGTAAAATTTTTTGCAGATTTTGCTATAACAGACTTTTTAATTTCTTTTAAACTATTTGAGGTTTCATAATTAACATTATTAGCTTTTAAATGATCAATAAGATATTTTGATTTAATTGCAAAATTAACATTTTCAGGCAAAGTTCCTGTATAATTAGCAACTGCTATTGCATTAAGTTTTGAGGTTACAATTCCAGATAAATTTCCACTTTCATCAAGTAAAGGTCCCCCGCTATTACCAGATTGAACTGGTGCGGACATTTGCAGATATCTTTGATCATTTTTAATTCCAGATAAAGCACTTACATCTCCTGATGTCATGTGCATGTTATCTGCAAGTAAATCTGATAATGGAAAACCTAAGACAATTATGCTTTCTCCTAACTCATCATCATTCACTTTTATTTTAACAAAAGATTTATTCTTCTCAGCTATTTTTAGTACTGCAATATCATTACTATAGTCGCTAGAATATACGACGGCTTTATTTTCTTTTTTGTTATGAACCACATTTATCGATTTGCACTTATCGATTACATGATTATTAGTAACGACGTATCCATTATCATTTATAAAGAATCCTGACCCGCTACCTCCACGAACTCTTTCTTTTTTTTCATCGTAAGGCGGATAGGTACGTATCATTGCAACTTTACCTATTTGAGGTACAGCTGTTTCAATAATATTTTCTCCTGTCATTAAAAAAGTGGTTTCTACATCCATCCCTGGACCTGGAAGAGCTAAATTGAAAGTAACATACACACCAGAATAGACATTTGATGATGCGGTTTTATTAATCTTTAATTTTACTACACCAGATTTAACCATTCTGCCTTTAATTACTACTCCCAAATATTCGTATTCTGGAAGAGTTCCTGTATTATTTTTTATCACTGCAATAGTATAATTCCCATTTAACCACCTCCAAATACCCTCGACTTTTGAAAGTTTTTTATTTTTAAAATAATTATTTACAAAACTTTCTTTTGTGAAACCGTTAAGATTTAATGTATCTTGGTCAATTCTTGTTGTTGCGCATCCACCAGCATGTAATAGCATCACTCCTGCAACTAATAGTATTAGAGCTCTCTGATAACGCTTCATATTTTTAAATCTTAGCATAAAATTTCACACGTAATCCACACGTAATTTCTCTCAAAGTTTTAGATTTGATGCAATTGCAAATGGCTTATAATAAGGAATAATGTTACAAAGTCCGGGGCACCTGGCAACAGAACGCCCCTTACAACTTTACAGTTTTTCTTAGTTATTAACGCTAATTTAAAAATTCAACCTGATGGGTCGTAATATACTCGTAATTTTAAAACTTTTTTTTATTAGTAGGAACTTTATTCCTCTGACTAAAATCGTGCATACTTAAATCTTTGTGATCAAGACTTATATAGCCTATGTGGTTGCCCTCCCTTTCTTCACAGCCTATAAATATTCTGTAAACTTCATATCCATTTTTTACCAAAACATCTCCGTAAGAGTTACTGCCTAATTCAAACTTCCCTGCGTATTTATCTTTTGCGTAATTTTTATATGGCTGCATAACATTTCTACATTGAGTATATCCTAGATTTCTAGAGTTCAGTTTTAAATAGCCATCTATTTCGAAAATTTGTTTGGTTTCACGATGATAACGTATTAAATAAGTTCCAAATGACTCATGAGGTTTAGGTGGATAAATAATCCTCTTTCTTACTTTAAATTTTTTGTCTCCAACCAATATAAACGACCCTAATTTATAATTATCTATTGTTTTACCTATTTGCACACCAAATAGTTCCTCTCCGAGCATATATTTGATCTTGTTAGGTGCTCTTATATATGTTTCTTTAAATTTAAATTTTTTTCCCTTAAAATTACCTTTTACTGTTTTTAATAATTTACCTTCTTTCAGTTTGTAAGTCGCTTTTGCGTCTGTCTCAGTCCAGGGATATTTGAGTTCTGTGGCTATAAAATTTCCCTTGTAGCCTAAATTTGTTTTCTTAAATGAGCCCATTAATTTATCTTTGTGCTCTTTAAAGAACTTTGTACTAAATAGTAAATACAGATTGTAATTACCATTACTTTTTTTTATCTCATAAACGCTACTAGTTTTTTCGTTTACCCATTTACCTATTAAAGTATCATCAGCGTATAAATTACTAAATTTTAATAGACAAACTATGATAACTAACAAATTCTTTTTCATGCTCCACGATTCTAGCATAAATTTGGGTCGTAGCTAGGTCGTAATTTTCATCAAAGTTTTAGATTTCAAACAATTGCGAATGGCGTATAATAAGGAATAATGTTACAAAGTCCGGGGCACCTGGCAACAGAACGCCCCTAAAAAATAAAGTATTATTTTTTAAAATTAAAGTTTAATTTTAAAATTATGAATAAATTAAATTATAAATTAAAGATTATTGATGACTTTTTAAATCGAGATGATTTTAATGGGCTTTGTAATTTAGATAATATAAAAAATTTTGGAAAAGAATTTAAAGTTCTTAATAATAAAATTGATAATGACGAAATTATTAGCTCGTCAATAGACGTAGAACTTTTAAAAACTATTCATAGAAATTATCACTCTAAGGCTTTAAATATTTTAAAAGAGTTATGTCCAGAAAAATTTGATCTTTATGATTATACAAATTTTTCAATTGTTATTACAAACAAAAATAGTAAATTTCCTATACATGACGACACTCCAAATAAATTATTATCAGGGGTAATTTACTTACACCCAGAAAAGAATTCAGGCACATCTTTTTATAATGATCAGAAAGGATCAGATAAAACAGTTATTAAATGGAAGCCAAATAGAGCAGTTTTTTTTTCAAGGAAAGAAAAAGAAACATGGCACTCTTATGAGGGGGACGGAATGAATGATAGAATAGCTTTAATATATAATCTGATGACAAATAGAATAAAAGATGTTTATAAAATTGAAAATAAAAGTTTTTTTTGGGGTAACATAAGATTTAAACTTAATCCGTATTTATTTAGATATTTTAAAAAATATATTTAACCAGTTTTAATGATAAAAAAAATATCACGCTTACTCTTTAAAATTTTAATTTTTTTTGATAAATTAATTAAGATAATCACTAGACGAAGCTTGATAATTTGGTTTACTGATTTTTTAGAAGAAACATCTTACAAATCTCTTATAATTTTTGAAAAAAAAATAAATTTTTTTGTTCCTAACCAGCTCACAAATTGGAGAGTTGACACTTTTTTTTCTAAAGAGCCTGAGACTCTTGAATGGATAGATAGTTTTGAAGAAAAAGATAATTTAATTTTTTGGGATATTGGAGCAAATATAGGTTTATACTCAATCTATAATAGTTTAAAAAATAAAAATTCTACTACTTTCGCTTTTGAGCCATCTAGCGCCAACTTAAGAATATTAACAAGAAACATATCAATCAATAACTTAGAAAAAAAAATAAAAGTAATCCCTATACCTCTCACCAATAAAAAGAATGCTTTTCAAGAAATGAAAGAAAGTGATTTTTCTGAAGGAAGTGCTTTAAACTCATTTGGCGAAAAATATGATTTTGAAGGAGAAAAATTTAATCCTAAAATAAAGTACTCTTTATTTGGTACAACAATAAATTATTTTTTAGAAAGTTCAATCTTGGAAATTCCTGACTATATCAAGATAGATGTTGACGGAATTGAACATTTAATACTTGAGGGAGGTAATAATTTTCTAAATAATAAAAAAATAAAAAGCCTATCAGTGGAAATAAACGAAAATTTTTCAGAACATTACAAAAAAGTTTTAGATTTAATGAAAGAATACAATTTTAAAATTTTACATAAAAAACATAATGAAAAAAACTTCTCCAGTGAAAGTAAATTTAGCAAAACTTTTAATTATGTTTTTATTAGATAGGAAAATAACTTTTATAAAAGAAAATAAATAATGATTAAAAAATTTGTTAAAAAAATATTGAGCTCTTTTGGCTACAAATTATCTAGAATAGAATCAGTTGATTTACCTGATCTTGATGAAATAACAAAATCCTTAACTAAAAAACCTGATCCTATTATCTTTGATGTAGGAGCGAACAAAGGTCAATCTATAGAAAGGTATAAAAAAATGTTTAAATTTCCTACCATTCATTGTTTTGAACCTAATGCAGATGAAATAAGTAATTTAAAAAAAAAATTTCTAAATGATAATAATTTGGTTTTAAATAATTTAGCAGTAGGTGAAAAAGAGGGTACACTTGAATTTAACATTAATGCAATAAGCGATCACTCAAGTTTTAGAAAATTGATCCCTAACACTACTTGGATTAAAAAAAGAAGTAAGCAAGTAAATATTAGTAGTGAAAATTATACATCGAAAAAAATTAATACTGAAATAATCACCTTAGATGATTATGTAAAAAAGAAAAATATTGAAAATATAGATATTCTAAAAATTGATACCCAGGGTTTTGAGGACAAGGTTTTGTTGGGAGCCCAAAAATTAATTAAGGAAAATAAGATAAAACTAATTCAATTAGAGTTAATATTTTCTGAAATTTATCAAGACTCTTTACAAATCTACGATATCGAAAAAAATTTAATTCCAAAAAACTTTAAACTTTTTAGCATTTCTAATGGTGGAAGTTTAGATTCACATTATGTATTTCAATCAGAATTAATTTATGTATCTTCTGATGTTTATGAAAACTTTAAAAAAAACTCACCTTACTTTAACAATTAAAAAATATATTTATCTCCTAAATAAATCAAAATTCCAGCAGCAATTCCTAATAAAATCCAATGATAATTTTCTTTCATTATACTAAAATCTTTTCAAGATTGGGTTTAAAATAATTAGGCCCTTTCATCACTTTACCTTTGTCATTATAAATTGGTCTTCCATTAGAGTCTAATTTACTCATGTTCGAATTTTGAACTTCTTCAAAACATTTATCCAAATTAATACCAAAAGCATGACCGGCGCCATATGTAACATACAGAATATCAGTCAGAGCATCAGCAACTTCTTTGAGGTCTTTATTTTCAATTGCCTCTTTAAGTTCACCTAACTCCTCTTTAATAAGTTCGTATCTTAAAGAGGAAATATTTTGGTTAGGAAAACCAGCTTTTACTTTAATTTCCTGACCAAAAGTTTCCATAAATTTCCTAACACTTTCAAAATTAGTCATTTCTTGTCCTTTATATTTTATAATTATTTAATAAGAGTGTATTATAACAATGAATCAAATATGAAATATAGAATAGAATTTGATAGTATTGGTAAAATTAAAGTTCCTGGTGATAAGTATTGGGGGGCATCGACAGAAAGATCTAATAAATATTTTAATATTGGAGATTTTTTAGTAAGACCTTTGGTTATTCACTCAATTGCAATTATAAAAAAAGCTGCATCAATTGTTAACTCTAGAAATAAAGATTTAGATCCTAAAATAAGTAAATATATTGTTAAAGCTGCTGAAGAAGTTATTAAGGGAAAACACGATAGCCACTTTCCTTTGAAAGTTTGGCAGACTGGGTCAGGTACTCAAACAAATATGAATGTAAATGAGGTGATAGCTAATAGAGCAATTCAAATGATGGGTGGTAAATTAGGGTCGAAAAAACCTGTTCACCCAAATGATCATGTAAATAAGTCTCAATCCACTAACGACGTTTTTCCAACAGCTATGCACATTGCCATAGCTATAAAAGCAAAAGAAAAACTTTTACCCTCATTAAAATTACTTGAAAAAGAATTAGCTAGAAAATCCAAAGAATTTAAAAGTATAGTAAAAGTTGGCAGAACTCATTTGCAAGATGCAACTCCTTTGACTTTGGGACAAGAATTCTCAGGCTACTATGTGCAGCTTAAAAAATGTATTACTAGAATAGAATTTGCCTTAAAAGAAATTCATAACTTAGCACAAGGTGGAACTGCAGTTGGAACAGGTTTGAATACTAAAAAAGGTTTTGATAAAAAAATTGTAAGAGAAATTAGTAAGATTACTAAAATTCCTTTTAAACCAGCTACCAATAAATTTGCTGCGCTGGCAGCCCATGATGAAATTGTAAATTTTTCAGGAACGTTAAACACAACAGCGGTTTGTTTAATGAAAATTGCAAATGATATTAGGTTTTTAGGTTCGGGTCCTAGAGCAGGTTATGGAGAGCTTATTTTACCTTCTAATGAACCTGGATCTTCAATTATGCCTGGTAAAGTAAACCCGACCCAGTCTGAGGCTGTTACAATGGTTTGTGTAAAAGTCATCGGAAATCACAATGGTATTACCATGGCAGGATCTCATGGTCATTTTGAACTAAATGTTTTTAAACCATTAATCATTCATAATATTTTACAATCAATCGAAATAATGAGTGACTCATCAAAAACTTTTGCATTGTACTGTGTGAGAGGAATAAAGGCAGATAAAAAAAGAATAAAATATTTATTAGATAATTCTTTAATGCTCGTTACCGCATTAGCACCAAAAATTGGTTATGATAAAGCGGCTCATATAGCTAAAACAGCTCACAAAAACGGTACCACATTAAAACAAGAAGTTGTTAAGGCGGGTTTAATAAAAGAAGGTGATTATGATAAAATTATGCTGCCGCTAAAAATGACAAAGCCTAAATAATTAAGAAACTTCTAAAATAAATTCTTTTATTTTATTTAAATTAAAGATTCCTACAAAATCCTTATCAAATAAAATATTTTCAAAATTTTTTTTAAAATAATTGAGATCTTCATTAGTTGCTTTGTAATTTTCATTTAATGAAATAGCATTAAAATTAATTTTTTGGTTTAATATACTTAGATTCCCCTTAGCACTTAGATTAAAAGTTTTATCATCTTTTTTAGTATCAATATTAAATTTTTTTAATAAATCACTTTTTGCGTCTACAATAATTGAGCAATCAAAAAATAATAATGGAAATTCTTCTAGTAAGTTTATATTGCCCTTACATTGAAAAACATCATCTAAAATTGATAATTTTTTTAAATAATTTAATCTTCCGTATGATAGATCAAGTTTTAAGTTTAATTTATCAAAGAAACTACGGCTAAATTTTTTAGAATTAAAACTAATTTCATTTTTAGTATTAATTTGTTTTAATAAATTTTTTGGCTTTAGTATTTCATCTATTTTTAATTTTTTAAAAATTTTTAAATCTATATCCTCAATCTGAAATTTTGAGTTACTATATAAGAAAGGTTTTAAGGTGATAAAACTTTCATTTTCAAAAGAAAGATATTTATTTCTAAAAAATGAATTATAAATATTTAGAAATTTTTCATCATAGCTAAAGTTAAATTTTAATTTCGTATTAAGTATTTTTGATTTAAAAACTCCATTAATAGAATGCTTATTAATTTGATCATCTAAATAAATATCTATAATAAGTCCAGATTTAATAAGTTTAAAATTGATATTATTTAAATCATTATTAATTTTTGCTATAAATTTTTTATCAAAAATATTTCCCTCAATTATATTTTTTTTATATCCGTAATTAGTAAATTTTACTTTTTCTATTGAGACTAGTGATTTAAAAGCATCATTTATTTTGATATTTAAATCATCAATGTATAAATTATTTTTTTGATTAATAAGTTTTTTTACAAAAAAATTTAAATTCGAAGTTTCTAAAATTATATTACTGTTTTTTAAGACTATTTTGTTGGATTGAAAATTTTGATAATTATAGATACTTAAAAATTTAGGATATATTCTAAATTTTTTTATATTAAATTCTGATGGAAAACTGTTGAATTTTATAAAGACATTTTTAAACTCGATGTATGGAACTAGAAATGAATTAAATTCTATCTTTTCATATTTTAAAATTTTTATATCGTAATTTTTAATAAGGTGATTTTTAAAAGTCTCTGACCTTTTTTCATAATTAAAATAATTTGGAACAGATAGAAATAATATAGTAGCAATAACAAATAATCCAAATACATATCTTAAAAAAAAAATAAATCTGAAAAATCTAGAGTACTTATTGTGTATTATTTTATAAAATTTATTTATCATTTTTTTTATTTTTATAACTAGTATATAAATGAAAATTCTCTCTTATGAATAACATAGATAATTTAATTGAAAACCTAAACAAAGAACAAAAAGAAGCTGTTCTCAGTACTGAAGGACCAAATTTAATTGTTGCCGGCGCAGGTTCTGGTAAGACTAGAGTATTAACTACAAGATTAATTCATATTATTGATCAAAAAAAAGCATGGCCTAACCAAATATTGTGTGTGACTTTTACAAATAAAGCTGCAAAAGAAATGCAGAATAGAGTTATGCAATATGTGAAAGGTAGCTCTAATGCCGTCCCTTGGCTAGGAACATTTCATTCTATAAGTGTAAAATTTTTAAGAAGACATGCTGAAGCTTTAGATTATAAAAGTAATTTCACGATTTTAGATACTGATGATCAAAAGAAATTAATTAGAAATATTGTAAAAGGTGAAGATCTAGATGCTAAAAAATTTTCTCCACAATTGATTATGTATCATATTGATCAATGGAAAAATAAAGGTCTTTTGCCACAAGATGTAAGAATAGAAAAAACAGGTCCGATAATTAAATCAATATTAAAAGTTTACGAAGTTTATCAAAAAAAAACCAAAGATTTAAACGCATTTGATTTTGGAGATTTAATTTTGTTCTGTGTAAAACTTTTTGAGGAACATAAGGATATTAGAGAAATATATCAAAAAAATTTTAAATATATTCTGGTCGATGAATTTCAAGATACTAATTTTATTCAAAATAAATGGTTAAATTTATTAGTAAATGATAAAGAGAATATTTGTTGTGTTGGTGACGATGATCAATCAATCTATAGTTGGAGAGGTGCTGAAATTAAAAATTTCCTTACTTTTGATAAAATTTATAAAAACTGTAAAGTTTTTAAATTAGAGCAGAACTATAGATCCTCAAAAAATATTTTGGATACAGCTTCTTATTTGATATCAAACAATACTAATAGAGTTGGCAAGAAATTGTGGTCATCAGCAAATCAAGGTGAACCGGTTAAACTTAATTGTTACAGAACTGGTAAAGAAGAAGCCCAAGGTGTGAGTGACATAATTGAACAAAAGATCAAAAAAAAATATTCTCTTAATGATGTTTCAATTTTAGTAAGAGCAATTTACCAAACTAGAGAATTTGAAGAGAGATTTCTTCAAGTCGGTATTGGCTATAGAGTGCTCGGAGGTATAAAGTTTTATGAAAGAGCTGAAATCAAAGACGCAGTGTCCTATTTAAGAATTATTAATCAAAAATTTGACGATTTAGCTTTAGAGAGAGTTATAGGTGTGCCTAGAAGAGGAGTTGGTGAAAGTACACTAAATCAAATTTATACTTTTGGTAAAACTAACAAGCTATGTTTAGAAGACTCAATTATTAGATTAATAGAAAAGGGGGATTTTAAACCAAAAATAAAAACTGCGCTAAGTCAATTAATAAAGATGATCCAAAAATGGCGAAATGACTCATTAAAAATGAAACATTTTGATTTACTAAAATTAGTACTAGATGAGTCTGGCTATTCTTCCATGTTAAAAAATAAAAAAGATTTAGAGAATGAAAATAGATTGGAAAACTTAAAAGAGTTACTTAGAGCGATGCAAGATTATGACAACTTGCAAAGTTTTTTAGAGCATGTAGCCTTAGCTACTTCGATAGATCAAGAATGGGAGGGTGCAAAAGTGAATTTAATGACCATGCATGCAGCTAAAGGCTTGGAATTTGATGTTGTATTTCTTCCAGGTTGGGAGGAAGGATTATTTCCTCATCAGAAATCTTTAGAAGAAAAAGGTGATTTTGCATTGGAGGAAGAAAGAAGACTAGCTTATGTAGGGATCACAAGAGCAAAGAAAGAGGCTTATTTATCTTTTGCAATGAAACGAGCTTATCATGGCGATTGGATGGACGCTATTCCTTCAAGATTTATAAATGAAATACCAGATGAGAGTGTAGAAAAAAATGAAATCAGTGAAAATAGAAATGACGACTTTGATTTTAATCAAGATAATTCAATAGAATTTGACGAAGAATATAGAAGTCCTGGATGGGATAGATACAAAAAAAATAAAATACTAAAATGGAAAAAATAAAAGAGCTAAAAAAATTTTTTAAAGGAGAAGATATAGATGGATATATTGTACCTAAAAATGATGAATTTTTTGGAGAATATATTCCAGATCATAATGACAGACTAAATTTTATTTCAAACTTTTCTGGTTCTTATGGTTTTGCTTTAATTCTTAAAGACCAAAACTTTTTATTTGTTGATGGTAGATACACTTTACAAGCATATAATCAAAGCAGAAATTCTTTTAGGATTATTACTATTCCAAATAAAATGCCCCATGAAGTTCTAAAAGGAAAAAAAATATCAATAGGTTTTGATCCTAAATTGTTAACGAAAAAATCTTTGTCTACTTTTTTTGGAAAAAGCGAATGTGTATATAAGCCAATCTATAGAAATTTGATTGATAAAATTTGGAAAAGAAGAATTAAAAAAAATAGAAGTAAGTTTTTCATATTACCGGATAGATCGGTGAGTGAAAAATACCAGTCTAAAATTAATAAAATTACAACTTATTTAAAAAAGAAAAAATCTGATTTTTTATTTATAACTGCAAGTGAAAATAATGCTTGGTTACTAAATATCAGAGGTTGTGATACAAAGTACACTCCGATACCGTATAGTTATGTTTTGATAGATAAAAATAAAAATATCAAATTTTTTTGCAACTTGAAAAAAATATCACCTCTTTTTAAAAAACACTTTAAACAGGTTGAATTCTTAGATATTAAAAAGTGTGATAAAATACTTTTTAAAATCAAAAAGAAAAAATTCATAATTGATAAAAATACTTGTTCTTATCTATTTGAAAACATTATAAGCAAAAATAATAGAATTCTAGATTTTCTTGACCCTATCTATTTTTTCAAAGCAATAAAAGGAAAAAAAGAAATAGAAAATATTAAAAGAGCACATGTATATGATGGTGTTGCTTTAACTAAATATTTATTTTGGCTTAAGAAAAATTATTATAAAAAAAATATTACTGAAATAAGTGCCTCAGAAAAATTATTGGAATTTCGAAAAAAAAATAAAAAATTTAAATTTTTAAGTTTTCCAACAATATCGGGAACTGGAGCAAATGGTGCGATAATTCACTACAAACCAACAAAAGATACAAATAAGAAATTAAAGAAAGGAGATATTTACCTGGTTGACTCCGGCGGACAATACGAATTTGGAACAACGGATGTCACTCGTACTATTTCTTTAAAAAGTTCAAATAAAAGAATTAAAAATATTTTTACGCGAGTTCTTAAGGGACATATTGCAGTTGCAAATTTTAAACTTAAAAAAAATACTTCTGGATCAGCGATTGACTTTGCTGCAAGAAAATATCTCAAACAAATTGGTTTAAATTATGATCATGGAACTGGACATGGGGTAGGATATTTTCTAAATGTACATGAAGGACCTCACGCAATATCCAA
This sequence comes from Pelagibacterales bacterium SAG-MED28, assembly GCA_014653835.1. Taxonomy (GTDB): domain Bacteria; phylum Pseudomonadota; class Alphaproteobacteria; order Pelagibacterales; family Pelagibacteraceae; genus Pelagilacustribacter. Next base: position 16,025 of record JACWDY010000009.1, read on the forward strand.
AAGAAATAAAATTAATTTCAAAAAAGGTATGATTGTATCAAATGAACCAGGTTATTATGAAAAAAATAATTTTGGTATCAGGATTGAAAATTTAATTTATGTTAAAAAAAATAGAAACAAAATGAGTTTTGAAAATTTAACAATGGCGCCTATCGACAAAGATTTAATTATTCGAGAAAGTCTTAATAGAAAAGAAAGAGAATGGCTTAATAATTATCATAGATCCGTTTTTAAAAATCTTAGAAAATCTATGAATAAAATTCAAACATTAGAGCTTCAAAAAGCTTGTTCAGCTATTTAAAATTTTATTCCAGTCCTTTTCCAAAATTATCTTTATGTTTAATTCCTTGGCCTGATTAACTTTTCTCTTTGTAGGTTTGGTATCCCCAACCACTAAATAATCAAGTTTTTTAGAAATTGATCCTAGCACCTTTCCACCATTATTCTCAGCTATTACTTTTGCCTCTGATCTACTCATATTTTTAAAACCGCCGGTAAACATTAATTTTTTATTAGAAAATTTTCCTTTTTTGGTTTGCGAAGTGTGATTCTTGATATTTATTTTATTAATTAAGTCTTTGATTATTTTGGAATTAGTTTCGTTAGAAAAAAATTTATCTATAGACTTAATTTGCGTTTCACCTATGCCATCTAGATCAACTAAATTTATTAAAATCATTTTCCTGTTTTTAACATCAAATAATTTAGTGAATTCTGTTACTGAACCAAAAAAGCTTGCTAAGATTTTTGCATTTTCTTGACCTATATGTCTTACGCCTAATCCATAAATAAATTTGTCTAAAATTATAGTTGAAGATTTATCAATTGCTTTTTTTACATTATTTACAGATTGAAGCCCCCATCCATCTAGTCTTTCTATCTTTTTATAATTTAAATTGAAAATATCACAAGGATAACGAATTAAATTTAAATCCCAAAACTGATCTATAACTTTTTTTCCCAAACCATCAATATTAAAAGCGTCTTTTGATACGAAATGTTTTAATTTTTCTTTAGCTATATATTTGCATTCATAACCTCTTGAACATCTTCTGACTGCATCTATTTTTTTGGTATTTAAATTAATCTCCTTAGTTGTCTCAAATCCACAAAGACATGTTTTTGGAAATATAAATTTTTTGGAATTTCTTAATCTTTTATTTTTGTCGACAGATACTACTTGAGGTATTACGTCACCCGCCCTTTGGATTGTAACGTAATCTCCAACTCTAATATCTTTTCTTATTATTTCCTCTTCGTTGTGCAGGGTTGCGTTTGAGACTACTACACCGCCTACAGTTACAGACTCAACTTTTGCAACTGGAGTCAATGCTCCAGTTCTTCCCACTTGAATAGATATGTCTTTAATTTTGGTAATAGCTTTTTCAGCTGAAAACTTGTAAGCGATAGCCCATCTGGGTGAATTAGATGTATTGCCTAATCTTTTTTGTAATGACAAATCATTTACTTTGTAGACCAAACCGTCAATATCATAATCCAAAGTTGCTCTTAATTGATCAATTTCCAATTGTTTTTTTTCCACTCTTTCTAGACTATCTATTTTTTCAGATAAGGGGTTAACTAAAAAATTCCACCCTTCAATAATTGTTAAAAACTCGGACTGTGTCTTAAAGATCATAGGTGAAATTGCACCGAAACCATAAGCAAAATACTTAAGAGGAATTTTAGAAGTTTCGTGTGAATTTTTTTGTCTTAACGTTCCTCCTGCAGCATTTCTTGGGTTAGCAAAATTATTTTTTAAAGTACTAAAATCTTTTTTGCCAATATAAACTTCACATCTAATTTCTAATAAATTTGGAACATTTTTTGCTATTATCTTTTTAGGAATTTCTTTAATTGTTTTTAAATTTTCCAGAATATCTTCTCCTATTTCACCATCTCCTCTTGATAGGCCCTTTGTAAGATTTCCGTTTTGATAAATTAAAGTCGCAGATATTCCATCTATTTTTGGTTCACAAAATAATTCAACTTGATTATCTTTCAAGGATAAAAATTTATTTATTTTTTTTTTAAAATCTTCCATGTCTTTCAAGTTAAACGCATTTGATAGTGAAAGCATTGGTGAAAGGTGTTTAACTTTTTTAAATTTATTTAGTGGTTTAGCACCTACTATATCTTTTACACTCTCATATCTTTTTAAAAATGGATATTTTTTTTCTAGTTCTAAAGCTTTATATTTAATTTTATCATATTCAGAATCAGAAATTATCGGGTTGTCGTTAATAAAATAACTTTTATTATGTTTTTTAATAATCTTAATAGTCTTTTTATGATCTTCTAAAATATTTTTTTTGTCCTTCATAAATAATTATTTGATCATTTTGATTATTTTTTTAAAAATATTTGTTTTTTTTTGTGGAATATCTTTATTAAAAACATAATCTTCATTTAAAATTTTATAAGATTGTTTAAACCATTCGCTAGAGTTATAGTTATATCCTAGTATTTTAGCGTATCTTTTAGCTTCATCTTCTAAACCGAGGAGATAATTGATTTCTACTAGTCTATGAAGTGCTTCTTCAACAAATATTGTTTTATCGTATTTAGATACAATTAATTTTAACCTATTAATTGCGGGTATCCATTTTTGGACAGAAATATAAAATTTTGCATTATATAATTCTTTTGCAGCCAATTGATTCTGTATTAAATTTTTTTTAAACTTTAAATCTATAGAGTAATCGGATTCTGGGAATTTTTTTATAAAATAGTCTATTTGTTTGTCTGCATCCAAAAGGGGTTGTAAATCTCTACTCTCATCACTCATTTGTTCAAAATAAATAATTGCTTTCAAGTATTCTGCATAGACAACATGTTTATCTGCAGGATAAGTTTTTAAAAATCTTTCTATATTTTCTAAAGATTCTTCATAAAAATTAATTCCATAAAGGGAAAAGCAAGACATTATCGCAGACTTTGCTGCAAGATTTACATCTGTAAAATTAAGCTCTGCTTCTGTAAACTTTTTATTTGCAAAGAAAAAATCATTTTTTTCAAACGCGGCGTATGCTTCTTTATACAAAGTGTATGGATTTACTTTTTCAGATGTTTTATAAACTGGCTGATTTTTGGAACAAGATATAAGAATTAAAATTACAGTTAAAAATAAAAATAATCTAGATAACATAATTAAAATTATTAACAGATTACCTAAAAAATAATATGTTAAAAATTTATTTATTTATGCGTTTACTGCAATTTTTTCTAATTCTTTAGAGTGAAATTTTTTTGAAACTTCAATATCTTGAAGTTCTATAATTTGGAAATTACTTTTTTTACTAAAAATTTTTCTTAATAATAAGTTAGTTAATTCATGGCCACCTTGGTAACAATTAACTTTTCCTAATATTCTATGTCCAGATAATAAAAAATCCCCGGCTAAATCTAAAATTTTGTGATTAACAAATTCTCTCTCATTTCTTAATCCTCCCTCATTTAAGATTTTATCATTATCGACCACTAAGGCATTTTCTAGAGAGCCACCTTTTGCTAATCCATTTTTTTTAATTTTTTCTATATCTTCAAATAAGCAAAATGTTCTTGAGCTAAATACCTCTGTCAAATTATCTTTTTGGAAATCAATTGCATTTTGTTGCTTTCCTATTATCTCATTTTTATAATTTAGTTGAAAATATACATCAAGTGATGAACTGTTTGGTTGAATTGAAATTTCTCTTTCTCCATCAATTAATTCAATTTTATCAGAAATTTTTAAATATTTTCTTTTCTTTTTTTGATTTACCAGCTCAGTTCTTTCTAGAACTTTAATAAAATCTTTTGAAGAACCATCCATTATTGGCACTTCCTCGTTATTAATTTCAATCAAAGCATTGTCAACTCCAGTTATATAAAGAGCAGCAAGCAAATGTTCAACAGTGGAAACTTTAACATTATGATCGTTCTTTAATGTTGTGCACAATTTTGCTGAGCACACATTTGCAAAACACGCTTTAATTAAATTATTGTTAGCTAAATCAACTCTTTTAAAAACAATTCCTGCATCTTCTTTAGCTGGATGTAAATTTATTGTTGAGCTCTTTCCTGAATGCAGCCCTATTCCCTTAAAACTTATTTTTTGTGATAATGTCTTTTGATAAACTTCGTTCATGGGACATTTTATACTTCAGTAATGTAAAATCATTAAAACAACAAATGTTTCTGAAAAAAACAAAAATCAACCAAAAAATCTGTCAAAAAACTTAGCAATTAACGATTTATTTGATTGCGAAATCGGTATAGCTTCATTTTTCCAACCAAAATGAATTAGCTTATTGGCAGTATTAATCATGCTTCCACTCGTTAAATATTCCAAAATAATCAAATTATGATTTCTATACATGGAAAAAACTTTTTTATAAATTTCTACTAGGAATATTAATTTGGACTTAGGATTAATTTCAAAAAAAACATCTCTAGAAATTTTATTGTAATGAATAAAATTCACATTTTTAAATAACATTAGCTCTGTTATTTCATGAATTCGGGCTACAATAATATCATAAATTAATTTCTTTTTAATTTTTTTATAGACCTCGTCTACAAATAGCTCTTTTTTAAGAAGTTCATCCTCTGAAATATCATTTTGAAAATCAATTTTTTCTAAAATTGCTTCTACTGTATCTCTTTTTAAAGAAGTAACCTTTGATATATCAGTAATTATAATATCAGTTCCAAATTTAAAATTCTGTTCAAATTTAAGCGAATTATTTTCAAAGTAAAAAATTTTGGAATTATTATTATCCATCTTGATATGAAAAAAAGTATCGATTTTTTTATAATCATTACTAATATTTGCTCCTTTAATAAAACTTTTAATTAAAATTTTTTTAATCTTTAAGTTTATTTTATCCAAAATATTGCTTAAATTTTTATAATCATTTAAATTAATTAACGTGAAAGATAATTCATGAGAATAGAAATCTCCAAAGAGACCTATTGGTAAATTGTCAATTTTTTTATTATCTATAAAAAAATTTGAGTTAAAAATATGTAAAATTTTTTTTTTCGACTCATTTTCTTCTATAAAAGATTTTAAACTATTCAATATGTAAGTTATATTTTCTCTTAAAATTTGAGATCCGTTTAATTTTTTATATCCCGATAAATTAATAAAAGTAGGATTAAAATTTTCTAAAATTAAGGTTATTTTATTAAAAGTATGATTAAACTTTTGTTCGATAGTATAAACATTCTTTTTAATTATATCATAAACTTCTTTTAAATCAGTAATACTATTATTGTATATCCCCTTAAGAGGTAATTCTAACTTATATACAATTTTGAAATTATTATATTCACCATTTTCACAAACAAAAAAAATATAACTTTGATTATTAATTTCTAGTAAAAGTGTTAAAGAAGAATTATTCATATTTATTTTAAAATAAGTTGATTACTTATTCTATAATCGAATAGTTTATATTTCTCAAAACTATTTTTACTTTTTAGATTTAAGAAGCTTTCAAGACTTTTTGTATAATTTTCGTGAGGAAGTTTAATAACTCGATTATTTATAGTTTCTAAATCCCATCTATTCGTTTCATAAAATTTATATTTTACAATTATATCTAACGGGAAATTAATCTCTTTAAGATTATTGTAAAAAATTTTAAAATCATCTTTATTTCCCAAAACAGAAGGAAGAGTTTGATAATTTGGTAAATTTTTAAATTCAATCAAATCTATCTTTTCACTTAAATAAAACTTTTTTTTTTCACTTATTAATACAGCAATTGGTTTTTTTTCAAATATTTGTATTTTAAGAGTACTAGGATATTTTTTTTTGATATTAAAACTTTCGATAAAGCTATTTTGAATTAATGCTTTTTTTATTTCAGTATTTTTTAAAAATACAAGATTTCTATCGTATATAGGTAGTAATAAATTTTTTATATCTTTATCTTCTAGTAATGAATTATTTTCTATTATTATTGTCTTTAAATTAAATTTAGAAATAACAATTTTTTGTTGTGGATTAATAGTTGTTAATAATATTAATAAAAGTAAAGCAATTACTAAACGTTTTTTCATTTATTGATGCTTGCATCTAATAAAATTTTTTCAACTAAATTTTCAAAAGTTAAACCTTTAAATTTAGCTATTTCAGGAACTAAAGATAAACTTGTCATACCCGGCTGAGTGTTTATTTCTAGTAAATAAAAAATATTATTAAAAAATTTAAAATCTGATCTTGTTACCCCTCTACATTTCAAAACGTTATGGGTTTTCATTGCTATATTCAAAACTTCATTATATTTTTTTTTAGACAATCTTGCGGGCATCACATGTTTGGTCTTCGCTTTTTTAGTATATTTTGCTTTGTAATCATAAAACGCCCTTTTAGGTACAAGCTCAATTGCACCGAGAGTGTCACTATTAATAACTGCGACTTGGACTTCTTGGCCTCCGATATATTCTTCTAATATTAATTCGTTATATTTTTTAAACAAATAATGTGATGATCTAGATAATTTTTTTTTATTTTTACAAATTTCTACTCCTAGACTAGATCCTTCATTGATTGGTTTCAAAATAACAGGAAAATTAATTTTTTTACTGCTTATAATTTTTTGTATTGTTTTATTTTTATACTCAGTTTTTTTTATCGAAAAAAACTTCGGGGTACGTATATTGTTTTCAATAAATATCTCTTTTGAAATAAGTTTATTCATAGCATTAAATGAACTGATTACACCTGAATGGGTATAGGGAATTTTCAAATATTCAAAGTAACTTTGAGCAATGCCGTCTTCTCCATCTCTTCCATGTAAGGCGTTAAAAATAACATCAACTTTTTTTTTATTAATAAGATTAAAGTTTTTAATTTTAGGATCAAATGATGAAACCTTATAACCCTTTTTTTTTAAAGCCTTAATGCAGGCTCTGCCACTCTCTAAACTAACGGCCCTTTCTCCTGAGGTGCCTCCGAGAACAACCATGACATTTTTAAATTTTTTATTTCTCACCGACAATTTTAATCTCTAATTCAAGATCTACTCCGGTTTTTTCTTGGACTTTCTTTTTGACTTTATTAATCAAATTCTCAATATCAGCAGATTTAGCGTTACCATTATTTACAAAAAAATTACAATGCTTTTGTGAAATCATCGCATCCCCTACTCGATAATCTTCGCAACCAGCCTCTTTGATTAACTTCCAAGCTTTTTCATCTTCGCTTATATTTTTAAAAGTACTTCCGCAAGTTTTTACTTGACTGGGTTGGGAAGATTTTTTTTTCTCAATATAATAGGATTGTTTTTTTTCTATTCTCTCTTTTACACCCTCAACACCTTTTAATTTTGCTGAAATAATAATTAGATCATCAGATAAACTAGTTCCTCTGTATGAAAATTTTATATCCTCTTTTTTGATTTCAATTACCGATAATTTTTTTTTATCAATTGCCTGAATAGATAATAAAACTTTAGATATGTCATTTTCGTAGCAACCACTGTTCATTATAATCGCGCCCCCCACTGATCCAGGTATGCAAGATAAAAATTCTAAATTTTCCAAATTATTTTCTTTGGCATAATTAGCAACTTTACGATCTAATGTTGCAGCGCCTACATCTAAAATATTTTTATTGACAAGTTTAGTATAAGAGAATTCATTTCCTAATTTTATAACTGCTCCTTTGACACCATTATCTCTAAACAATGTGTTAGATCCAGCTCCTAAGATTGTTATTTTTAAGTTTTTTTTTTTTGCTTCTCGTAAAAATTCTATGAGTTGTTTTTGATTTTTAGCTTTAAAAAAGTACTCTGCCTTACCTCCCAAATTAAACCAACTATAGTTAGATAAGCTTACATTATAACTAAAATTATCTTCAAACTTTTTTATAAAATTTATATCTAGAGTCATAATAAATTTTTAAGTCCTGCCATCCATTTTGAGATTGCGCCTGCTCCCATGCCAATTATAATTTCATCACTTATTAAATTTCTTTTTAAATATTTACTTAATTCAATTTCATTTTTAACAATAATTACTTGAGTATTAGAATTTTTCATAATTGATTCTGCAAACTTGATTAAGTTAAATTTAAAATTTTTTTTTTCACCTGCGGTATATAGAGGACACATTATTACTATCTTTGATTTAGAAAAACATTTTGAAAACTCATTTTTTAACGACACCACTCTTGAATATCTATGTGGTTCAAAGACACTAATAATTTTTCTTTTTGGATTTACATTATGAACTCCCTCTAAAATTGAACTGATTTCAGTAGGATGGTGAGCATAATCGTCATAGAAATCATTTTTATTAATTGAAAAAAGTTTAGTCATTCTCCTTTGCACGCCAGAAAAATTTTTGAGCGATTTTTTAATTAGATTTATATTAGCTCCTAGGTTTAAACAAACAATAAAAGCTGCAGCTGTGTTTAGCACGTTATGTTTTCCCAATAGTTTTACATTTATATTTTTTATATTCGTGGTTTTTTTGTTTTTATCTTTAAAACTTAAATCAAAGGTTGTGCTACCAAAATAATATTTGATTTTTTTAATTTGATAATCGGCTTTTTTATTTTCTCCGTAAGTTAGAATATTTTGATTTTTAATTTTATAGAATATTTTTTTAATATTATAGTCATCAATACAAATTACTGATTTACCAGTTGGAGGAGTTTTGTTTATAAAATCTAAAAAAGATTTTTCTAAATTTTCATAGTTTTTGTAATAATCAATGTGCTCATAATCAATATTAGTTACGATTGAATAGTTAATTGGTAGTTTTAAAAAACTGCCGTCTGACTCATCAGCTTCTAATATTGCCCACTCTCCTTTTCCAAGTTTTGCATTACTTTTAAAAGAATTTATTACTCCGCCGTTAATAATAGTTGGATCAAGTTTTTGATCTGATAAAATTTTTGCTACTAAAGATGTAGTTGTAGTTTTTCCATGTGAACCTGTAATTATGATATTTTTTTTTAAAGACACTACATCTGCTAAAATTTCTGCTCTTGAATAAATTGGTATTTTGTTTTTTTTTGCAAACTTAAGTTCTGTATTATTATTTTTTATAGCAGATGATTTAACTACAATGGTTGTGCCTTTAATATTAGTCGACGAATGACCAATAAATACTCTGATTCCTAGTTTTGAACAATTGATTGTATTTTTATTTTTATTTTGATCGCTTCCTTGAATTCTAAATCCCATATTTCTCATAATTTGGGCTAGACCACTCATTCCTATGCCCCCAATACCTACAAAATGAATAACATCTTTTTGACCTAAATTAATTTTTTTCATTTAAAATTTTCTCTATTTGCCTATTCAAATTTTCAAATATATCTTTGTCCGAATGTTGTCTTTGATTTAATAAAAAACTATTTAACATTAATTTATCATTAAAAGTTGAAACAATTAAATCGTACAATTTATTTTTTATATCTTTTTCCTCTAAAAAATTTCCATAACCTTTTTTTGAGTAAAACACAGCATTTTTGTATTGATGGTTATCTGCCGATGTTGGCAAAGGTATAGAAATAAAAGGAATTTTAAAGTTAACTAATTCACCTAAAACTGAAGCACCAGATCGAGTAATAACTAAATTTGACTTAGAATAATAATTTATAATGTTGCTCGTAAAATTAAATATCTCAAAGTCTATTTGAGCTTTTTTGTAAAACTGAGTTAATTGAGCATTCTGATTTTTATGACATTGCTGATAAATTTTAATTTTTATTTTGGAGTCTTTCAGTTTTTTAAATATTTGTGGGAACTCATCTGCAAATATTCTTGCAGCTTGACTGCCTCCAAGAACTAAAATATTTAAACTTTCAAACTTATTTGTATCATCATTTAAATTATTAGAATTAATTATCTCTTCTCTAACTATATTACCTACCTCAACAACTTTATCTTCATATTTTTCAGATATACCTTCGAGTTCTTTATAAGAAACGAATATTTTTTTTGCAAAGGGTAATAAATATTTATTAGCTTTTCCAATTATTAAATTATTTTCATAGATAATAAATTTTATTCTTAAAATAAATGCGGCAAAACAAATTGGAAAAGAGGAATAGCCTCCCATTCCTAGAATAAGTGATGGTCTATCAAATATAAGAATTATTAAAGATTTGATAATTGAAAAAGAAATAATTAAAAATGAATAAAAAAGTTTAATAATATTTGTTTTAATAAGAGGAGTTGCGATTATTTTTATTAAATTTAAATTATTATATTTTTTTAAGTAAATAGATCCTCTTTCATCTGAGGTTAATTTTACATTAAAACTCTTATTTTTTAGATAATTTGCTAAACTATAAGCCGGGAAAACATGACCGCCTGTACCACCAGTTGCAATGACTATTTTTTTTTTAATCATATAGGTAAGTTTTATTTTTAGTATAATTTAAAACCAATCCGGCCAAAATTGCGCTTCCAATTAAAGAAGAGCCTCCATAACTTAAAAAAGGTAATGTCATGCCCGTTGTTGGTAGTAAGTTCGTATTAACGCCGGCATGAATAAATGTTTGGAATATCAACAACGACGCTAATCCACTTAAAGAAATCTTTAAGAATTGATTATCTTGATTAAAACAATTTTTAATTATTCTGAAAGAAATATATAAAAAAATAATTAGTATTATTATGGTAGCTAAAGAACCATATTCTTCCGATATTACGGCTATAACATAATCTGTATGTGCCTCTGGAACACTATCCTTTAATATGCCCTCACCCATTCCCTGACCAGTTAATCCTCCTAATTTAATAGCATCAAGAGCAGAAGATGACTGAAACTTATCTCCTTGACTAGGATCAAAAAAATTAATCAGTCGATTGATAATATATCCAAATTTTTCAGGCAATAAAAATAATAAAGAACCGAGTAATATTGAAAAAATTAAAAAGATGGTAAATATATAAGTTAAACTAACACCAGAAATAAATACAGCACCAACCCAACTTCCTATTAACAATATTGATTGCCCCAAATCTGGCTGATTGACCAATAAAATTACAACAGAACCTAAAAGCATAAAGCTAAAAATATATTTAATTTGAGAATTTTGAAATTTTTCAAAAGTTAGTAATTTTGCTGTCATTAGTATGAAGAAAGGTTTTAATATTTCTATTGGCTGTAATCGAAAGAAATAAAGATCGATCCATCTTTTGGCTCCTTTTACTTCTATTCCAATTATTGGCACGACAGCTAAAAGAGAAAAAGATACAATAAATAATGGTACTACAAATTTTATAAGCAACTCAGTCTTAATAGTTGAAATAACAATCATAATTATTACAGCTAAAAATGTAAAAATTAAATGCTTTGTAAAGAAAAAATAAAATTCTTTATTAAGTCTTTCACCTGCTAAAGATGAAGTAGATGAAAATGAAAAGAATAAACCTAAAAAAAATAAAATAAAAAAACATGATAAAATTTTTTTATCTATACTTCTCCAGTAGTTTATAAATATAAATTTAAATGAATTTTCTAACATATTTATTACATAGTCTCTTAAATTCCTCTCCTCTTTTTTCAAAATTTTCAAATTGATCAAAGGAAGCGGCTCCGGGACTTAGTAAAATGGATTTATTGTTATGTTTTTGTAACTTAATATCTTTTGAAATTTTAATAATTGAGTTTTTTAAGTTTGTTGTAATTGAAAAGTCTATTCTGCCTTTAATTTGATTTTTGAAAAAATTTATATTTTTTCCTATTAAGTAACATTTTATTATATTTTTTTTAAACTTTGATAATTTAAATACATCGTTTTTTTTTGGAAGACCTCCTAGTATCCAATAAACATTTTTTAAACTACACAAAGCAGACTCTGCAGCCTTAAATGAAGTTGACTTAGAATCATTAATAAATGTTATATCTTTTCTTTTTAAAAAAATTTCAAATCTATGTGGTAAGCCTTTAAACGATCTCATGGCTTTTAAAAAAGATTTTTCACTTATTTTTAATAATTTAGAAAGTGTATAAACAAAGCTCATATTTTCCTCATTAATATTAGAGTTTAAATATTGGTTTTTAATTTTTTTTTTTATCTTTCTATAATCTTTAATTTTAGGAAATAGTAATTTACCTGAGAATTTTTTTGAAACAAATTTTTTTTTTAAATTTTTATTTATTATCGCAAAATTTCTTTTTTTTTGTAAATGAAAAATTTTTAATTTTGAATTCAAATATTTATTTTTACTGCCATGCCAATCTAAGTGATCATTAGAAAAATTTAAAAATATAGCATAGTCAGGGCAAATAAACTTTGAATGTGAAAGTTGGTAAGAGGATGCCTCTATGATTACAAAACTATTTTTTAAGTTTTTCAAATTCAAAATTGGGGTACCAATATTCCCTCCAAGTGAACACTTCAATTTATTCTTTTGAAGAAGGTGTGCTAACAATTTACATGTAGTTGATTTACCGTTTGTGCCGGTTACTACAATGCTTTTAAATTTATTGTTGTACAAATAAAGTAAATCAATATCTGTAATTATTTTTTTTTCAAATTTATTTATTTTTTTATTTTTAAGTAAACTTACTCCTGGAGATAAAACAATATAATCAACTTGATTTAAAGTATGAGTCAAATTTTTTGATCTATATTTTTTATGTATATTTTTTTTTTTATCATCCCAAACTTTAAAATTTTTTATATTATTTTTTTTAAAAAAATTTATTACAGATCTTCCGGATAAGCCTAAACCATAAACAAGGAACGATAGTTCTTTCAGTTTTGAAGATTGAACCATAGTCTATCTTAATTTAAGTGTTGCTAATCCAATTAATGCTAAAATAATCGCAATTATCCAAAATCGAATTACAATTGTAGACTCAGCCCATCCTTTTTTTTCGAAATGATGATGAATAGGTGCCATCATAAAAATTCTTTTACCGGTTAATTTATATGAAGCTACTTGAATAATCACAGAAATAGTCTCTAAAACAAATAATCCTCCAATAATTGCTAGTACAATTTCATGTTTTACAATAATCGCTACAACAGCTAGGGAACCTCCAAGAGAAAGTGATCCAGTATCGCCCATAAATATTTTTGCTGGAGGTGCGTTGTACCAAAGAAAACCTAAGCAAGCTCCAACAATTGAACCACAAAAGATAGATAGTTCTCCAACATCAGGGATGTATTGGATTTGTAAATATTCTGAAAAAATAGTATTTCCTACAACGTATGAAATTAATGTAAATGAAAGAGCCACTAACATAACTGGTACTGTTGCTAGCCCATCTAATCCATCTGTTAAATTTACAGCATTTGATGATCCGATAATCACAAATAAGCCAAAGAAGATAAAAAATAATCCCATGTTCCATATTAAATTTTTGAAAAATGGAAAGTAAAGGTCATATAAATACTCATGATTTGAATATTTTATCAAAATCAAAAGAGTGATTAAGCCAATAATAATTTGACCAAGAAATTTATATCTTGATTTAAGTCCTCTTGAATTTTTAAATTTAATCTTAAGTACGTCATCTAACAATCCTAATGCACCTAAAGATAAAGAGACAAAAATTAAAGTCCAAATATAAATATTTGTTAAGTCTGCCCATAAAAGAGTACTTGATATTATGCCAATTATGATAATCACACCACCCATGGTTGGTGTGCCAGATTTTTTAATAATGTGATCTATTGGTCCGTCTTGTCTTATAGGCCCAGTTATCATTTTTTCAGAAAATAGTTTTATTAATGGACCACCAATAATAAATACAACTACTAAAGATGTTACTACAGATAAGCCTGTTCTAAAAGTAAGGTATTTGAATACGTTTAAAAATGAATATTGATCAATTAAAGAAGTTAATAAATTAAATAACATTTATATTCCTTTTATCATTTTTTTACTAAAATCGTTAAGTCCTGTGGCATTTGAACCTTTAATCATTAAGTGATCATTGTTAGATATCATTTCTCTTAAACTAATATCTATATCTTCATTATCTTGTAAAATATTTCCTCTTTTATCTTTGTTTAATTGTTTATATGTGAAAATTGTTTTTTTTCCTTGAATGAAAACTTTATCTATATCAGATTTGTTAATAACTTTAGACAACTGCTCATGATATTTATTAGACTTAGGACCTAACTCAAGCATATCGCCAAGTATTAAGTATTTTTTAAATTTTTCTTTTTTAATTAAATTTAACCTATTAATTGCATTTTTTACTGATAAAGGATTGGCGTTATAACTTTCATCAATTAAATTAAATTTTTTCTTGTATCTTATTATTGAGTATTTTTTTCCTCTTCCCTCTGGTGATTCAAAAATTTTTAGTTTCGCTTTAACCTTTTTGATATCAATTTTTAATATTTTTAAAACTGCGATTGAAGCAAGTACATTATAAATATTTAAATCTCTTATTTCTAAATCTATTATTTTATTATCTATATTTATAAAAATTTTTGAGTAATTGCCTTTTTTAGTAATTTTCTTAATTTGGATATCTGATTTTTTATGATGACCAAAAGTAAAAGTTTTTAATTTATATAATTTAGCTTTTTTTGATAAATAATTAAAAAATTTGTCGTCTCTATTTAAAACCATTGTTCCACCTTCAACAATGCTTTCTATGATTTCCGACTTAGCTTTTGCAATCTCATAAATGCTTTTAAAGTTCTCAATATGAGCTTCACCTATATTTGTTATAACGCCTATATGAGGTTCAATTAAATTAGATAAATTTTTAATTTCTCCAGTTCTGCTCATACCAACTTCGAAAACCCCAAATTTATCATCTAAACTTAAGTTAGATAAGCTTATCGGAACTCCTAAATGATTATTGAAAGACTTTGATGAGGAGCATGTCTTTCCAAAATTAAGTAATAAATCTCTAATTAAATTTTTTAAAGATGTTTTACCAGCGCTGCCTGTTACTGCTATTACTTTAGCTAAAGAGAGTTTTCTTTTAAGTTTTGCAAAACTATTTAATAATGAGATAGAATTTTTAACAGTTATTATTTTTTTATTATTTTTTTTTAAATTTTTAGATAAAATAACACATCCAGCTCCTTTTTTTAATGCAATATTTGCAAATTTGTTTCCATCAATTTTTTTTCCTTTAATTGCTAAAAATAAATTACCTTTTTTGATCGTTCTTGTGTCAATGGAGATGCCACTAAAGTTTAGTGATATTGTTTTTCCTAAAATTTTATTAAGTATCAGTTTATTTTGCAGATAGTTTTGATCTTTAATAGATTTATTTTTTTTTTTTATATTTATATTTGTTAATATTTTTTTATCAGAAATTTTTAATATCTTATTCTTATAAACTTGTTGCTCTTCATGGCCTTTACCAGCTATCAATATTATTTCTTGTGGATCTGCATTTAAAATAGCTTTTTTTATAGCTAATGACCTATTTCCAATATTAAAAGATTTACTCTTTGAAATATGTTTTGAAAGAACTTTTCTAATTTCTTGAGGTTTTTCATTTCTAGGGTTGTCATCTGTTATGTAAATTTTTTTACATTTATCATTCGCTATGTTCGCCATTATTGGTCTTTTAGTTTGATCTCTCTCACCTCCACATCCAAAGACTAAAGAAATATTATTTCCGTAATTGTTCTTTAAAGATTCAAGAGCTTCTAATAAAGCATCTGGTGTATGAGCATAATCGATAAAAACTTTTACATCATTTGGATATTTTTTGATTAACTCAAGCCTACCGTTGACATCTTTAAGTTTTTTTAAACTTCCAAATATTTTTTGCTTGTTTAATCCACATAATTTCGCAGCTTCAATGGCCATAGCTAAATTTCTAATCTTAAAATCTTCAATTAATTTTAAATCAATATTTTTAATTTTTTCAAAAGTTTTGTTTATATTTAATATTTTTAATTTTTTTTTTTTAGCAATTTGATTTAATATTTTAAAAGTTGAAATTTTATCATTAGAGATGATAGTTGATTTTTTACTTAAAATTTTTTTAAATAATATAAGTTTTGCATTTAAATAAGACTTCATAGTTTTATGATAATCTAAATGATCTCGGCTGAAATTCGTAAATATTCCCCCTTTAAATTTTATATGATGTAATCTTTTTTGGTCCAAACCATGACTTGAGGCCTCAATGATTACATTATTTATCTTTTTATTTTTTAAGTAATTCAAATTTTTATGAAGTGTAATAGTATCAGGTGAAGTCAGGTTGGTTTTTATAATCTTATCATTATATTTAATTCCTAAAGTACCTACTGAGGCGACGCGTATATTGTTAATTCTTAATATTTGATAAAATAAATCAGACACAGAGGTTTTTCCGTTTGTCCCAGTTACAGCAATAATATTCTTTGGCTTTAATTTATAAAATTTTGAGGATATTTCGCTCAAAATATGTCTTATTTTTTTTGTTTTAATTGTAAGAATGCTTTTGTCTCTAAATTGACAGCTTTCAGAGCAGACTACAACCGAGGCTCCTTTATAAACTGCTTCTTTGATAAATTTTTCACCGTTAAATTTTTTTCCTTTAATAGCAAAAAAAATGTAGTTCTTTTTAACTTTCTTACTATTCGTTGAAAGTCCAGAAATAATTAAATTTTTTTTTTCTTTTGAAATGTTTCTAATTAAATTTTTCAACAACATGCTGATCAGTAAACTCTCCGTTATTTATGGCTAAAATTGGCCCAATTTTTTCTATTATTTTGCCTGCTACATAAACAGAATTCCAACCAGAGGTGTTATAAGGTGCCTTGGTTTTAACGCCTCGATAATTATAAATTAGATCTTTATTTATTTTAGGATTTTCTAACATTACGAATAAAGTATAATTGGGCTTATTAGTAGGAAAAACTGATATAAATGTGTTTATTCTATTTTTTTTGTCTCCATAACTTTCGGCTGTGCCTGTTTTTCCTCCAACATAATACCCGTCTTTATCTGCTAAACTTGCTGTACCGTCTTCACTGCTGACTACTTTTCTTAAAATATTTCTCAACTTTTTACTTGTATCAAGGGAAATTATTGATTTTTGATTTTCAGTTTTTCTTTCTTTAATCAGGCTAGGTATGACTATTTTTCCTCCATTGATCATAGCTGCGTATAAAGCTGTAGCTTGCAAAGGGGTGGTAGTGATACCATGACCAAACGAAACTGTTTCTAATTTACATTTATTCCATTTTAATTTGTGAGGTACCCCGACCTCCTCTAACTCGATTTTTGGATTTCGTGTTATATTTGTATCTTTGATAAATTTTTTATAATTTTCCTTACCGATTTTTTTTGCGAGTAATACAGAGCCTACATTAGACGATCTAACTAGTATTTCTTCAACTGATAAATTATTTGGATGTTCTTTCATATCTGTAATTTCATGGATAGAACATCGAATTTTTTTTGGGATACTTTCAATAATTGTATTTGTATCTACTAGCTTATGTTCAAGTGCTAATGCTATAGTAAAAGTTTTAAAAATTGAGCCAAGCTCATATACACCTTTAGTGATCTTATTAATAAATTTTTTATCTTTAATAATTATTCTCTGATTAATATTAAAGTTAGGTAAAGAAACAAGAGATATTATATCACCGTTATTAACGTTCATTAATAACGCTCCACCACCTGTAGCATCAAAAGTTTCGATGGCATTATTTAATTCCTTATTAATTATATACTGAATGTTACTATCAAGAGTTAATTTTAATGGTTGATTGATTTGCTCTTTGTTTTTTAATTCTCTATCAAAATATTTTTCAATACCCGATATTCCATAATTATCATAATCGACTTGACCTACAATATGACTGAATAAATCTCCGTGGGTATACATTCTTGCTTGAAAGGGTTCAAACTTGATTGCTTTTTCTCCTAAAGCCCAGAATCTCTCTCTTTCGATTTGGTCTATTCTTTTTTTAATTCGAAAATATTTATTTTCTTTTAATTTAATTTTAATTTGATCAATAGGAAGATCTGGAAAATTTAGTCTTAACTTAATTATAAAGTTTTTTTTATCTTTAATTAATTTTGGGTTAACAGCGGCATGAAAAGTTTTTACATTTCTAGAAATTATTACATCATTTCTATCAACTATATCTCTTCTCAATAAAGAAAATTGAGAATTTTGTTCTACAATATTAAAAATATCCTTTTTATTAAAAGAGATATGAGTAATTTTAATTGAAAAAATTAATATTAAAGAAAAAAAGAAAAAGAATAATAAATAAATTCTATCCTGAAAATTATTTGATTTTTTTAAAACTTGTTTTTTTTTATTCGTTTCTAAATAATCTTCAAAATAAAAACTGGTTTGATTGATATTTTTATTTTTTTTGTATTTTTTTTTCATCTATATTTTTAAGATTTGAAATTTTATTTTGTATTTCAGTTAAATCTGAAATATCAAAAAATATGTTTGAGTATTTAATTGGAAGATAATTATCAAATCCAATGATACTTAACTTTTTCTCAATTTCTGCCGGTGATGTTAAGTAGTGAAAATCAAGTTGGGCTTCATTAAAATCTTTTGTTTTAAAAGAGATTTTTGTAGTTAAATTTGAAATATTTTTTTCTATAACTCGCGTTTTATTTTTTATAGTAGAAGTAAAAAGTAAAAATGAAATAAATATGGATGAAACAATTATAAATTTCATTTTAAACATTGATTGACTCCAAGTCTAAATAATTCTTAAATTTTTTAATTAAATCAACTGGATATTTAAAATTATTTTTGCTTCTAATTGCAAATCTTAGTTTTGCTGACCTTGATCGATTGTTTTGACTAATTTCTTCATTTGATGGTCTTAATACCTTATTCTTATATTGTTCAAATAAAGCTGTATCAACAACTTTCGTTTCAGGCAAATATCTTGATGATCTAGATTTATTTTTTGAATAGTTAGAAAAAAAATATTTAACAATTCTGTCTTCAATTGAGTGAAAACTAATAACTAAAATTTTTCCTCCCGGTTTTAGTTTTTTAGTAGCATTAATAATTCCGTTTATTAACTCAGTTATTTCTTTATTGACAAAAATTCTGAGTGCTTGAAAGGTTTTGGTGCAAGGATTAATCTTATTTGCGAAATTTTTTTTCTTACTTTTTTCAATTATTTCAACTAACTCATTTGTATTTTCAATTTTTTTTGTGTTTCTATGTTTAACAATATTTTTAGCAATTTTAGAAGCGTCTCTTTCATCACCTAAAATTTTAATCACGTGCTTTAAATTTATTTCATTTAGATTGTTTATTGCTTCTAGAGCAGATATTTCGTTAAGGCCCATTGTCATGTTTAGTTTTTTACTAGATTTAAATGAAAAACCTCTATCAAAATCATCTAATTGAATTGACGATAAACCTAAATCAAAAATTGCAACATCAACATTATCAATTGAAACTGTTTCTAATTGACTAAATTTTAATTGATGAAATTTAAATCTGCTAGGAAATTTTTTTTCTATTTTTTTTGCTTCTATTAAAACTTTTTTATCTCTATCAAGTGCTAAGACTTTGGTCTTTAAAAATTTTAAAATTTCTTTGGAATAACCTCCACCTCCAAATGTGCAGTCAATAAATGTCTTACTAGTTGATGGAGATGATATCTTTAGAACTTCATTCAACATCACTGGAAAATGGGAGAATTCCAGTGATGAAGTTTGATTGTTCATGAATCCAAGATTGGTTCATTAAAACTTTTGTTTTCTTAAAAATGCAGGAATTTCAAAATCCTCTTCCTCATTTATATCTTGATCAAATAATTGATCGGACTCTTTATTTTTTTCCTCAATTGTTTCTGTGCTTGTTTCTTCAAATTGTAAGTCCTGTCCCTCGGAGAATAATTTTGGAGTGTGCTCTTCTTCTTTATTTTCAGTTGTTAATGGGACATTATTATTTTCCTGAAAATTATTGCTCTCGATATATGATGCACTTTCAATTGAGACACCAGATGGAATATCATTTGAAAAATTTTCTACTTCTTTTGATGTCCTAATTAAATTTTCATTTTTAATGTCATTTTCAAAATTACTTACTGAACTACTTTGCTCTTCTTCGTGTAATTGGTAGCTTTCATCAAGTTTTAGCGCTGTAGCACCATCAATAGAACCCAATGTATTATTATTTTCAGCTCTTGAGCTTTGAGAAAATAAGTTTTCGGAATAACCTGTATTTCTATTTTGTATTCTTGAAACCATGTTTAAAACTGTTTTGTTTTCAGTTTTATGACCATCAAGTGCTGTGGCAACAATAGATACCCTTATTCTACCTGTCATACCTTCATCCTTAATTGCTCCAAATATCAATTCTGCTTCTGGATCAACCTCTGCTCTAATTTTATTTACTGCTTGATCAACTTCAAATAAAGTAAGATCGTTTCCACCAGTAATATTAATTAATAAACCTTTTGCACCTTGAAGAGAGTATTCATCTATAAGTGGATTATTTAGTGCCATTTCAGTTGCTGCCATAGCTCTATCTTCTCCCTCAGCCTCGCCTGTTCCCATCATAGCTTTGCCCATTGAGCTCATTACAGTTTCAACATCCGCAAAATCTAGGTTTATCATACCAGGTCTAACCATCAAATCTGTAACACTTTGCACTCCGTGTTTTAAAACATTATTCGATAAATTAAATGACTCTTCAAAAGTAGTTGTCTCACTTGCAATTTTAAAAAGGTTTTGATTAGGCACAACAATAACTGTGTCTAAATGTTTTTTAAATTCTTCTAAACCCTCAACTGCTCTTCTCATTCTTTTAGGTCCTTCATAAGAAAAAGGTAATGTTGTTACGCCTACAGTTAAAATATTTAACTCTCTTGCTGCCCTAGCAATAACGTGTGAGGCGCCTGTTCCTGTTCCGCCCCCCATTCCCGAAGTAATGAAAACCATATTTGCGCCTTGCATATAACTTGTAATTTCATTTAAAGACTCATCTGCTGCTGCCTGACCAATATCGTGTTTTGCTCCAGCACCTAAACCTTTTGTTAAGTTCATTCCAATTTGAATTTTTGCATGAGCTTTGCTCATTTTTAGATCTTGAGCGTCAGTATTTACTGCAACGAATTCGACTCCTTCCATGCCTGACTCGATCATTGCATTAATGGCATTCCCTCCTGCACCTCCAACACCTAAGACTAATATTCTAGGTTTTAATTCTTTAAGTTCTCCCCCGCCTATATTTATACTCATGATAGTTCTCCCTTTTGTTTAGTTTCCCATTTTAAATTTGATCTATTTTGATAAGCCTTTTTTCTTGCAACAACTTTAAACTTTTCGAAATTTTTTGGTTCCCAGATTTGAAATGTTTTTCCTAGACCAACAAACAAAACATTATTTTTAATTTTTGCATGAATAAGTAATTTGTCTGATAACGAAACTCTACCTTCGGTATCGAACTGTAAATTTTCACTTTCTGATAATATTGAGGTAGCAAAAAAATCTCTTTTTTCCTCGAAAGGATTTAAGGAGTCTATAGTATTAGAAAGTTTTTCTATTCTATCCTGAGAGCAAGCTTCTAAAGCAGAGTGATTAAATGAAGGATAGCTTATAAAACCGTTATAGCCCATTGAACTCAAATGAGATCTAAATGTCGCTGGCACTGAAACGCGTCCTTTCTTGTCTATTTTGTTCTCGTAACTCGATAAAAACATTTTTAATTAAAAACCTATTATTATTTATAATTTTCAATGTACCCTCCATATTGGGATTATTTGGGATAGTATGGGTTTTTATTAATTAGTCAATAAGTTTATATTTTAGCAAAAGTACAAAAGTAGAACGCTTTTATGCAGGATTATTGCCAGATAATCTGTAAGCCGGGTTCTGTCATTGAAGATGTCATTTCTCTAGGCTCAAATTCACACTTAAGCTCAAGCGGTTAACCCAGAAGACTAACTAAAGACTGTTTTTAGTGTTTGCACACAGTGTCTTCTCTATTTAACCTTGCTCCCAGTGGGGTTTGCCGTGCGTTTTTTGTTACCAAAAAACCGGTGAGCTCTTACCTCACCGTTTCACCCTTGCCTTGATAAGGCGGTTTATTTTCTGTGGCACTATCCCTGAAGTCACCTTCGCCAGTAATTAACTGGCACTGTGTCTTTATGGAGCCCGGACTTTCCTCTATTAGAGAACTAATAGCGACAATCCAATTATCTGGCATAATACTTTTAAGTAATTAATTACAATTAATCAATATATTAAAAGTTAACTTGTTAAAAAATGGCTAATTTCGTAGGTTTTTTGATCTATTTTTCCAGTAATATTATTTGGCATATAATGTCTTTGGAAGGCTTTAATTATCATTTTATTATTCAAATTTTTTTTGGAATAAGTAAAATATCTATATCCAAATTTTTGTAAATTTTTAAAAAACAACTTCTCCATTTTTTTTGAGTTTGACGGAATCTTATTATCAATTTTTACATACCATTTTCCAATATTAAACTTACCTAATTTTTTCCAGGGAAATTTTTCCCCTGGATCAACTTTTCTAAGAGGAGCTATGTCAGAATGACCTAAAAAATTTTCTTTTTTAATTAGATATTTTTTTTTGAGTTTTTTGCAAAGTGTAATAAGGCTGGAAATTTGCTGATAACTAAAACTCTGATAACCAAATTTATGACCTTTATTAACTAACTCAATACCTATTGAATAATCATTGAGGTTTTTAAATTTTTTCCATTTAGATTTTCCTGAGTGCCAAGCGATATTTTTTTCTTTCACCATCTGAATTATTTTTCCTTTTCTACTAATTAAATAATGGCAGCTTACTTTATATTTAGGATCCTTAAGTCTTTTAATTGATTCAATTTCAGATTGCATTCCGGTATAATGAATTATTACGAATTTTATTTCACTTTTTAGTCTTATTTTTTTGGAATGATTTGGAGAGAAATTTGGTATTATTTTCATTTTTATAAATATAGCCTATATTTCTGTAATAATTTGACCAATTTTAAGCTAAATTGTATATAGATTATAGACTAAAATTATATATATAGCCTTTATATGAAAGCAATTAAATTTTTTAAAGTTATACTGCCTATCTTCATTATACTTATAGTTTGTTTTACATCTCCAAATGCTAAAGCTACCGAAGAGTGTTTTGAGAGAGTTAGTAGATCAATCTTTAAATTTAATATGGCTTTTGACAGGACTGTTTTGAGACCGATAGCTAAAGGTTATAATAAATTACCTGATCCAGTTAAAAACGGGACTAGTAACTTTACTTCCAATATAGCTACTTTATTGTCAATACCAAACTCTTTGCTTCAGGGTAATATAAAACAAGTGGGACACTCTACAGGTAGCTTTTTAGTTAACACTACAGTTGGTATATTTGGAGTTTTAAATCCAGCAGAAAAAATAGGTTTAAAACCTCTTAAAGAAGATGTTGGGCAAACCTTAGGAGCTTACGGAGTTGGGCCAGGTTGTTATTTGGTACTACCCATTTTAGGTCCTTCGACAGCTCGTGATTCTTTTGGCTTAATAGCTGACACTTTTGTCGATCCATTTGCTCATATAACTATTAGAGATCATGAATTATTTGGAGTTTCAGGAAATGAAATTGATTACTTTTCAGTTAAAGGTGCTACAGCAGTAGATTTCAGAGCTGATAATGATCAGAATTTTGAAAGTTTAGAAAAAAATTCTTTAGACCTATATTCCTCTCTTAAAAGTGTTTATTTACAAGACAGAGAAAATAAAATTAAAAACTCTATTGAAGACCAGGACGAGTGGGGAAGCTTAGATAATTAAACTAACGATGAAAAAAATTTGTATTTTTTCCTTTTCGTTATTACTCTTTTCTTACAGTTCGTTACTAGCTTATAGTACGGTTCCCAAAGATTTTGTTAATGAATTAGTGAGCGAGGCAATAAGCAAGCTGGCAGACAAAAACTTAAACAAAGATCAAAAGTCAGCTTTTATCGAGAATGTTGCTTTAGAATATGTCGATATAAACGCATTAGGACTTTATACACTAGGTGAACTAAGAAAATCATCCAGCGAGGATGATATTTCTAATTATCAAAATGCTTTTGAAAAATATTTCTTAAAAAGTCTTACTTCAAGATTAACAGACTATTCATCAAGTAAGTTTGAAGTATTAGGATATGATAAAAAGAGTGCTAACTATACAATTGTTAATTCTATAGTAACACCAAGTGATGGTGGGCCCAAAATTAAAATTGATTGGAGGATTTACACAAAAAATTCAGATAGGCCTTTAATAAGAGATTTAATCGTAGAGGGTTTAAGTTTAGCTAGAACTCAAAAAGAAGAATTTTCATCAATACTAAATTCAAATAATAACAATATAAAGATTTTAATTAATAAACTTAATGAATTTGTAAAAAATTAATTTGGTGGGCCCGCCAGGACTCGAACCTGGGACCAATACATTATGAGTGTACTGCTCTAACCAACTGAGCTACAGGCCCAAACTATCTTGTTATATCACAATTAATTATTTTTCTAAGAAACTTTTTAGTTGTTTAGATCTACTAGGGTGTTTAAGCTTTCTTAGAGCTTTTGCTTCTATTTGTCTTATTCTTTCTCTAGTAACTGAAAATTGTAAGCCTACTTCCTCTAATGTATGATCTGTGTTCATTCCTATTCCAAATCTCATTCTCAAAACTCGCTCTTCTCTTGGAGTTAATGATGCTAAAATTTTTGTTGTGGACTCACTTAAATTTGATTGTATGGCCGTATCAAGGGGTTGAAGTGCATTTTTATCTTCGATAAAATCTCCTAAACTGCTATCTTCCTCATCCCCTACAGGTGTTTCAAGTGATACAGGTTCTTTTGCAATTTTAAGTACCTTTCTGACTTTTTCTAATGGCATAGCCAATTTTTTTGCCAGCTCTTCGGGAGTTGGTTCCCTACCAAATTCACTCATAATTTGCCTCTGAGTTCTTACTATTTTATTAATTGTTTCAATCATGTGAACTGGTATCCTTATCGTTCGAGCCTGATCTGCAATTGATCTGGTTATAGCTTGTCTTATCCACCAAGTTGCATAGGTAGAAAATTTGTATCCTCTTCTATATTCAAATTTATCTACTGCTTTCATTAGGCCAATATTCCCCTCTTGAATTAAATCTAAAAATTGTAAACCTCTATTTGTGTATTTCTTTGCAATAGATATAACTAGTCTTAGATTAGCTTCTACCATCTCTTTTTTGGCTATTCTTGACTCTCTCTCTCCTTTTTGAATTCGACTTACTAATTTTTTAAATTCACCGACTGACAAACCAATTTTTTTACTAAATTCTATTAATCTATCTTTAATTTCTGAAAAATCTTTTTTGTATTTCTTAAAAAAAGCTTTCCAGGTTGCGTTTTCTCTCAAAAAAGACTCAAATTTTGGATTTATCTCATTACCTACATAATATTTTAAAAATTCTTCACGAGATATCTTATTGTCCATTGCTAGTCTTAAAAGAACACCTTCTAAAGAAACAATCTTTTTATTCTCTTTGTAGTGGGCTTGAACTAATTCTTCAACAACATGTGGAGCTAGTTGTAGGTTCTTAAAATTGTCAACTAAAACCTCTTGAATTTTCTTAAAATTTTTATTTTTAGATACTGACAATTCTTTTGAGTCTAATAAACATTCAAGTTTCTCAATCTGATATTTTTTAAGTTTTGAATAGTTTTTATTTAAAGAATCTAGAATATTTATAATCTTTGGTTTAATTTCCTCTTCCATTTTTGCTAGAGAGACGTTAAACTCATCATCGTCACTATTGGTGTTTTCGTCTTTTTTATCTAAATCCCCCTTATCAGCATCTTTAGTTTTTTCTTTATCTATTTTTGATTTAGAGTTTTTACTAATTTTTAAATCATCGTTATCATTTAAAGCTTCAAAATCTTCATAAGTTGAATCAATATCGATAATATCCCTGACTAACATTTGTTGGCTTTCTATTTGCTCTTTCCACTCAAATATTTTTTTTCCAA